>NZ_JBVHMF010000016.1:25208-182457 GCF_055558595.1 Streptomyces sp. NPDC025721 | reverse complement strand
ACGCTGTTGAGTTCTCAAGGAACGGAAGCTTCCTTCAGACCGTTTCACCGGCCCTCCGGGCTTTCCCTTCGTCGTGTCTCCGACTTTAGCAGAAGCTATTCGGTCGGAATTACCAACCCCGTTCCGAGCACACACGTTTCCGCGGGTCTCGTCGAGGCGGTTGTGCCAACGTACTGGACTCCCTCGCTCGGAGCAAATCGACCGCGGCCGTTACGGTCGCGGTGACAGTCACGGTGGCTGAGGGTGGCCGGATGACAGACTTCCGATCGGGAAGGGTCATCATGTGGTCGCTTCCGCTCGGGCGGAATCCATACTTGACATGACTTAGGCTGCTCTCGCGGCCTCGCCGTCCGGTGACAGGCAGTGACGGCGTCTTGAGCTCCGCATATAGGAGGCTTCCCATGACGACCGTTTCTTCTCCGCTGGCCGGACGGGCCATCGGGCTCGCGGCAGTGCCCGACCCCGTGTTCTCCGGCGCCATGGTGGGACCGGGTACGGCCATCGACCCCGTGCGCGAGTCGACGGTGGCGGTGTCCCCGGTGGACGGAGTCGTTGTTTCTCTGCACCCGCACGCGTTCGTCGTCGTGGACGACGAAGGGCACGGAGTGCTGACGCACCTCGGCATCGACACCGTTCAGCTCAATGGCGAGGGATTCGAGTTGCTGGTGTCCAAGGGCGACACCGTCAGCCGCGGCCAGGAGGTCGTCCGGTGGAATCCGGCGGCCGTCGAGGAGGCCGGGAAGTCGCCGGTGTGCCCCGTGGTCGCGCTCGAGGCCACGGTGGAAGCGCTCGGCGAGGTCGCGGAGAGCGGCGAGATCGAAGCGGGCGGCACTCTCTTCATCTGGAAGTAGTCCCGCGCTCCGCCAGGAGTCAGGCCAGCGGGGGCACGCAACCTAAGCGGCGGCGTCATCGACCCGCCGCATCGACCGGAGACGGGTGAGATGGAGACAACGCTGCGAGGCGTCGGTGTCAGCCACGGTGTGGCGATCGGCGAGGTACGGCACATGGGCACCGCTGTTCTGGAGCCGCCCGCCAAGCAGATCCCGGCGGACGACGCTCCGCGCGAGCAGGGTCGGGCGCGGCAGGCCGTCGAGGCGGTGGCCGCCGATCTGACCGCGCGTGGTCATCTCGCGGGCGGCGAGGCGCAGGCGGTGCTTGAGGCGCAGGCGCTGATGGCGCAGGACCCGGAGCTGCTGGCCGACGCCGAGCGCCGGATCGCGGTGGGGAGTACGGCCGAGCGCGCGGTGTACGACGCTTTCGCCTCCTACCGGGCGCTGTTGGCGGGCGCTGGTGAGTATCTGGCCGGTCGGGTCGCGGATCTGGACGACGTGCGGAACCGGATCGTGGCGCGGCTGCTGGGTGTGCCGATGCCGGGTGTGCCGGACAGCGACGAGCCGTATGTGCTGATCGCGCGTGATCTGGCGCCTGCGGACACGGCGCTGCTCGACCCTGCGTTGGTGCTCGGTTTCGTCACCGAGGAGGGCGGGCCGACCAGTCACAGCGCGATTCTGGCGCGGGCGCTCGGGGTGCCGGCCGTGGTGGCGCTGCCGGGTGCGGGTGAGCTGGCCGAGGGGACGCTGATCGCGGTCGACGGCAGCACCGGTGAGGTGTTCGTCGAGCCGGACGAGGAGAAGCGGACCGCGCTGTCCGAGGCGGCCGCGGCCCGGAAGGCGGCGCTGTCGGCGTCGTCGGGTCCTGGTGCGACGTCGGACGGGCACAAGGTGCCGTTGCTGGCGAATGTCGGCGGGCCGGCCGACGTGCCCGCGGCGGTGGCGGCGGGGGCGGAGGGCGTGGGTCTGTTCCGTACGGAGTTCCTGTTCCTGGACGACTCCTCGAAGGCGCCGACGGAGGACAAGCAGGTTCAGGCGTACCGCCAGGTGCTCGAGGCGTTCCCCGAGGGCCGGGTGGTGGTGCGCGTGCTCGACGCGGGCGCCGACAAGCCGCTGGAGTTCCTGACGCCCGCGGACGAGCCCAACCCGGCGCTGGGTGTGCGGGGGCTGCGGTCGCTGCTCGACCACCCGGAGGTGCTGCGGACGCAGCTCACCGCGCTGGCGAAGGCGTCGGAGGGGCTTCCGGTGTATCTGGAGGTCATGGCGCCGATGGTGGCGGACCGTCAGGACGCGAAGGCGTTCGCGGACGCGTGCCGTGCGGCGGGGCTGCGGGCGAAGTTCGGTGCGATGGTGGAGATTCCGTCGGCGGCGCTGCGGGCGCGGTCGATTCTCCAGGAGGTCGAGTTCCTGTCGCTCGGCACCAATGACCTGGCGCAGTACACCTTCGCGGCGGACCGGCAGGTCGGTGCGGTGTCGCGGCTTCAGGACCCGTGGCAGCCCGCGCTGCTCGACCTGGTGGCGGCGTCCGCGGACGCGGCTCGGGCCGAGGGCAAGAGCTGTGGTGTGTGCGGTGAGGCGGCGGCGGATCCGTTGCTCGCGTGTGTGCTGACGGGTCTGGGTGTCACCAGCCTTTCGATGGGTGCGGCGTCGATTCCTTATGTGCGGGCGACGTTGGCGAAGTACACGCTGGCGCAGTGCGAGCGTGCGGCTGCCGCGGCTCGGGCGACCGACAGCGCCGATGATGCGCGGCGGGCGGCGCAGGGCGTGCTGTCCGGCGAGTGAGCCGACGACGGCTACGACGGCGGTCGGGCCGGTTGGCGGAGGGCGTTCCACCCGTGCGGGGTGGGGCGCCCTCCGCCGTTTTGTCATCGGCCCGGTGTTCCGCGCCAGCCGGTCCCGTACTGCGGCCTCTCCCTCATGTGAGGGGTCCGAAGGGACCCGTCGGGCCGATGTGGTCGACGGGCGGTGGCGGCAGGGGGAGTCCCGCGCGGTAGACGACGCCGTGCTCGGGCGGTACGGGGTCGCCGGTGGCGGCGTCGGTGCAGTAGGCGTTGAAGACCTCCGCTTCGGTGAGCGGGTGGAGGTGGCCGTCGCGCAGGGACCAGCCGCGTACGGTGTCGGGCCGTTCGTCGTCGTGGGTGGTGCGCAGGACGACGCCTCCGGTCCGGCCGGTGGCGGTGCTGGCGGCCATGACGGTGCAGAGCACGAGGGCGTCGTTCTCCGCGAGTTCGATCGTGTCGTCGGTGTCGGCGTGTACGTGGACGGCGGCGAGCAGTGGGCCGTCGTCGGCGGGGAGGCTGCACACGACGTGGTGGGTGCCGGGGCCGACGGTCTCGATGAGGCGCAGCAGGGTGTCGGAGGCGCGGTCGAAGGCGCAGTGGGCGAGGTCCTGTCCGCAGTCGGGGCAGGTGCCGGCCCGGGTGAGGGCGTCGGTGGCGCTCTCCCAGGTGGCGCGGCGGTCGGCTTCGTGGGCGAGTTGGGCGCGCAGCAGGGTGAGGGACTGGCGGGTGTAGGCGATGGAGGGGCCCGCGGCGGTCGCCTCCGCGGTGTAGTGGGTGCGGGTGGTGGCGCTGTCCGGGGGCTGGCGGGTGGTGGTGCAGTAGGCGGCGTAGGCGTCGGGGTCGAAGAGTGTGACGGCGATGTGGTGGCCCTGGGCGTGCAGGTGGCGGAGGAAGGCGTCGACGGCGTGCAGATACTGTGCGTAGTTGTCGAAGGCGAAGCTGCGGTGGTCGGTCAGGGCCGCGAAGTCCTCGTCGTCCAGGAGCAGGGCGACGACAGTGGGGGCTTCGCGGCGCAGCGCCCTGCGGTGGGCCGCGCGGTGCCGGGGCGGGCGTTGTGCCTGGTCGGCGCGGGCGTGGCGGTTCTTGCGGTGGGTGGTGCGGTTCTTGGTGCTGGACATGCTTCCCCCTCGGTGTGGCACCGGGGTCCCGATGACCCCTAGTGCTCACTCACCGTAACCGGGGGCACTGACAACGGCGGTTCTGCGGCGGTCGGGTGCGGTCGGTCGAGGCGGCGCAGGACCAGGCGGCGTTGCAGGAGCGCTGCGGCGGCGAGTACGGCGCCGAGCGCGATCCAGCCGGTCGGTCCTGTGGCGATGACGACGGAGGTCATGAGCAGCGGGCCGACGCAGCGTGAGGTGGACTGGGCGAGGCCGTGCACGCCGACGTAGCTGCCCTGTGCGTCGTCGGGTGCGAGGGCGACGGACAGTTCCCAGGAGATGGCGGACTGGATCATCTCGACGACGGTGAAGGCGATGGCGGCGGCGAGGATCGCGGCGGTCGCGGCCCATCGCGTGTGGACGACGGCGACGGCCGTGGCGGCTCCGGAGAGCAGGAACCATACGGCGACCCGGCGCAGAGAGTCGGCGGCGACGCGTGGGGTCCTGCCGTGCCGGGAGAGCCGGACCTGGAAGGCGACCACGATGACGGTGTTGACGACGAAGATGGCGGCTGCGAGGCCGTGCGGGGCGTCGGTGCGGGTGATGATCCACAGCGGCATGCCGACGCTGAGCGCGCAGCCGTACAGGAACATCGCCGAGTCGAGGGCGGCGTAGAGGAGGTATCCGCGGTCCCGCCAGGGGTTCGACCGGGCGCCGACTTCGCGGTGCGGGAGGGAGGTTGTGGCCGTGGTGGCGGTCGGGCCGGTGTGGGCGGCGACGGTTCTGCTGGCCGAGGGGGGTTCGGCGCAGCGGGCGACCAGGGCGGCGACGAGGACGAAGGACAGGGCGTCGCCGAGGAGCAGGCCGCGGTAGACCGCGCTGGTGCCGATGGCCAGGGCGGCGGAGGCCCCGAGGCCGCCGACGGTGTAGCCGACGTTGACGACGGTGCGCTGTACGGCCTGGTAGCGGGCGCGGTCGGGTCCCGCGACGCGGGCGGCGAAGAGTTTGGTGAGGACGGAGGCGGAGCGTTCGCCGAAGCTGCCGAGGGCGACCAGGGGCAGCAGTTGCCAGAAGCCGTGGGCGAGCAGGAGCAGCAGGCTGGAGGCGCCGCGCAGGAGTTGGACGGCGAACAGCACGCGGGTGAGCGGCACGCGGTCGGCCAGGCGGCCCGCGACGGGCGCGCCCGCGATGCCGGCCGCGCCGCCGAGGCCGAGCAGCAGTCCGGCCTGGCCGGTGCTGAGTCCGCCGATGAGGACGAAGTAGAGGGCGGTGACGGCGACCCAGAGTCCTGAGCCGGTCTTGTCGATGAGGTTGATCCAGAGCATCCGCCGCCCGTCCGGGCCTCCTGGTATCGGCGGTATCCGCATCGTGTCCGCTCCCCCTCGTCACCGGGTCCGTTCGCCGCTCGTCCGCCACGTACTCGCTTGCCGTACGGCTTTGTATTGGTACATACTCATGTATGTGGCAACACAATATGCGATCAGCGGTGCGACGGCCAGGGAGATTGCCGCGTCGGCCGAACGGGCGGTGACCGAAGGGCGGTTGCGGCCGGGGGACGCGCTGCCGCCGGTGCGGACGCTGGCGGACGGGCTCGGCGTGAGTCCGGGGACGGTGGCGACGGCGTACAAGGAGCTGCGGCGGCGCGGGATCGTGGTGACGCGCGGGCGCGGCGGGACGGTGGTCGCGTCGGCGCCCTCGGTGGCCTCGCGGCGTCCGCCCCGGGTGCCAGAGGGGCTGCGGGATCTGGCGGGCGGCCATCCGGACCCGGCCTTCCTGCCGGATCTGGTGCCGCCGGGACGGCTGTCGCCCGGCGCACGTTCGCACCGCGCCTCGCCCCGGCTGCCGCAGTTGGAGGAGCTGGCGCGGGCGTGGTTCCGCCGGGACGGGGTGCCCGACGCGCAGGTGACCTTCGCGCACGGCGCGCTGGACTGCGTCGCGCGGCTGCTGTCGGTGGAGCTGCGGCCCGGCGACGCGGTGGCCGTCGAGGACCCCGGCTTCCACCATCTGCTCGATCTCGTACCGGCGTTGGGGCTGCGGACGCTCGCGGTGGCGGTGGACGACGAGGGGATGCGGCCGGAAGCGCTGCGGTCGGCGCTGCGGGCCGGCGCGCGGGCGGTGGTGCTGTGTCCGCGCGCGCAGAATCCGTACGGGTCGCGGGTGTCGGAGGCGCGCCGGGAGGAGTTGCTCGCGGTGCTGGCGGGGTCGCCCGAGGTGCTGGTCGTCGAGGACGACCACAGCGCGGACACGGCGGGCGGTCCGCTGCACTCGCTGACCACGGCGGGGGCGCGGGGTCCGGGGCGATGGGCGCAGATCCGTACGGTCTCCAAGCATCTGGGCACCGATCTGCGATGGACGGCGATGGCCTGCGACCCGGTCACGCTCGCCCGGCACGACGGCCGGATGCTGCTGACGTCAGGCTGGGTCAGCCATGTGCTCCAGGAGACGGTGGTCCGGCTGGTGACCGATCCGGCGACGGCGGAACTGGTCGCCGCGGCGGGGACGGCGTACACCGAGCGCCGCGAGGCGCTGATCGCGGCGCTCGCGGAGCACGGGATCACCGGGGCCGGGGTGAGCGGTCTGAATGTGTGGGTGCCGGTGCGCGACGAGGCCGCGGTCGTCAACGGCCTGCGGTCGCAGGGCTGGTGGGTGGCGGGCGGCTCGCGGTTCCGGATCGGTGCGGGTCCGGGCGTACGGATCACCGTCGCGGACCTTCGGGTGCCGGAAGCGGCCGTGCTGGCCGCCGACTTCGGTCGCGTGCTCGCCGACTCCGCGAGCACGTACGGGGGTTGAGGCACCGCACCGTGACGGGGGTGGTCAGTGAGGTGCCAGCGGCGCTATTGACGGGGGCGGCGCCGGTCAAGTATCCAGATCCTGGGCGGCATTGGTACAGACCAAATGGGAGTCCGGCATGCGAAGATCCCTCACACTCCTCCTCGCGCTCTTCGGCACGCTCGTCCTGTTCCTCGTTCCTCCCGCCTCGGCGGCCGGCGGCGTCGGCGCGGCCTTCGCCAAGACCTCGGACTGGGGCAGCGGCTACCAGGCGCAGTACACGATCACCAACGGCAGCGGTTCCGCGATCAGTTCCTGGAAGGTCGAGTTCGACCTGGCCTCCGGCAGCAGCGTCGGCAGCTACTGGGACGCGCTGCTGACCCAGTCCGCCACGTCCGGCGGCACGCACTACACGTTCACCAACCGCGACTACAACGGGACGCTCGCGCCGGGCGCCTCGGCCGTCTTCGGCTGGGTGGGTTCGGGAACCGCCACCCCCGCCAACTGCAAGCTCAACGGGGCTTCTTGCGACGCGGGCGGCGGTGGCGGCGGTTCCGACACCACGCCTCCGACCGTGCCCGGCGGCGTCACCGTGGGCTCGCCGACCAGCTCCTCGCTGACGGTGAAGTGGAACGCCTCGACCGACAACTCCGGTTCCGTGGCCGGTTACGAGGTCTCACGCAACGGCGGCACGCCGGTCGCCGTGACCGGCACCTCGTACACCGCGACGGGTCTCGCGGCGTCCACCGCGTACTCCTTCCAGGTCCGCGCCAAGGACGCGGCGGGCAACTACTCGGCGTACAGCGCGGCCGTCAGCGGCACCACGAGCGCGACCGGTGGCGGCGGGAATCCGAGCCCCGGCGTGATCCGTACCGCGCCGTACGTGGACATGGGCGCCTGGCCGACGCCGAGTCTCACGGCGATGTCCCAGGCAAGCGGCGTGAAGAGCTTCACGCTCGCCTTCGTCACCTCGGCGGGCTGCAAGGCGTCGTGGTTCAACGCCTATGACCCGCGCCAGGCGTGGGCGAAGGACCAGATCGACGCCATCAGGGCGGCCGGCGGGGACGTGAAGGTCTCCTTCGGCGGCGCGAGCGGCATCGAGCTGGCCCAGGCGTGCGGTTCGGCCAGTGCGCTGGCCACCGAGTACGGCGCCGTGGTCGACGCGTACAACCTGTCCTACGTCGACTTCGACATCGAGGGCTCGGCGGTCGCGGAACCCGCGTCGATCGCCCTGCGCTCACAGGCGTTGGCGCTGCTCCAGCAGTCCCACCCGAGTCTGCGGATCTCGCTGACCCTGCCCGTGCTGCCCAACGGTCTCGACACGAACGGGTTGAACGTGGTCACCTCCGCGAAGAACGCGGGCGTCAACCTGGACATGGTCAATGTGATGGCCATGGACTACTACCAGAGCGTCGACTACGGCGACGCGGCGGTCCAGGCCGCCAACAGCCTGTTCGGACAGCTCAAGTCCCTCTATCCGACCAAGTCCGACGCGCAGCTCTGGGCGATGGTCGGCGTGACGCCGATGCTCGGCCAGAACGACGACGGACACGTCTACGACCAGGCCGACGCCCGTCAGCTCGTCGCCTTCGCGCAGAGCAAGCACCTGGGCATGCTCTCGTTCTGGGAGGAGGGCCGGGACGCAAACGCGTGCACCGGCGCCACCTACAAGTGCACCAACATCTCGCAGACGCCGTACGAGTTCTCGAAGATCTTCGCGGCGTACACCGGATGACGGCGACGCGGACGTGACCGTCGGCGCCTGAAGTGACCTTCTACGAGCGGCCCTTCGCGCGTTCGGCGGCGAGCCGCTCGTAGAAGCGCAGCACCCCGAGGTCGTCCACCGAACCCGGGTTGACGGCCTTGTCGAGCGCGGTGCCCTGGAGAAGCCGTTTGACGGGGACCTCGATGCGCTTGCCGGTGAGGGTGTGGGGGACGCCGGGGACGGCGATGACCTCGTCGGGTACGTGGCGCGGCGAGAGCTGGGCGCGGATCGCGGTGCGGATCCGGTCGCGCAGCGCGTCGTTCAGTTCCGCGCCGTCGGCGAGCTGCACGAACAGCGGCATCCAGTAGCCGCCGTCGGGCTGTTCGATCCCGATGACCAGCGACTCGCGGATCTCCGGCAGGCGTTCGACAACCTCGTAGATGTCGGAGGAACCCATGCGGACGCCCTGGCGGTTGAGGGTGGAGTCGGAGCGGCCGTGGATGACGACGCTGCCGCGCGCGGTGAGGGTGATCCAGTCGCCGTGCCGCCACACGCCGGGGAACATCTCGAAGTAGCTCTCGCGGTAGCGGGCGCCGTCCGGGTCGTTCCAGAACCTGATGGGCATGGACGGCATGGGGTTGGTGACGACCAGCTCGCCGACCTCGTCGACGACCGGGCGGCCCTGCGCGTCCCACGCCTGCAAGTCGGTCCCCAGGCACGGCGCTTGGAGCTCACCGATGTGCACGGGGAGGGTGGGGACACCGCCCGCGAAGCAACTGCACACATCGGTGCCGCCGCTGACCGACGCGATCCACAGGTCTTCCTTGACCTCGTCGTGCAGCCAGCGGAAGCCGTCGGGCGGCAGCGGCGAGCCGGTGGTGGCCACGCACTTGACGGCCGACAGGTCGACGTCACGGCCGGGGTGGATGTCCGCCTTGCGGCAGGCGATCACATACGCGGCGGAGGTGCCGAAGACGGTGGTGCCGGTCTGTTCCGCCACCCGCCACTGGGCGGCGACGTCGGGGTAGCCGGGGCTGCCGTCGTAGAGCACGACGGTGGAACCGGCCAGGAGCCCGGAGACCAGGAAATTCCACATCATCCAGCCGGTGGAGGTGTACCAGAAGAAGCGGTCGTCCGGGCCGAGGTCAAGGTGGAGGCCGGTCTGCTTGAGGTGTTCGAGCAGGATGCCGCCCTGGGACTGCACGATGGCCTTGGGCAGTCCCGTGGTGCCGGAGGAGTAGAGCACCCACAGCGGGTGGTCGAAGGGCACGGCCTCGTAGGCGGGCGCGGTGTCGTCTGCGGTCAGGTCCGCCCAGTCCAGGGCGCCTTCGGGGGCGGGCGTGCCGAGCAGCGGGATGTGCACGGTGGCGCGCAACGAGGGCAGCCCGGCGCGCAGTTCGGTGACGACGTCGGTCCGTTCGTGCCGCTTGCCGCCGTAGCGGTAGCCGTCCACGGTGAACAGCACGACGGGCTCGACCTGCTGGAAGCGGTCGAGGACGCTGCGGGCGCCGAAGTCCGGGGCGCAGGAGGTCCATACGCCGCCGACGGCCGCGGTGGCGAGCAGCGCGACGACGGCCTGCGGGATGTTGGGCAGGTAGCCGCTGACGCGGTCGCCGGGGGTGACGCCGAGGCGGCGCAGGGCCGCGGCGAGCGAGGCGACCTGGCGGCTGAGTTCGGTCCAGCTCACCGTGCCGGTCTCGTGGCTCTCGTCCAGGTGCAGCAGGGCGGGGGTGTCCGCGCGGGCCGGGTCGAGGGCCGGGCGCAGCGCGTGCTCCGCGTAGTTGAGGGTCCCGCCGGGGAACCAGCGGGCGCCGGGCATCGAGGCGTCGGCGAGCACCGTCTCGTACGGGGTGCTGAAGCGGACGTCGTACCACTCGGTGATCGCGCGCCAGAAGGCGTCGGGGTCGCGGACCGACCAGGCGTGCAGCGCGTGGTAGCTGGCGGCGGGGTCGCCGGGCACGGCGGCCGGGGCGCCGTACCGCTCGGCCGTCCAGTCCTGGAACCGGGTCACCTGCGCGCGGGCGATCCGCTCGGGTCCCGGCGTCCACAGGGGTTCCGGGCTGTCGGCGGGCTCGGGCGTGGTGCTCATATGGGCGGCTCCCCGGACGGTACGCGTCGTCGCGTATCTGCGGCTGGTCCCCTGCGGGCGGAATGTCCCGCCCCGGGCCTGGGCAGGACGATGCCATGTGATCGTCTTCGGCGCCAGGGCGGGGTGGCCACGGGTCGCGCGGCGGGTGTCGGCGGGGGCTTTGACGAGGGGTTCCGAGGGGGTGGTCCGGGCGGCGGGGCGGCTCTGTTTCCGGCTCCCGCCGGGGTTCCCGCCAAGATCCCTGGGAAGATCACTCACCGGGCCCGCGCGGGCCCGGCCCCGCCGCCGGGAGGGCACGGGCGCGCGGGGTGCGGTCCGGGTCGGCGGCGCCGGCGACCGGCGCGGGTCGCGCACCGCCCCCTCCAGGTGAACGGTGGCTGAACGAGCGGCGCGACCGGCGGTTTCGATGGAAGGGTGGGGGCATGGACGCTCGGGACCTGCTGCGGTCGGTGCGGACGGCGGGTTCCGCCGAGGGCCGGCGTGCCACACGCTCGGCCTGGCGGCGGCGGCGCACGGACGCGCGGGATCTGCCGCGGCGCGGCGCCGAGCGCGCCCGGGTGCCGGGCGCCGCGCAGGAGGTGGAGCCGCTGCCCGGCGGCGGCCGGGTGCGGTTCGCGCGCTCGGTGCTGCGGGTACGGGTGGCGATCGGCGGCGCTGTCTTCTGCGGCTGGGACGGCGCGGATCCCGACCCGTCGTACGCGCTGGCCGGCGGGCGGCCCGAGGCGGATCTGCGGGCGATCCTCGAACCGGACAAGGACGGCTGGCGGGTGGTGTCCGAGCGCGTCACCGTCCTGGTGTCGCGGCACGGCGCGGTGGAGATCCGCACGCCCGGCGGCGTGCTGCTGCGCAGGGAGCTGCCGCCGCGCTGGTGGGAGCCGACCGGCGGTGAGCCGGGGGTGGGCGCGCGCTGGGTGCAGCGCTCGGAGACCCCGGCCGACGCGCGGGTGTACGGGCTCGGCGGCCGGGCCGTGGGACCGCGGCTGCCCGCGGGCGGCTACCGGTTGTGGAACACCGACCCCGACGGCTCCTTCGAGCCGGGCGACGACCCGCTGTACATCACCATGCCGGTGCAGCTCGTGGTCGCCGACGCGGGCTGCCACCTGGTCTTCCACGACAACACGTGGGACGGCAGGGTGACGCTGCGGGACGGTGAGGAGGGTGCGGGCTCGGGCCACGACCGGCCGGGCGGCTGCGAGCTGCGGATGGACGGCGGGCCGCTGCGCTACTGGGTGATCACCGGTACACCGTCACGGGTGCTCAACGGCTGGACGGCGCTGACCGGCAGGCCCGCGCTGCCGCCGAGCTGGGCGCTGGGCCACCACCACTCGCGCTGGGGCTTCGGCAGCGAGCGGGAGGTGCGGCGGGTCGTGGCGGGCTACCGCGAGCGCGAACTGCCCCTGTCGGTGCTGCATCTGGACATCGACCACTTCGACGGCCACCAGGTCTTCACCGTCGACAAGGGCCGGTTTCCCGATCTGCCCGGTCTGGCCGCGGAGTTGGCCGAGTCCGGGATCCGGACGGTGTCGATCGTGGACCCGGCGGTGAAGGCGGAGCCCGGCGTGGCGGTCTACGACAGCGGCACCGAGGAAGGCGCGTTCGTGCGGGACGCGCGGGGCCGGGAGGTCAACGGCGTGGTCTGGCCGGGCGATGCGGCCTTCCCCGACTTCACCGACCCCCAGGTGCGGGCGTGGTGGGGCCGGTTGTACGCCGAGCGCCTCGATCAGGGCTTCTCCGGGGTCTGGCACGACATGAACGAGCCGGTGTCCTTCGTGTCCTTCGGCGAGAACACCCTGCCGCGCTCGGCGCGGCACTCTTTGGAGGGCCGAGGCGGCGACCACCGCGAGGCGCACAATGTGTACGGCCTGACGATGGCCCGCGCGGGCTACGAGGGGCTGCGCGAACTGCGCCCCGAGCAGCGGCCGTTCCTCTTCTCGCGCTCCGGCTGGGCGGGCATGCAGCGGTACGGCGGCACCTGGTCGGGCGATGTGGCGACCGGCTGGCCGGGGCTGCGCGCGTCCCTGTCGCTGGTCCTCGGGCTCGGCCTGTGCGGGGTGCCGTACTCGGGCCCCGATGTGGGCGGCTTCACCGGTTCACCGTCGCCGGAGCTGTATCTGCGCTGGTTCCAACTCGCCGCGTATCTGCCGTTCTTCCGCACCCATTCGGCGATCGACGCGGGGCGGCGCGAGCCGTGGGAGTTCGGCCCCGAGGTGCTGGAGCACGCGCGGGCCGCGCTGACCGAGCGGGTGCGGCTGCTGCCGTATTTGGAGTCGCTGGCGCACGTCGCGCACCGCACCGGCGCCCCGTACGTCCGCCCGCTGTGGTGGAACGCGCCGGGTGACCGGGCGTTGCGCGAGTGCGGTGACGCTTTCCTGCTAGGCGACGCGCTGTTGGTGGCTCCGGTGCTCGAACCGGGTTCGCTGACGCGGGCGATACGGCTGCCGCGCGGCCTGTGGTACGACACCGCGACCGGTACGGCGCACCGCGGGCCCGGTCAGGTGCTGCTCGACGCGCCGCTGGGCCGGATTCCGGTACTGGCGCGGGCGGGTGCGCTCGTGCCGGTGGCCGGGGCGGACGGCGAGGTCGAACTGGAGGTGTGGGCACCGCGACTCGGCCGTACCGGGAGCGGTGTCGTCTTCAGCGGCGACCCGGAGGGCTGGGGCACGGCACGGATGGAACGGTTCACCTCTCGGTGGGCGGACGGCGAGGTCGTGGTGGAGCGGGACGGCGCGGACGCCGGGGAGCCGGTCGGCTACCGGGTGCGGGTGCGCGGCACGGCGTCGTAAAAGTTACCGGGTGCGCGGTGCCGTGTCGTAAGCGCCGTCGAACCAGCGGCGGGCGGCCAGGGTGTGCAGGGGAAAGCCCAACTCGGCCGGGCGCGGCAGGATCTGGTGCCCATCGGTCTCGTCGGTCGGTACGGACGGCGGCAGTTCGGCCGCGTCGCGCTCCGGCAGCAGGCCGAACAGCAGCAGATATCCGCCGTCCTCGTCGGTGAGCGCGTCGGCGAGGGTGACGTCCGCCGCCGAGGCGCGGATGCCGGTCTCCTCCGACAGCTCCCGGACGACGGCCTGTTCCCAGCTCTCGCCGAAGTCGATGAAGCCGCCGGGCAGGGCGAGTCGGCCCAGGCGCGGCTCGATCGTCCGGCGGATCACGACGAGCCCCGTGCCGTCGGTGTGCCGTACCGGGAGCAGGGCGACGGCGACGGGCAGCGGGTTGCGGTAGCTGACGGCCCCGCAGTTTCCGCAGGTGCGCGGCCATCCGGGGTCGGCGCCGAAGGGCGCGCCGCATGACGAGCAGTGAGAGTCCTTGGCCACGGCGGGACCTTATCGGACAGCGGTCGTGCGGGTGGGGTGCCGAACCGCTTCAGAGGCGGGCTCACGGGTCGGGCCGGCTTTTGGGCCGCGGGGCGGCTTGCGCAGGACCTGGCGGGTCGGGGACGAGGACTCCAGCAGGACGGGGGCGCCCAGGGCCGCGCCGATCGCGTCCGACCAGCGGCGCGGGTCGCGTCCGGGCGTGTCCCACAGGGCCGGTCGGGCGCGCTGGAGGCGCGCGGTGAGGGCGGCCTGGCGGGCCAGGTCGCCGGGCGGACCCGGCGGGAGGCGTTCGACGAGGGTGCCGTCGATGCCGTAGGCGCGGCAGATGCGCAGGCCGCGGGCGCGGGCGGGCGCGTCGAGGTGGGTGACGGCGAGGGCGTCCACTCCCCCGCAGACCTCCACGGCGTACGCGTGCGCGACGGCGTCGAAGTGGCCGGTGCGGAAGGCGCCTTGCCAGCGGCCGTGGCCGTTGTGCGGCTCGGGCAGCAGCGGTGTCAGCTCCGGGTCCTCGGTGACGAGCGGGCCCGGCCCGTGCCGGGTGGTGTAGGTGCGCACGACGCCCAGCCGCCGTGCCTCGCCCGGTGTGCCCACCTCGGCCAGCAGCGTCTCGGCGTTGGCGAAGGTGGTGGTGGACCAGGTGGTGTACGGGTGGAAGCCGTGCCATTCGTCCAGCAGGACGCCCTGGGCGCCCTCGAAGACCACCGGGCCCCGCCGCAGGAGGTCGTGCAGCGCGGCCCCGTCGGTCAGGGTGACCGTACGGGCGAAGGCGGCGAGGACTTCCGCGCAGTCCTCGACCGGCGGCGCGGAAAGCGGGCCCAACTCGTCCGCCAACCGGTCGCGCAGCAGGCGCAGTTGGCGCAGCAGCCGGGGGCGTGACGCGCAGTCGCCGACGGTCGGCGCGTCGCCGGGGTGGGCGAGCGCGTACGCGGCGGCCTCGCCCACGCCCATCCCGCAGGAGCCGTGCCGGTCGGCGCCGCGCGCCTGCTCCCGCAGCCGGTTGGCGGCGGCGTGGTACGGGGTGGCGATCGGCGCCGCACGGTCGACGGACAGCAGGGCGTACGGGTCGGGGACGCCGACCGTGCGCAGGTGGTCGGCCTCGGCGGCCAGCGCGAGCGGGTCGACGGTCATGAACCGCGACAGGTGGGTGCGGACCCCGCGCAGCGTGCCGGAGCCGAACTGCGCGAAGGTGTGGTGGCGGCCGTCGGCGGTGACGACGTTGTGCGCGGCCTGGGCGCCGCCGTTGAACCGGACGACCGCCTGGACCGTACCGTCCTGGCAGAGCCGGTCGACGGCGACGCCCTTGCCCGCGTCCCCGAATCCGAGGTCGACGACGATGGTGTGCACTACAGCCTCGTGGTGGTGGCGGGACCCGCGTCGCCGTCGGTGAGGGGCGCGTCGGAGACGGCGAGGGCGCTGCCGCGGGCCGCGCCGTCCCTGCCGCGGTCGAGTCCGGCGAGCGCCTTGCTGACGCTGTCGCCCGCCGCCGAGCCGACGTCGGCCAGGTCGGCCAGGCCCGCGGCGAGGTCGATCGCCTCCTCGCCGAGGCCGACGGTCAGCGCGATGGTCTCGCAGACCGCGTCGAGGTCGTCCAGCTCGATGACGTTCTGGCCGAGCAACTTCCGCCAGATGCCGAGCACTTCGGTGTTGCCGACGTAGGAGGAGCCCGCCGGGAGGATGTAGTGGACGTGGTAGGTGCGCTGGAGTTCGGTGACGATGTCGGTGATCGGGATGTCCTGCGGGATGCGCTCGCCGAGGACGTCCCACACCTCGCGCGCCTTGACCTTGCCGTACGGCATCTCGTCGCCGATCAGGAACAGGTAGCCTCGCCGCCCGCGCTTCTCGTGGCAGTCCAGCGCGGTGTGCCGGGCCATGGTGTAGAGCGCGAGTTCGTACGACTCGCTCATCTGGCCGCCGCCCCCGCCCTCCAGGAGGATGTTGCCGAGGTCGTCGTCCATCCGGTTGTCGGACTCGAACTGCCCGATCTGGAGGGGCACCCGGTCGCAGGTGGCGTCGCCGACCGCGCCGAACATCACCTGCGGGTGCTCGGTGTAGCCCTTGCGCAGCAGCAGGCCGAACAGCTCGGGGAGCTTGGTCTGGAGCACCTGCGGCACGGTGCGCATCGAGCCGGTGACGTCGAAGAGCACGGCGATGGCGAGCGAGGTGGGGTGTTCCGCGGAGTCGCGGCTCTCCCGCAGGGTGATGTTCTTGGGGTCGAGTGACGGGTGGGCCGCCCAACTGCTGCGCGGGGACGAGCCGGTGACGTGGTCGCTGTAGGCGAAGGCGCCGGAGCCGGACGCGGCGCGGTAGCGCGCGGCGGCGTCGTAGACATTGGTGGACCAGCTTCCGCTGCCCATGGTGGTTCCCCCTTGTGTCGTGGTGGTGTCGCGGTTGTCAGATGTGCGGCATGGCGAACGGGCGGAAGGTGCGCGGCCCGTAGAGCCGTTCCAGCAGGTCGTCCAGCTCGCCGAGGAGCTGCCAGGCGTCCTGCGGGCGTGCGTTCTGCGAGGGCAGTACGCACGCGCGCAGGAAGGCGCGCATCGGCGCCGGTGCCCGGTCGCCCATGAGCTGCCGCACGCAGAGCGCGGCGAGGTGGATGTCGGTGGCCGGGGAGGCCGGTCGGCGCTCCGGGACCTCGGGCGGATAGGCGTCCCTGTGCCGGTCGACGAGGACCGGCACATGGGTGTCGAAGGCGGTCGCGTAGCACCAGTCGACCAGGACCAGGCCGTGCAACTCGGGGTGGATGAGGACGTGTTCGGGGAAGACGGCGCCGTGCACCAGCCGGGCGCGGTGGGCCCAGCCGAGCGCGGTCAGCAGGCGGCGCCACATCCAGGCCGCGTCGCGCGGGTCGAGGCCGCCGGGGTGGGCGGCGGCGACCTCGGCGAGCGTGTGGAAGCCGGTGAGCGGTACGAGCGCGTTGACGTGCCGCTCGACGCCGTCGGTGTCGCGGTGCCTGAAGCTCTCGATCAGTTGCGGGGCGTACGCGCGGTGCCGCCGTTCGCCGACGGTGTCGAGGCGGCGCAGCACGTCGGCCTCGTGCTCCAACAGGTCGTTGTCGCGGGGCCGTTGCGGGATCTTCAGTACGGCCTCGCGCCGGTCGCCGTTCTCGTCGTAGTGGGCGGTCCGCAGGACGGCGAGGTCGCCGGTGGCCAGGACCGGGCCGAGGACGTAGCGGCGGTCCGCGGTGGTGACGATGGGAGCGGTGGCCCTTTCGTCGGTGTGGTGGTGGCGGGCGGACAGCCGGGCGAAGGCCGCGGCGGCCTCCGCGGTGCGGCCGGGCGGTGCGGCGTCGGGGTGCAGCAGCCGGGCGAGCCGCCGGTAGTGGCGGACCGCGTCGTGGGCGTCGGCCGGGAAGTCGGCGTCGAGGGCGGCGAGGGCGTCCTCGAAAGTGCGTATCGGTGCGCCCGCCGGGTCGTTGCCGGGGTCGCCGAGGGGTCCGCGACTCGCGCCACGCGTCGGGCCGTTGGTCCGGTCACCGGCCGGGTCACCGAGCGGATTCGTGGTGGCGGTCATCGGACGTCGTCCTCCCGGTCGGGGCGGAGCAGCGCCGGGTGCAGCAACCGGGCATCGCCTGCCCGGTAGAGACGGGCGCGCGGACCGCCCTTGCTGCCGGGGCGGCTGTCGGTCTCGCCGGTGGACTCCACGAAGCCCGGCACGGAGAGCACTTTGCGGTGGAAGTTGCCCGCGTGCAGCGGCGCGCCCCACACCGTCTCGTAGACCGCGCGCAATTCGCTGATGGTGAAGGTCTCGCCGAGGAAAGCCGTGGCCAGCGGGGTGTACTCGATCTTTCCGCGGGCGCGTTCCAGACCGTCCGCGAGGATGCGGTCGTGGTCGAAGGCGAGCCGGGGAGCGCTCCCGTGAGAAGCGGGCCGGCGGCCGGTACCACCCCCGTAGATTCCGGTCCGCCGACCCTGCTCGAAGGGACGCGGCGGCGCCGTGTCCGGTTGCCCTTTCGGGAGGATTGCTTCGACGGGGATCCAGGCGGCGCCCGCGGCGTCGCTCCCCGGCGTGGCATCGGGCAGTCCCGGCGCGAAGGCGAGGTACGCGATCGAGACCACGTGCATGCGCGGGTCGCGGTCGGGGACGCCGTAGGAGCCGAGCTGTTCCAGGTGGACCCGGCCGAGCGCCGTGGCGTCCAGGCCGGTCTCCTCGGCCAACTCCCGCGCCGCCGCCTCGTCCAGGGACTCGCGTCCCGCGCGGACGAATCCGCCCGGCAGTGCCCGCTCCCCCGCGAACGGCGGTCCGCCCCGCTCGACGGCCAGTACGTGCAGCCGGTCGGCGCGCAGGGTCAGCGCGACGATGTCGACGGTCACGGCGATCGGGTCGAAGGTGCGCGGATCGTAGGAGTCGAGGAAGTCCCGCTCCCGCCGCGCCGCCGACTCCCCCGCCGACTCCGGCGTGTTCACCGCGTCCGTCATGATCGCCCCCATCTCGCGCCGAACCCACCCCGTATGTTGTTCTCAGGGTGAGTCATTCTCACTACGAGAAGACCATAGCACCGACCCCTGACACCGTCCAGCGGCGGCGCTACTCTGCGGTAATGACGAAGCAGACGTTCAGCACTTTCGAGGAGTTCTGGCCGTACTACGTGGCGATGCACTCGAAGGCCGCCACCCGCTGGGTGCACCTGGTGGGCACGCTCACCGGCCTCGCGGTCACCGGGTACGGCCTGGCGCGGGGCCGCAAGCGGTACGCGGCGGCGCTGCCGCTGATCGGGTACGGAACGGCGTGGCCCGCCCACTTCCTGATCGAGAAGAACAATCCGGCGACCTTCGGGCACCCGGCGTGGTCACTGCGCGGCGACGTCAAGATGATCACCACCATGCTCGCCGGACGGGACGCCGAACTGGCCGAGACGGCGGAAAAGTGGCTGGCGGAGCAGGGCGGCACGGGCGACGACGCCTGACACCGCCTCGCACCGGCCCTTCCGGCCCGCCGACGTCGCGCGGTCCGGCGCTGTTCCGCCGGCGGGCCGCCCGTGGCACACTACTGACGATCCGTCAGATGGCGAGCCGGGGAGGCCGCGTGGAGCAGCACAGGCGCACACCGCCGGTGGTCGAGGGCTGGTTCACCGAGGGGACGGGAGCCGACTTCCGGCTGCTCGGCACCCGGTGCCGCGACTGCGGAAGCGTGTTCTTCCCCCGTGAGGACTCCTTCTGCCGCAACCCCGCGTGCGCGGGTACCGACTTGGACGAGTTCCCGCTCTCCAGGACCGGGCACGTCTGGTCGTACACCGACGCCCGCTACCGGACGCCGCCGCCGTATCCCTCGGACCCCGGACACGCGTGGCAGCCGTACACCCTGGTCGCCGTCGAGCTGGCGGACGAGCGGATGGTCGTGCTGGGACAGGCGGCGCCCGGAGTGACCCCGGCCGATCTCGCGGTCGGGATGCCGGTCGAGCTGGTGCCCGGGGTGCTCGGGGAGACGGCAGCCGACGGTACGGGCGGCGCCGACACCGGGCGCGGCACCTGGAACTGGCGGCCCGTGGGCGGTGCCCGATGACCGCCGACATCGCGGTGCTCGGCGCCGGCATGCACCCCTGGGGCAAGTGGGGGCGGCCGTTCACCGAATACGGGGTCACCGCCGCTCGCGCGGCCCTCGCGGACGCGGGCCTCGACTGGCGCGAGGTGCGGTCGGTGGTGGGCGCCGACACCGTACGCGGCGGCTATCCCGGATACGTGGCGGGCGCGACCTTCGCGCGGGCGCTCGGCTGGCAGGGCGCCCGCGTCACCAGCGTCTACGCCGCGTGCGCCTCCGGGGCGCAGGCCATCGCGACCGCCCGCGCGCAGATCCTGGCGGGCCTCACCGACGTGGCGCTCGTGGTCGGCGCCGACTCCGCGCCCAAGGGCTTCTTCGCCCCCGCGGGCGGCGAGCGGCCCGACGACCCCGACTGGCTGCGCTTCCGGGTCCTCGGCGCCACCAACCCCGGCTACTTCGGCCTGTACGCGCGCCGCAGGATGGCCGTGCACGGTGACACACTCGACGACTTCGCGCAGGTCAAGGTCAAGAACTCCCGTGCGGGCGCGGCCAATCCACTGGCCCGCTACCGCGAGCCGGTCAGCGCCGAAGAGGTCGCGGCCTCCGCGGTCGTCGCCGATCCGCTGCGACTGCTGGACATCTGCGCCACCTCGGACGGCGGCGCCGCGCTCGTGCTGTCGAGCATGGACTTCGCCCGGCGGCACACCTCCGCCCCGGTACGGATCCGCGCGGTCTCCACCGTGACGCCCCAATACCCGCGCACCGTACCGGACTTGCCGGACATCGCAGGTGACTCCGCCGTCGCCGTGCCCCCGCCCGAACGGGAGCCGCGCGCCTCGATCGCGGCGGCGGCGTACGAGGAAGCCGGGATCGCGCCGGGAGACCTCGACCTGGCGGAGGTCTACGACCTGTCGACCGCCCTGGAACTCCAGTGGTACGAGGATCTGGGCCTGTGCCCGGCGGGTGAGGGCGCCAAACTGCTGCGATCGGGGGCGACCGCGCTGGGCGGCGCCATCCCGGTCAACACCAGCGGCGGCCTGGCGTCCTTCGGCGAGGCCGTACCCGCCCAGGCCATCGCGCAGGTCTGCGAGCTGGTCCGCCAGATCCGCGGCCGGGCGGAAGGGCGGCAGGTCGCGGGCGCGCGGCTCGGAATCACCGCCAACCAGGGGCTGTTCGGGCACGGCTCCGCGGTGGTCGTGGTGAAGTGACCGGGCACCGGGGGGCGCGTAGCGGATCGTACGGGCCGGGCGGACGCGCACCGGGCCGCACGGGTTGGTCGGACGCGCACCGGGCCGGACCGTACCGACGCGTGTCGGGTCACACGGTGGGGATCGGTCGCGGCTTCGTCGTGAAGTGACCTGATCGGTCACGCTTCTTGACGCTCCGTCACCCCTGGAGAACACTTCCGGTGGCGCGGAGCCGGTCGGCGGGAGGGGCACCGGCCACCGGCGGTCCGCGCCGCCGCCCGTTCCCGACACGGTCCCGCGCGGACCGGGCAAGGGAGACCGACATGAGCGACCAGCCCGTGAGCTACGTAGCCGCCATCGACCAGGGCACCACGTCCACCCGGTGCGTCGTCTTCGACAGCGGCGGCCGGATAGTCGCCGCCGACCAGCGCGACCACCGGCAGATCCTCCCCAGGCCCGGCTGGGTGGAGCACGACGCGACCGAGATCTGGGCGAAGACGCAGGCCGTGGCGGCGGGCGCGCTCGCCAGGGCCGGGCTGCGCCCCGACCAGCTCAGCGCCCTCGGGATCGCCAACTGGAGGGCTCGATCGCCGTCACCGGGGCCCTCGTCCACTGGCTGCGCGACCAACTCGGCCTCATCCGCAGCGTGGACGAGATCGAGCCGCTGGCCGCGAGCGTGCCCGACAACGGCGGCGCCTACGTCGTGCCGGCCTTCTCCGGGCTGTTCGCGCCCTATTGGCGGTCCGACGCGCGCGGTGTGATCACCGGGCTCACCGGCTTCGTCACCAAGGCGCACCTGGCGCGGGCCGTGCTGGAGGCCACGAGCTGGCAGACCCGCGAGGTGGTCGACGCGATGCAGGAGGACTCCGGCGTACGCATCGCCGAACTGCGCGTGGACGGCGGCATGACCGTCAACAGCCTGCTGATGCAGCATCAGGCCGACGTGCTGGGCGTGCCGGTGGTCCGGCCGGTCGTCGCCGAGACCACCAGCCGCGGCGCGGCCTACGCCGCGGGTCTGGCGACCGGTGTGTGGGACGGCCTCGACACGCTCAGGGCACAGTGGGAGCGCGACACCGAGTGGAAGCCGCGCATGGCCGAGCCGCGACGTGAACTCGGTTACCGGCGTTGGAAGATGGCCGTCGAGCGGAGCTTCGGCTGGCTGGAGGAGGACGGCGAGGACGGCTCCGCCGGATAACGATCGTCTCTGAACGGCGGCCGGTTGGCCGTCTCGCAGAAGAACCGGGCTCAGGCGGCGGCCAGTCAGCGGAAGCGTCGGAGGCGGCGGCCGGGCTGCGGAAGCGTCCGGCCCCAGGCAGCCGCCGGGCTCAGGTGGCGGCGGGCTCCTTGCGCCCCGTCGCCATCTGCGCCGCGTGTTCCACCACGGTGATCAGGACGTTCTTCGCCGAGTCCCGCTCGCGCGCGTCGCACATCACCACCGGCACGGAAGCGTCCAGGTCGAGGGCGTCGCGCACGATGTCCGGCGCGTGCAGCTCGGCGCCGTCGAAGCAGTTGACGGCGACCGTGAAGGGGATGCCGCGCCGCTCGAAGTAGTCGACGGCCGCGAAGCAGTCCTCCAGGCGGCGGGTGTCGGCGAGCACGACCGCGCCGAGCGCGCCCTGCGCCAACTCGTCCCACAGGAACCAGAACCGGTCCTGTCCTGGCGTGCCGAACAGATACAGCACCAGGTTGTCCCTGAGCGTGATCCGCCCGAAGTCCATGGCGACGGTGGTGGTGCGCTTGCCCTCCACGCCCTCGATGTCGTCCACCGGGCGGCCCGCCTCGCTGAGCGACTCCTCGGTGCGCAGCGGCCTGATCTCGCTGACCGCGCCCACCAGCGTGGTCTTGCCCACGCCGAAGCCGCCCGCCACCAGCAGCTTGAGTGCCACCGGCTCGTCGGCGGACGGCTTGCGGCGGCGATCCGATCGCGCGAAAGCCATGTTGTGTCTACTTCCCTGCCGGCGTTGTCAGTTGTACGTCGATCTGTACGTCGGTTGCGCTTCGTCGTACGTCTGCGGAGAGCCTAGTCCTGTTCGAACATGACCGGCACGCCGCAGTGGATCACGATCCACTACAGCGCGCGCAGCCCGTTGATGACCTCGCGCAGGATGTTCTCGTCCACCAACTCGGCCGGTGGGACCGGCTGGTGGAGTTGTACGTGCGACGCCTCCAGCAGGTCCCCGACCAGGACGCGGACCACCCCGACCGGCAGGTCGAGGTCGGCGGCCAGCTCCGCGACGGAGACGGCCTGGACCTGACAGCGTTCGACGATGTCGAGGTGCTCGGGTGACAGCGTGTGGTCGTCCTGCGCGCCTCCGTCGTCCCCGGCCTCGGTCTCCGTGATCACCAGGGCGATCAGGTCGATCTTCGTCTCAGCGGCGTTGCTGGTGCGGCCCCTTGTCATCGCATAGGGCCGCACCACCGGTCCTGCCGCGTCGTCGTACCACCGGTCCGAATCAGAAGTCATGACACCCGTCACCCCGTTGTCAGATCATCCGGTCAGCCGCTGAGTGCCGCGCCGCCGTCGTTCCGAGCCGCGGTGCCCAGGTGGGCACCGACCCGCTTGACCAGTAGCGCCATCTCGTACGCGACCTGGCCGACGTCGGACTCGGCCGCGCTGAGTACGGCCAGGCAGCTTCCGTCGCCCGCCGCCGTCACGAAGAGGAAGGCGTCGTCCAGTTCGACCATGGTCTGCCGGACGCGCCCGGCCTCGAAGTGCCGTCCTACGCCCTTGGCGAGGCTGTGGAAGCCGGATGCGACGGCGGCGAGGTGCTCGGAGTCCTCGCGGGTCAGTCCGTCCGACGCGCCGATGGCCAGGCCGTCGCCGGAGAGGACCAGGGCCTTGCGGATGCTGGCCACGCGCGAGACCAGATCGTCAAGGAGCCAGCTCAGCTCGCGTGTCGGGCTCGATGGTGCGGTCATCGACCGTTCCCCTCAGGTGTCGTTCTCGGTGCGGATGCCGACGGGTCGTCTTGCGTGCCGTCGTTCTCGGTCACTTCCCGGCCGCGCTGCCAGCCGCGCTGGAGTGCCGCCATCCGGTCGCGGACCTCGTCCGCCGACCGCTCGCGGCCGGCGCCCTCGCCGGTCGCGCCGCCGCTGTCGTGGGCGGTGGTCTCCACCCTCAACTGCGGCGCCAGATTGGCCTGCCTGACCCGGCGGGGCAGTGCGCTGCCGCTCGCGCCGGACGCGGTCGTCTTCTTCGCGGCCGTCAAAGGCGGGGACCCGGACGGGGGTTCGGGCGTGGGTTCGGACGCGGGCCGAGACGGGGACCGGCGCGCGGGCAGCGGCTGGGGCTCCGCCGGAGCCGGTGCCTGCGCCGGGGTCTGTGCCTGCGGCTGGCCCTGTGGGTACAGCTCGCCGCGGGCCTGCGCCTGCGCCACGGCCCGCTCCGCGGCCTGTTCCAGCGCTCCCCGGTCGGCCTGCGAGGTCTGCGCGGAGGGTCCGCCGACCGGTCGGCCGCGGTCGGAGACCAGTACGGGCGCGGTACGGCGGCGGCGCGGCAACGGCAGCGGCCCGTCGAGTTCCGGGTCGCCCGCCTCGCCGACCGGCGCGCCGACGGGTTCGTCCGCCGGGTGCGCCTCGTGCTCCTTCTGCGTCTCGCCGCCGATGCCGTCCAGGCCCCACTGCCGGAAGGTGTGCTCGGTGTCGGAGGGCACCCGCGCCGGGCGGGACTCGGTGAGGTCGCCGATCTTGGTCGCGCCGGTGTCGTCGCCGGTCTCGGTGAGCAGATTCGCCGGGATGAGGACGACGGCGGTGGTGCCGCCGTACGGGGACTGCCGCAGCGAGACCCTGACGCCCTGGCGCTGCGCGAGGCGGCTGACCACGAACAGGCCGAGCCGGTCGGTGTCCGACAGTTCGAATTCCGGGGTCTCGGCCAGCCGGAGGTTGGACTCCAGCAGCGCGTCGGGCGTCAGGCCGAGGCCGCGGTCGTCGATCTCCAGCACGAAGCCGTTGGCGACCGGCTCGCCGTGCAGCCGTACCGCGGTGTGCGGCGGCGAGAACACGGCGGCGTTCTCGATGAGTTCGGCGAGCAGGTGGGTGAGGTCGCCGACCGCGGAGCCGGTGACGGCCAGCCGGGGCAGACGCCGTACCTCGATCCGCTCGTAGTCCTCGACCTCGGCGACGGCGGCGCGGACCACGTCCATGAGCTGGACGGGCTTGCGCCACTGCCGGGAGGGGGCGACACCGGAGAGGATGACCAGGCCCTCGGCGTGCCGCCGCATGCGGGTGGTCATGTGGTCGAGGCGGAAGAGGTCGGCCAGTTCCTCGGCGTTCTCGGTGCGGCGCTCCATCGCGTCCAGCAAGGTGAGCTGACGGTGCAGCAGGACCTGGCTGCGGCGGGCGAGGTTGACGAAGACCTCGGAGACGCCCTTGCGCATGTCGGCCTGGCGGACGGCGGCCTCGACGGCGGCCCGCTGGAGGGTGTTGAGCGCCTTGCCGACCTGTCCGATCTCGTCGTCGGAGTACTGGAGGCGCGGCACCTCGGTCTCGACGTCGACCTGTTCGCCCGCGGCCAGCCGCCGCATGACGCGGGGCAGCCGGGTGCCGGAGACCTCCTGGGCCTCGCGGCGCAGCCCGGACAGGTCGCGGATCAGGCTGCGGCCGATCCGTACCGACACGATCAGCGAGGCGATCACCGCGACCAGACCGAGGACACCGATGACGGCGGCTTCGACGACCAGCGTGGTGGACAGCGGCCTGGCCTGCTTGCTGAACTTCGCGATGGCCTCGCCGTCGAGCTTGCCGAGGTCGGTCATCACGGTGGCGGCGGTCGCGGGCCACGCCTTCTGGGCGGCCACGACCGGCGCCTCCTCCACGCCCGCGACGATGATCGCGTTCTCGGCGGCCCGCAGCGCCTTGCCGCTGGCGCTCTGCCAGTACGTGTCGAAGGGCGCGCGCGCCTCGTCGGTGAGGGTCTTGAGGTCGACGGCGTAGTAGTTGCGCTGCTCGGCGACCGCGAAGGTGAAGGAGCGCAGTTCGTCCTTGCTGGTGTGGCCGGTGCTGATCGCGGCGGCCATCAGCGCGTCCTCGCGGCTGACCTCCTCCTGCGCCCGGTAGAGGCCGATCACCGCGCGCCGCTGGCTGTCCAGCGTGACGTCGCTGAGCGGGAGGTACTCCTCGAAGAGGTCGAAGGTGGGATCGACCAGCGAGTTGTACGCCTGGTAGGCGTCGTCGCGGGTGATCCGCTGGTTGTCGATCCGCTGGCGGAGCGAGGTGAGGCCCTCGACGGTGTTGAGGAGGTCGTCGAGGCGGTCGCGGGACCGCGCGTTGAGGTCGTCGCGGACGCCGGACGCGTCGATGGTCGTCCGCATCTTGGCGATGGACGCGTCGGTGGCGTGTTCCTGCTTGTCGTAGGCGATCCGCGCCTCGGAGTCACGGGTGTTGGCCAGAAAGACCAGAGCGACCCTGCGCTCCTGCTGAAGGTTCCGAACCGCGTCGTCGGCGGGATAGCCGACATTGTCGACTATTCGCTGGATGTCCGGCCGTCCGAACACCTCGCGCCCGGTGATGGTGGCGGCGAAGGCCCAGATGAGGGTGAGGGACACCAGTGGGATCAGCAGCAGCGCCACGATCTTCCGGCGGATCGTCGTACCGCGAAAGCGCATGGCCTCCCCAACGTCTTCCCCGGTATGGGGATCGTCTGTCGCGTTTAAACGGCGTGAGCCTACTACTGCCGATGCGGTAACTCGAAAGCCAGTGCGTAGGGTTGGGCAGGTCTGGCCGGATACGTACCCCGGAATGCATCGTGAAGATTCGGGGCAGGCACCTTGTATGGACTTCGAACAAGGGCGGGTGTGGACCGAGGACCCGGTCGGCACTCCCCGAATGCCCGATCCGGTACGAGCGGCGGCGGTGCGGGCGGTGCTGATCGTGGCCGTCGCGCTGATCCTCGCGGTGATGGCCGTACTGCTGGCCGCCGGACACTCCTGGCTGTCGGCGCCCGCGCTGATCTCCGCCGTCTTCACCAGCGTCGTCGCCACGTGGGCGGTGTTGGACGTGTGGGTGACGCGACAGGTGTGGAACCAGCGCAACGGGGTGCTCTCCAGCCCGAGCAGCGCGGCCCGTGCCCTGCGCAGGGAGCGGCGCAGAAGGCACCGTGCGGCGCGGTCGGCCGCGCGCGGCAGGCCGACGCGGCGGGTGCACATACCGCGTCATCTGCCCTGGCACCTCGGGGTCTGACTCCGGCCGCTCGCGGTCTGCCGTCGGTACCTGGTGGTCGGGCGACGGTCCGGGAGCTGATCGCGGTCATTACCAGCGGCGGCCGGTAGCAGCGGCGGCCACCGCCGGCGGCGGTCCGGACTAGCCTCTGTCCGGCTGGAGTTCCCTGCCCGGTCCGGGCACGGCGGCGCGCGCGGACCCGGAAACGGGCACGTCCGATTCCCCGTCTCCCCCGTCCCGCTCCGGCTCGGGCGGCCGTCGGTACATCCGGGTGGCGGTGATCTCGCCGTGCACCTGCTCGCCCTGCGGGTCGGGGACCGGAAGTCCCGGCCGCAGGTGCTCCTCGACGCTGATGTATTTCAGGCCCGCCCGCAGATCCGCGTCATTGCGGAGCCTGACCACCAGCGGGAATTCGGCGAGTGCCGTGGTGTCGAACAGTCCCGTGGTGTAAATGAGCTGTACGCCCAAGGCGTCGGCCACCGCGCGCTGCAATTCCAGGAGATAGGTGGCGTTGGCGCGACCGATGGGATTGTCGAGGAACAAGGTGCCCGCGTGCCGCTGCTTGTCCCGGCCCCGGTCGTTGCTGCGCAGCGCGGCCATCGTGCAATAGAGGGCGATGGCGGCGGTGAGGAGCTGCCCGCCGGAGAACACATCGCCCATCTGTCCGACCGGCACCCGCTCGGCGCGCAGCACCGCGTCCGGTTTGAGGATCTCCACGGCGATGCCGCGCGGTTCGAGCGCGGACCCGACGCCGCGCAGCAGCAGGGACATCCCGTCCCGCCGCAGGTCCGAATTCTTGCGTACGGCGGCCCTGGTGGCCTCGTCGATGACCTCGCCGAGGCGTTCGGTGAGAACGGACTGGTCCGGGTCCTCGAAGCGGATCCGCAGGAACTCCTGGCCCGACCATTCGCCGAGCCCTTCCGGCAGCCGTGACAGGCGCTGCGCCGAGCGCAGGGTGGCGAGCGAGGACTCGACCAGGCCGCGCAGCCGGTCCACGATGCTGTCGCGGTTGCGCTCCAGCTGGGTCAGCTCGTCGGTCAGCACGCGCAGCCGCGGGGCGAAGGCGGTCGCCCAGGCGGCGGCG
Source organism: Streptomyces sp. NPDC025721 (assembly GCF_055558595.1). Classification (NCBI taxonomy): domain Bacteria; kingdom Bacillati; phylum Actinomycetota; class Actinomycetes; order Kitasatosporales; family Streptomycetaceae; genus Streptomyces; species Streptomyces sp. NPDC025721. The sequence continues at coordinate 154,973 of NZ_JBVHMF010000016.1, read as the reverse complement.
TGCTCGGGCAGCGCGGCGGCGGGCAGTTCCCTGATCTGCTGGCGCGCGGGCGTCCTGACCTGCTCGTAGCGCACCGCGTTGGCGTGCCGGACCAGGACGTCGGAGGCTTCGCGGAGCTGGGTCTCCGCGGTGGACAGGTCGGCCGCGCAGCCGCGCAGACCGCGCCGGGCCTCCGCCGCGGCCTGCCGGGCCTCCTCGGTGCTGCCGGGGTACGGCTCCGGCTCGTCCTCGTCCTGCTGTCCCGGCGCGTTGTCCCGCAGCAGGTCGCGCAGCATCGCGGCGATCTCGTCGAAGCCGCCCGCCGCGTCCTCGGCGGCGCGGTGGGCGTGGACCATGTCCGTGTGGGCGGCCCTCGCCTGCTCCAACGCGTCGGTGCGGGAGGCCAGTTCGGCGTTGGCGGCGCGCAGCAGCTCCTGCGCGTGCTCGGCGTCGCGCGGCGCCAGTCCGTCGGGCAGGTCGGTGTGCCGGTCGCCGTCCGCGGGCGCGAGCCGTTCCGCCTCGCCGCGCAGCCGCCCCAACTGCTCGCTGGCGGCGGAGGCGCGCGACTCCAGGGTCTGTACGAGCTGTTCCGCGCGGGCCGCCGCGGCCTGCCGTGAGGGGCCGTCGGCGCCGTCCGGGCCTTCGAGCAACTGGGCGGCGCGGCTGCGGACCTTGTTGGTGAGCCGGTCCAGTTCGACCAGGGCCGCGTTCTCGGTGCTCTCCGCGCGGGCCTGCTCGGCGCGCAGGTCGGCGCCCACACCGACCTTCTCGTACACCTGGGAGGCCGAGTGGTACGCCTCGCGGAGCGCGGGCAGCGACTCGGTGGCCGCGGGGGCCTGCGCCCGGTCCTGCGCGCTCTCGTCGGGGGCTCCGGCGATCTCGGACCGCTCGGCGCGCAGGACGCGTGCGGTGCGGCGGGCGTCGTCGGAGGCGCGCTGGGCGGCGCGGCGGTCCTCGTCCGCGGCGCGGGCCTGCGCCAGGCAGGTCTCGGCGCGGGTCTCCGCCTCGGCCGCGTCGGCGGCCAACTCCCGTGCCCTGCGCTGCCAGTTGGCGCGCTCGCGGAGCCGGTGGGCGAGACCGGCGAGCGCGTCGGCGCGGCGCCGGGCCTGCTCGGCGGCGGCGCGGCGGGCGTCGTTGTCCCGCGCGCTCTCGGCGGCGGCGGCCTCGGCCTCCGCGCGTTCGGCGCGCAGCGCGGCCAGCTCCGCGCGGGCCTGCTCCGCGCTCTGCCGCGCGGCGGTGACCTCCGCCTCCAGCTCGGCGAGGCGGTCCGGCGGGCAGGAGGCGCGCCACGAGGCGAGGCGGGCCGACAGCGTCCGGTCGTGCGCGAGCCGGGCCGCGAGCGTCCTGATGTCCTCCTCGCGGGCGGTGGCGCGGGCCCGCAGCTCCTGGCGTTCGCCGTCGGCGGCCAGTTCGTCGTGCATCGCCGGGTTCGGCGGGACCAGGAACACGTCCTGGTCCGCGCTGCCCGCCGCCGTCGCGGGCGGCGGCGCGAGCAGCGCCGCCGCGGTGCCGACCGCGACCGTCGAGCGCGGCAGCAGCGCGGCCTGCGCCAGCACGTCCCTGGCCCGCTGGTACGAGCCGGGTTCCGTGACCACGACGCCGTCGACCAGCTCGGGGCGGGAGGCCAGCACGACCGCGTGGTCCACCGGGTCCACGGCCTGTGCGAGGTAGCGCCAGCCGGGCAGCGCCGGAATGCCGTGCTCCCCCAGGAATTCGACGGTCGCCAGGACGTCGGGGCCCGGCGGCAGCAGGCCGCCGTCGCCGAGCGCGGCGAGGATGCGCGCGTCGTCGGCCGCCGCGGTCCGCAGCTCGAAGAGTTTGCGCTCGGCGGAGGCGACGGCGCTGTCCAGCAGTTCCCGCAGCGGCTCGGCGAAGCCGTCGAGCTCCGCGGCGGTGAGGGGTCCGTCCGCGGACGGGCGCGTGGCGGCGGGGCGGAGGGGCGACGCGCCCGCGCCGTCCCGGTCGGAGGCTCCCGAGCCCTGGCCGGTGCGGCCCGCGGCCGTATCCGCGGCGCCGGAGCCCGTACGGCCGTGCCGTCCTGCCGAACCCTCCCGGGCGTCACGGCCCGTACCGCCGTGCGGCCCGGTCGCGCTGTCACCGGCCGAGGCGTCGGAGGTTCTGCCGGAGCGGGCGCCGACCGGGTGTCCGGCGTCCTGGCCCGCCGCGGAATCCGTGCCGTCGCGCGGGCCCGGCACGCTCAGCAGGGCGGCCAGGCGGGGGTCGGCGGCGAGCGCGGTGGCCGCCACGGTCGCGGCGGTTCTGGCGGCTTCCGCGGTGGTGAGGGCGTCAGCGGCGCGGGCGGCGGCCAGGTCGGCGCGGGCCTCGGCGGAGGCGGCCTCGCGGGCGCGGGCGGCGGCGCTGTGGGCGGTGTCGGTGGCGGAACGGGCCAGGGCCGCCGCGGTCTGTTCCGCGTCGGAGGCGGCGAGGGCCGCGCGGGCCGGGTCGGCGTCGGGTGCGGTGTCGTCGAGCCAGCCCGCGCTGACCGCCTCCGCGGTCTCCTGCTCGACCTCGGCGAGCCGCTGCCCGAGGTGTCCGCTCTCGCTGCGGGCGCGCTGCGCCTCGGTGGCGGCGGCGGTCGCGTCGCGGTGCGCGGCCTCGGACTCCGCCTGGAGCGCGGCGGACCGCTCCTCCTCGGCGTCGGCCTGCTGCTCGGCGCGTGCGGCGGCGGCGTGCAGGGCGCGTACGAGATCGGCGGCGGCGCGGGTGCGGGCGGCCAGCGCCGGGGCCGCGTCGCGTTCGGCCTCGCGGATCGCGGCGGTGACGCGGGCCAGCCGGTCGCCCGCGGCGCGCTGCCGCAGTACGGTCTCGGCCGCCTGCCAGGCGGCGTGCAGCGTACGGGCGTCGCCCAGCTCGCGGCGGAGTCCCGCGGCGCTCTTGTCCGCGGCGGCCAGCGCCAACGAGGCGTGCCGGTAGGCAAGTTCGGCGGCGATCAGGGCGCTGCCGCCGCGGGCCTGGTCGGCGTCGGTGACGCTGTGCGCGGCGCGCGCCATGTGCTCGGCCAGTTCGGTGGTCCTGCCGCGCTCCTGCTGGGCGCGGGCGGACAGGCGACGGGCGAGGGCGCGGGTGCGGCGCTCGGACTGGGCGTGGACGCCGCGGGCCTGGTCGCGGGTGGCGGCGGCCTCCACGATCCGCTCCAGCAGGTCGAGCGAGCCCGCGGTGAAGTCGCGTTCCGCGGTGAGTTCAGCGCGGCGGCCAAGCTTGTTGGCGAAGCCGTGCACGAGGTCGGCGAGGCCGTCGGTGTCACGGGTGTCGGTGACGGCGCGCAGCAGGAGGTCGGTGAAGTCGGAGTCCTTCTTGACGGCGAACAGGCCCGCGGCCTCGCCCTCGTCGGCGTTCATCTCCCGCTGGTAGCGGAAGAGTTCGGGGTCGAGGCCGAGGTCGCCGAGGTGTTCGTTCCACCGGTCGTGGATCTCCTCCCACACCACTTCCAGGTGCGGGTACGCCTTGCCAGCCTCGGTGACCGCGTCCCGGAAGCCCTTCATGGTGCGGCGCCTGCCGCGCGCGCCGGACATGCCCTCGACCGGCGGCCGGACGCTGGCGGCCTCGGCGACGGGCAGCGAGTCCAGGCTGAGGCCGGGTCCCGGCCGGAACGAATACCACGCCTCGGCGAATTTCCGCGGGTCGGTGGAGACCTGGCGGCCTCGCCACTCGCTGACCTTGCCGACCACGACCAGCTCGCCTGTGACGGTGTGCTGCCACTCCAGGGCGACGTGGCCGCAGTCCTCGGCCAGCAGGAATTTCCGCAGGACGCCGGAGCTGGCGCCGCCCAGGGTGTTGCGGTGGCCGGGCAGCATCACCGAGAAAATCAGCTTGAGCAGGACCGACTTGCCGCCGCCGTTCTCCAGGAAGAGCACGCCCGCGGGCGCCGGGCGGCGCGGCGGTCCTGCGGGCTCGTCGGCGAAGAACTCGCCCTGCGCGGGGGCGGGTTGCGGCACCGGCTCGCCGACGCCCCGCAGGTCCAGGACGGTGTCGGCGTAGCGCGCGCCCGCGGGCCCGATGGAGTAGAGGCGGAGTCGGGAAAGCTCGTACATGCGGCGGACTCTCGTGGCTCGTGGTTCAGGTCGGAAGTGGACTGGAGGTCGGGGGCGAGTGGGAGGCGGGGCGGGTGGGAGGCGGTGGCGGTGGCGGGTGGGAGGCGGGCCCCGGTCAGGTGTGGGCGTGGAACGGCAGACCGGCGTCCGCGGCCAGGTCGAGGCCGCTGTCGTCGGCGGCGGCCGGGACGAGGCTGGCGCTGCCGTCGCCGACCGGGACGATGCCGAGGTCGAGCAGTTCGGCCATGGCGGCGCTGCCCGCCATGTCGCGGACCTGCAACTGGTAGCGGGCGGTGGTGCGGTAGGTGCCTCCCGACTCGTCCCCGGTGCGCTGGAGGAAGCCGGAGTCGACGAGGAAGGCGACGGCCTTGCCGATGATGCCGGTGGTGGAACTGGCCAGCCTGCGGGCGTCCTTGGTGGCGCCGGTCGCGCTGCGCCGGGTGTAGACCCGCCAGGCGGCTTCCAGTCCCGGTGCGTCGCTGGCCGGGTCGGTGTTCTCACCGGTCTCGTCGGCCTGCTCCTCCAGGCGGCGGCAGGCCTGGCGGATGAAGGCGTCGATGCCGTTGACGGTGATCCGGCCGATGTAGCCGTCGTCGGCGAGGTCCTCGGGGCGCGGGAAGGCGAGCGCCGCCGCGGCGAGGTGGGCCAGGCCGTGCAGGAAGCGGTCACCGGAGTCGGAGGCGGCGCGGCGGGCGTAGTCGCCCATCCGGACGGCGAACACCGAGTCCTCGCCCGCCGCCAGGGCCATTCCGGCGCGGGGCGAGACCTCCAGCACGATCAGGCCGAGTCCGGCCGCGACCGCGTCGGCCAGGCGCGCGAAGGCGGGGTCCTCGCGGTGGCGGCGGATCAGTTCCGCGTACTCCGCGTCGCGGGCGGGCAGCAGCTTGGGCTGGAGCCCGAAGCCCACGAGGCGGGCGGCGTCCGCCGCGTCGCCGGGCGTCACTCCCCCGGTGCGCGCCGGTCCGGTGCTCCCGGCCTCGTACGCCGCGGCCTCGGGCGTGTCCGCCGCCGTCTCCCGGTACTCGCTCACTTCTCGCTCTCCTCGGTCCAGGCGATGACGCCGGTCGGCACCGTCGCGTCCGCCGTACGTGGTCGCCCGCCGCCGGGCCGGAAACGGCGGGCGGCCGCCGTGCCGGGCCTCACGCGGGCTCCGCGCGCGCGGCCGTCATCGCCGCCGCGTCCAGCCGCGCGGTGCCGACGATGAGGTCGGCGCCGCCGAATTCGTGGTCGTCCAGCGGCGTGCCGTCGTCCACCGCGAAGAGCAGGCGCTGTTCGCCCTGGCGGTAGGCGGTGCCGACCGGCGGGGAGGCGGCGTGGATCGCCAGCAGGGCCAGCAGATAGGGCAGTTCGGGGTCACGGCGGCGGGCGTCGGCCAGGAGCCCCGACAGGCGGCGCGGCGCGTCGTGCGGCAGGTCGAGCAGATCGAGCGCGGATTCGAGCTGTTCCTCGCTGAACCGGCTGTCGTCCGGGGTGGCGACCAGGTCGGGCTCCGGCATCTCCGCGCCCAGGTGCTCCCGCTCCAGCGGCGGGGTGAGCAGCAGTTCGACCAGGTCGGTGACGCGTACGGCGGACGGGGTGCGCAGGCCCGCGCCGCGGGCGAAGAACGCGTCGGTGACCCGCGACGCGCGCTCGACCGGGATCGGCAGCAGGGGCGCGACGAGCTGCCCGTACAGGTCGAGTCCGGCGCGCGCGGGGGGCGCGGCGAACGCCTGCCGGTCCTGCTCGGCGCGGAACAGCGGCCCGGCCTCCAACAGCCTGGACTGGAGCTGGGTGTGGCGCCGGATGCAGTCCTTGACGATGTCGACCAGTTCGGCGGCGCGGCGCTTGTGCTCCGGCTCCTCCGCCTCGTCGCGCGCCTTGCGGATGTTGGTGAGGATCGCGTTCTCGTGCCGGTAGCGGTCGGCGACGTGGTCGAGGGCCTCGGCGATCATGTCGGGGACGGTCCGCAGCCAGTCGACCGCCCGGACGTTGCGCCGGGTGGCCTCCAGGGTGCGGCGCAGCGTCTCCGCGTACTGCACGGTGCGGTACCTGGCCTGTTCCGCGGCGAGTTGGGCGTCGGCGAGCCTGCCGCGGCTGATCAGCACCTCCAGCTTGACCTCGGCGGCGATCTGCGCGCTGGTGACGTCGGTGTCGAGCGCGCCGACCAGGACGTTGACCGCCTCGTCGGTGGTGCGCAGGTAGACGCTGCCGCCGGGGCCCGGCACTTCCTCGATCAGCTTGAAGTCGTAGTCCCGCCGCACATATCCGCCGTCGGCGCCGAACGTGCCGTAGACGGCGCGGAATCCGCGGTCGGCGCTGCCGACGTTGATCAGATTCTCCAGCACCCAGCGGGCGACGCGCTCGTGCTCGGCCTGGCCGCGGACGGGGGCCTGCGCGGCGACGCGGGGCAGCAGTCTGGCCACTATCTGGTCGTGGTCCGCGCCGGTGTCGAAGTCCATGTTGAGCGTGACCAGGTCGATCGCGGCCAGCGCGATCTCCGCCATCGCGTACACCGAGTACTCGCCCGCGAGGTTGGCTTTGCGGGTGTCGAGGTCGTGCAGCGGCGCCGTGCAGGCGAGCGCCTTGAGCCTGCGGGCCAGGCCCTCGTCGGCGGCCGGGCCCGGGGCGGGCCGGGCGGCGCCCGGCAGCGAGTACGGGATCGTGGTGGTCACGCCCCACACATTAGGCGGTGGCACCGACAACGAACGAAACGGCACGGATCGCCACGGGGCGGGCACCCGGCGCGTCGGCCCGCGGGAGTGCCATGATCGGTCCCGCGACAGGTACGGCACGGGCACGGAAGACTCGCGGGCGGCGCGCGGAGCACCTTCGGCGCCGTTCGTAGGCGGATACGAGGATACGAGGACGGGCTGATCATCATGGCGGACGCGGTCACCGGGGCAGCACCCGGCACGGCTCCTCGGACACCTCCCGGCGCGGCACCCGACACCGACCCCGGCACGGTCATCGATCTCAACGCCGACCTCGGCGAGGGCTTCGGCCGCTGGCGGCTGACCGACGACGAGGCGCTGCTGTCCGTCGTCACCAGCGCGAATGTCGCGTGCGGCTTCCACGCGGGCGACCCGTCGACGATGTGGCGGGTGTGCGAACTGGCGGCGGAGCGGGGCGTACGGATCGGCGCGCAGGTCTCCTACCGCGACCTCGCCGGTTTCGGCCGGCGCTCGATGGACGTGCCTCCGGAGGAACTGGCCGCCGAAGTCGCCTATCAGATCGGCGCGTTGGAGGTCTTCGCCCGCGCGGCGGGCACCACGGTGGCGTACGTCAAGCCGCACGGCGCCCTCTACAACCGGGCGGTGCACGACGCCGAGCAGGCGGTGGCCGTCGTCGCGGGCGTGCGGCTCGCGGGGGAACTGCCCGTACTCGGCCTGCCCGGCTCGCAGTTGCTGCTCGCGGCGGCCCGCGAAGGGCTGCCCACGGTCCACGAGGCGTTCGCCGACCGCGCCTACACCTCGGGCGGCACGCTGGTCCCGCGCCGCGAGCCGGGCGCGGTCCTGGAGTCGGAGGACGAGGTGGTGGCCCGCTCGGTGGGCATCGCCCGCGACGGGCGGGTGACGGCGATCAGCGGCGAAAGGGTGCCGGTCGCGGCGCGGTCCTTGTGCGTGCACGGCGACACACCGGGCGCGGCCCGGCTGGCGGCCCGCGTCCGGGAGTCGCTGGAGGCGTCGGGTCTGCGGATCGCGGCCTTCGCGTGAGCCGGGCGGGTTCCGGGGCGGGCACGGGGCCGCGGGTGCTGCGCGCCGGGGCGGACGCCGTACTGGTGGAGTCCGCGACCGGTGAGGAGACGGAGGCGCTGCACGCCGAGTTGCTGCGCAGGCGGGCGGCCGGGGAACTGGCCGGGGTGACGGAGATCGTGCCCGCCGCCCGTACCGTGCTGGTGTGCGGACTCGCCGATCCGCGGGCCTTCGCCGCCGAGGTGGCCGCGTGGGACGTGCCCGCGGTGCCGCGGGGGCGGGGCGCGGCCGTGGAGATCGCGGTGCGCTTCGACGGGCCCGACCTCGCGGAGGTGGCCGGGCTGTGGCAGGTCTCCCCCGAGGAGGTGGCAGGGACTGTGACCTCGACGCCCTTCCGTGTGGCCTTCTGCGGCTTCGCGCCCGGCTTCGGCTATCTGACCGGACTGCCCGAGCACCTGCGCGTACCGCGCCGGGCCGAGCCCCGTACCGCCGTACCGCCCGGCTCCGTCGCGCTGGCCGGACCGTACGCGGGGGTGTATCCGCGCTCCTCGCCCGGCGGTTGGCAACTGGTCGGCACGACGGACGCCGTGCTCTGGGACCCCGAGCGGGAGCCCGCGGCGCTGCTGAGCCCCGGCACCGAGGTGCGGTTCACGGAGGTGCGGGGGTGAGGGAAACGGCGTCAGGGCAGGCCGAGTTGGCCGTCGTACGGGCGGGGGCGCTCACCACCGTGCAGGACCTCGGGCGGCCGGGCCACGCGCATCTGGGGGTGCCGCGGTCCGGCGCGCTGGACGGTCCGGCGCTGCGGGCGGCGAACCGGCTGGTCGGCAATCCGGCGGAGGCCGCCGGTCTGGAGACGACGGTCGACGGCTGCGCGCTGCGGGCCTCGCACGCGGTGCTGGTGGCGGTGACGGGCGCGCCGTGCGCGGTACGGGTCGACGGGCGTCCCGCGGCGTGGGGCGCGCCGGTACGGGTGCCGGGCGGGGCGGAGCTCGACGTGGGGCGGGCGGAGCCGGGGCTGCGCAGCTATCTGGCGGTGTCCGGCGGTGTGGCCGTACGGCCGGTGCTGGGCAGCAGGTCGACGGACCTGCTGTCGGGGCTCGGCCCCGCGCCGCTCGCGAGGGGTGACGTGCTGCCTGTCGGCGGCCGGTCCGGGGACGTCATCGGGGGCTCCGACGTGAGCTCTGACGGAGACTTCGTCAGCCTCTTCGGCGAGGGCGATGTGGTGGCACTGCCCGGTCCCGGAGCCGAGTTGGTCCTTCCGTTGGCGCGCGGGCCGCGTGACGACTGGTTCGCGCCGGACGCCTTCCGTACGTTGTTCGGCGGCGGTTACACCGTCTCACCCGCGTCCAACCGGATCGGGCTGCGCACGCGGGGCCCGGCGCTGCGCCGGGCCCGCGGCGGTGAACTGCCCAGTGAGGGCATGGTGCTCGGCGCTGTGCAGGTGCCTCCGGACGGCTGTCCTGTGGTCTTTCTCGCCGACCATCCGACCACCGGCGGCTATCCGGTCATCGGCGTGGTCCCCGAGGGTTCGCTGCCGGCCGCCGCCCAGTCACCGCCGGGGACGCCGGTCCGCTTCGTGCCGCTCAGCACGCGCTGACCCGGCGCCGGTGGGCGCGGCGGGGTATACGGCCGCGCCGCCGGGCCCGGCGGGACCTTGAGCGCGGCGAGCGCCGCGACCGTGGCGCGCCGCGCGTCCTCCTCCAACACCGCTGTGCCGCCCTGCCGGTGGTGGCGCAGTTCGGCGCCCGCCAGCCGGATCAGGTCGGGCAGCAGGTCGGTGCAGCGGTCGGCGATCCACCGGGTGCCGCGGGTGGCCATCCACCACGCGGCGGCCCGGCGGCCGGGCGGCGCGCCGTCCGGCTCGGGGCGGGGCGCGGGCCCCTGGGCGAGGCCCGCGGCGGTGAGCAGGGCGTGGAAGTCGCGGGCGAGCAGCCGGTGTCCGGTCTCGCTGGGGTGCAGCCGGTCGGCGCTCAGCGCTCCCGGCATGGTCGCCCAGTGGCGCTCCGCGGCGTGGAGGTGGTGCGCGCCGTGGTGCGCGGACAGGGCGTGCACGGTGTCGTTGAGCGCGCGCATCCTGCGGCCCAGCGGCCGGGCCAGCGGCCACGGCAGCCCGAGCACGGTTCCGGGGTCCGGCAGGCACGCGGTGAGCACGTCGCAGCCCTCGGCGCGCAACGCGCCCATCACGACGTGCAGTTCGGCGGCCACCGCCTGGATGTCGAAGCCGCCGCGCAGCGTGTCGTTCCCGCCGACCAGCACGGACGCGAGGTCCGGCCGGTGCCGCAGCGCCGCTTCGAGCTGCGGACCCGCCACGTCGCCCGAACGGGCCCCGCTCCGGGCGAGGTTGAGCGTCCGGGTGTCGTACGGGGCCGCCGCGAGCCCGTCGGCGAGCAGCGCCGCCCAGCCGCGCCACCCGCCGTCGGGCAGCGGGTCGCCGACCCCTTCGCTGAGCGAGTCGCCGAGTACGGCGAAGCGCACGGCGCCGGTCACGGCCTGACCCCGTCGGACTCCGGTGCGGTCCGGCGGCGCGCGGACGGTGCGGCGGCGCCGACGGCGGCCCGGTGCGCGGTGAGGAAGGCGTTGACGGCGGCGGGCCAGGTGTACAGCTCGGCGCGGGTGCGGGCCATGGCGCGGCGGCCCTCCTCGGGCGCGGCCAGGATTCGCTGTACGGCGGCGGCGTACTCGGCGGGTGTGTCGGCGCAGCCGCCCGCCGGACCGATGAGGGTGGGCAGCGCGGAGCGGGAGCTGGCCACCACGGGGGTGCCGCACGCGAGGGCTTCGAGGGCGGCCAGACCGAAGGTCTCGACGGGTCCCGGTGCCAGTGCCACGTCGGCGGTGGCGAGCAGTGCGGCGAGGTCGGCGCGCCGCGGCACATGGCCGAGGAAGGTGACCGGCAGCCGGGCGGCCCTGGCCTGGGCGGTGAGCCGGGGCCGCAGGGGTCCCTCGCCCGCGACCACCAGCGCCGCGTCGACGCCGGAGCCGCGCAGGTGGGCCAGGGTCTCCAGCGCCATGCCCGGCCGCTTCTCGGGCGAGAGCCGCGAGCAGAGCACCAGCAGCACGGCGGCGCCGTGCCCGTGCGTCTCGCGCAGCCGCGGGTTCCGGGCACCGGGGTGGCAGCCTTCGAGGTCGACGCCGAGCGGGGCGCGTACGACGTTGCGGGCGCCGATCCGCTCGAATTCGGCGGCGGCCCAGGCCGTGGTGCACACCACACGCGTGTAGGCCAGCGCGGTACGGCGGTTGAGGGCGTCGGCGGCGCGGCGGGCGGGTCCCGAGGGCAGGCCCCAGGTGCCGAGCACACCGTCGGCGCTCTCGTGGGACACCATCAGGGAGGGCACGCGGTGCCGCCTGGCCCACTCCCCCGTCCAGCGCAGGGTGGTGCGGTCGGAGACCTCGATCCGGTCGGGGGCGAGCGAGGCGAGTGCGGCCTCCACGGGGGCGCGGCGGGCCAGTACGCAGTAGCCGCCGGTGCCGGGGATCTCAGGACCCGGCAGGGTGATCACCCGCCCCTGCGGGGTGAGTTCGTCGGAGGCGGTGGCGCCGGGGACGATCAGCACGGGTTCGTGGCCCGCCGCCGCGTAGCCCTCGCCGAGGTGGCGCAGCGCGGTGCGCAGGCCGCCGGAGACGGGCGTGACGAAGTTGGCGAGCCGCACGATGCGCAGGGCGGACTCGGGGTCGCGGTCGAGGGGGTGCGGGGCGGTGCGGGCGCCGCCGTCGGATGATGCGAGGTCGTCCTGGCCGTACATGACGTCGTCCCTGCCGTCGGTGGGGTCGGTGGGGTCGGTGCCGAAATCTGTGACGGCGCCGGTTCGCGCGCCGCTCGCCGTACCGGCCGTTCGCGTACCGGTGGTCATGCAGTCGCCCGCGGCGCTCATGCCGTCGCCGTTGACGCCGCCGCTCATGTCGGTGGTCATGCCGCTGCCGCCTCGCGCTCGCCGAGCACCTGGTCGTAGTGGCCGAGGAGTTGGTCGCCGACGGCCTCCCACGTACGGTCGGCGACCGCTGTGCGAGCCGCGCTCCCGTAGCGCTCGCGCAGCCCGTCGTCGCCGAGCAGGAACTGGACGGCCGAGCGGACGGCCGCCGGGTCGAGCGGCGGCACCAGCAGGCCGGTGCGGCCGTGCTGGACGAGGTCGAGGGGGCCGCCGGCCGCCGGGGCGACGACGGGGACTCCACTGGCCATCGCCTCCTGCACGGTCTGGCAGAAGGTCTCGAACGGTCCTGTGTGGCAGAAGACGTCGAAGGAGGCGTGGATGCGGGCGAGTTCGGTGCCGGTCCTGCGGCCCATGAAGACCGCGCCCGGCAGGGCGGTGCGCAGGCTCGGCGCGCTGGGGCCGTCGCCGACGACGACCACGCGCACACCGGGCAGTTCGCAGAGCCCGGCGAGCAGTTCGACGTGCTTCTCCGGCGCGAGCCTGCCGACGTATCCGACGATCAGCTCGCCGTTCGGGGCCAGTTCGCGGCGCAGCGACCCGTCGCGGCGCGCGGGGTGGAAGCGGTCGGAGTCGACGCCGCGCGGCCACAAGTGGACGCGCGGCACGCCCTGTTCCGCCAGCGCGCTGACGGACGCGGAGGAGGGGGCCAGGGTGCGGGCAGCGGCGGAGTGCACCGCGCGGATCCGGCGCCAGGCGGCGGACTCGCCCGCGTTCAGATACGTCCTGGCGTATCCGGCGAGGTCGGTCTGGTAGACGGCGACGGCAGGGATACGCAACCGAGTGGCGGCGGCCAGGCCGCGCGCGCCGAGCACGAAGGGACTGGCCAGGTGGACCAGCTCCGTCCGGTGCGCGGCGATGGCGGCGGCGGTACGGCGGCCCGGCAGCGCGACCCGCACCTGCGGGTAGCCGGGCAGCGGGAGGGAGGGGACGCGGATGACGGGACAGGGGTCGGGACCGGGGTCCTGGTCGGCCGGGCCCGCGGGCGCGACCACGAGCGGTTCGTGGCCGCGCCGGGCGAGGTGTTCGGCCGTGCGCAGGGCGCAGTGGGCCACTCCGTTGACGTCGGGTGGGAAGGACTCTGTGACGATGGCGACACGCATACCGTGGTTGTCGCCGCATTGAGCGTTGTCAGGGCCACGTGGATCTTTCCCGAAGTGGAACGCCCCATGAGCGTTAGGGCCCGCCCCGCGGATCATGGGCGGTCCGGGTGCCGAAGGGGCCGTTCGTGATCCGCCGGACACGCCCTGAGACCCGCGCCGGGTTCTCCGTGGTCCGCCCGCGGGTCGGCCGCCTACCTGGACGTACCGCCGGAACTGAGCCGGCCGCGGACGGCGGTCTGTACTTCGGCCTCTTCCGCGGGGTCCGCGGCCAGTCTGCGCAGCTGCGCCAGGACCCTCACGTCACCGGACGTCGCGCGGTGCGCGGCCAGCTCGCGGGTGCTCTCCTCGCAGTCCCACAGGCACTCGACGGCGAAACCGGCGGCGAAACCGGGGTCGGTGACGGCGAGCGCGACGGCGGCGGTGCCGCGGAGCTGGGAGGACGACGTCTCCCGGTAGATGTGCCGCAGGACGGGTGCGGCCAGGCAGGCGGAGAGCCGGCCGACTCCCTCGACGAGCGCGTCGAGCCCTTCGGCGTCCGCGCCGCCGGTCTGTACGGTCCTGCGCAGCGCGCCCAGCACGTGCTCGGCGTCCTGCGGTCCGCCGTGGCGGGCGAGCAGCCGGGCGGCGGCGGAGCCGAGCGGGTCGGTGCGGGCGGCCCAGACGCGGGCGCGGGCCATCGCCTCGTCGTCCCTGAGCCGTTCCAGGGATTCGAGGGCGGCGCGTACGACGAGGTCGTCGGTGGAGACCGCGGCCGTCTCGATCAGGTCCAGGCGCCGGGGGTCGCAGCGGTCGGTGAGGTGGCGCAGCGCGGCGGCGCGGGCGGCTGAGGGGCCGTGCAGGGCCGCTTCCAGCAGTTCCGCGTGGTCCTCGGGGCCCGCGACGGCGGCCAGGCAGCGGGCGGCGGGCTGGTCGCGTTCGAGGCGGGGGTGGCGGGTCAGTCCCTGCTGCGCCCATTCGAGGACGGCGGTGACGCTCCAGCCGGGGGCCGGGCCCGCGGAGCGCATCTGGCGCTGCCAGCGGTCGAACGAGACCTGTTCCGCGGCCTTGGCCACGCGGGTCGCGGTGGCCGGTTGCGAGGCGTCCTCGGCCCAGAGCTGCCACGGGCGGGGTTCGTAGGCTTCGCGGACGGCGCGGGCCAGTTCCGCGTCGCCTTCGGGGGTGTGCGGGAAGCGGGCGACGACGGCGGGGCCCAGCGCGCGCAGTCCCGCCTCGTCGTCGCGGACCGCCAGCTCGTCGAGCGCCCATTCCCAGCAGCCGCCGGTGGCCGCGTACCGCCGCAGCAGGTGCAGCGCGTCGCGGCGGCCGTATCCGGCGAGGTGGCCGAGGACGGACAGGGCGAGGCCGCAGCGGTGCTCGTCCGGGGCGACCAGGTCGTCCGGGTGGAAGAGGTGGTGTTCGATCCCGTCGAGCGGGCTCTCCAGGTCCGAGTAGAGGCGCGCGTAATACAAGGAGCGCGACTCGACCCGCCAGTCGAGCCGGGGATCGCGCAGCACGCACTGCTCCAAAGCGGCGAGGGCTTCCGTCCGCGGCGCCGCCAGGGCATGCAGGGGCCCGTCTCCGCGTCCTCGCTGGAGGAGGCCGAGAAGGGATCCACTGGGCGCTATGTCTGGGTCGAACATGAGGTCAGCATCCGGTGCGGGGGGTTCCATGGCAACGGGATTTCCGCTACCGGTGCCCGGCATCCTTACCGGCCGTCGTCGGTTTCATGCCGGACGGGAACGGAGGATTCCGTGGGGACGGGCGGCGGAAGCCTACCGACTCGGGGTGTGCCGTGTCGCTTCCGGGCGGCGGGCGGGTGTCGAACGGGTGGCGCGGGAACGGCCGGTGGGGTGGCGCGGAGGGTGGCGTTATGCCGCTGGGCTGGTGGCATATGCCAGAAGCACCACCGTATCGGGTATCGCGGAAACCCTTACGGCCGATCGCTCCCTGTGCAACAGTCGTTACCGGTCCTTCCGTCCGCGACGGCCGTTCAGCGCCTGCCAGCAGACACGTTCGGAGTGTGTCATGCCGTTCCCCACGCACGCGGAGCACAACTCCGCGCAGCCACCGGATCCCGGTGCGGTGGACGCCCTGATCTCTCAGGCGCGTCGCCTCAGGACCCAGGTGGATTCGGTGCTGCGCGAGAGCGCCGCCGCCGCCGAGGACCCCCAGTTGCGCTGGCAGCGCGCCCTGTGCGATCTGGCCGTGCACCAGCTCGACGACGTGGACACCCACCTCGGCCAGCTCAGGGACGGCCTGGACACCGGGCATCCGGGCGGCGACCCGCTGACCGCCGACCTGCTGGTGGACCTGCCGTCGCAGACGTCCCTGCCGCCGGGGCCCGACGCGGTCAGCGCGCTGGGCCGGGCGGGCAGCGCGGAGTGGGACCTGCTCACCGATGACGCGCAGTGGTCGGACGAGCTGTACCGGATCTTCGGCCGGGAGTCCGCCGACGGTCCGCTGACCCTGGACGAGCTGCCCTCGTGGCTGTTCTCCGAGGACCAGCAGATCCTCACCGAGATGGTGACCGGCTGCCTGGTCGACGGCCGTCCGATCGACGGCGAATTCCGTATCGTGCGCGCGGACGGGTCCGTGCGTACGGTGCACATGGTCGGCGAGCCGGTACTCGGCGCCGACGGGGACACCGTGTCCATGTGGGCGGTGTTGCGGGACGTCAGCGACCTGCGGCGCAGCCAGCGCACGCTCCGGGAGACCCGTGACTCCCTCCAGCGGCAGCGGCAGATCGCGCAGACCGAGCGTCGGCTGGCGGTTGAGCTGCAGGAGGCCGTGCTGCCGCCCTGGCGCGGCACCCTGCGGTTCCCGCAGGACGGGGGGCCCACCACGATGGACCTGGCAGCGCATTATCTGCCGTCCGGCACCAGCGCCCTGATCGGCGGCGACTGGTACGACGCGATGCAGTTGCCCGACGGGTCCTCCTTACTCACGGTCGGCGACCTCACCGGACACGGGGTGGCCGCCACCTCCGGCATGGCGATGCTGCTGGGCGCGCTGCGCGGCATGGCCGTCGCGGGCCTCCAGCCCGGCCCCCTGATGGGCTGGCTCAACGAACTGCTCGACACCTCGGCGCAGCCCGCGCTCGGCAGCGCCCTGTGCTGCCGGTACGAGCCGTCGACCCGGCTGCTGCGCTGGGCCCAGGCGGGCCACCCCGCCCCGCTGCTGTTCCGCGACGGGGCGGGGCGGGTGCTCGATTCCCCCGAGGGCGTCCTGCTCGGAGCGACCTCCGGTGCCCTGTACGGGCAGGCCGACGAGCAACTGGCCGCCGGTGATCTGCTGGTGCTGCACACCGACGGCCTCGTGCCGCGCCGTTCCGCGCTGGACACCGACACCGAGAGCGGCTCGGGACGACTCCTGGCGATGGCACCGCTGTTCGCACGCGCCCGGACCGCACAGGACTGCGTACGGATCGTCGCCGAGGAGTTCGGCACCCCGGAGCGCGAGGACGACGCCTGTGTGCTGATCGCCAGGATCGCCTGAGCCTTCTTTCCTGCCTCCTTTCCCGTGGACACGTTCCGCGGACAGGTCGCGCGCACGAATTCCGTACAGCATTCCGTACGGGCATTCCGCGCGTGCGCTCCGCGGGTGAATCGCGATCTATTTTTTCGAGACCCCTCGAGAGCCCGGCAGGGATCTCATCCGTGCTGTCGTACGAGCTGTCCGACCCGTTCGGCGGCAGGCCGGCCGGTCGCTGTTACACGGAGCGGGTCTTCCCGGTGGTTCCCTTCCCCTTGGATTTCGGCAGTGCCGTCTCGATCTCGGTGCGCAGATCCTGGATCTTGGTGTAGCCGGAATACCGGCCGGTGAGCCGGTACATCTCGCGCAGCCGGTCCCAGGTGCGGTGCGAGGAGGTCTCCCCGATGGTGAGCAGCGCCATCCGGGCGTAGCGGTCGGCCTCCTCCGGGTCGTCGGCGATGAAGCAGGCCGACGCCAGCGACAGATAGTCGAAGATCATCGACCGCTCGTGGCCGCCGCCCCGCAGCACCAGCGCCTTCTTGGCGTGGAGTTGCGCCTCGGCCGCGGCCGACGGGTCGTGGTCGGCCAGGGTGCGGAAGGCGAGCGCCTGCATCCCGTGCAGGTCGGCCTCGTCGAAATTCTGCATCCAACTGGGCGCCGGTACATCGCCCTTGTCGGAGACGAACAGGTCCTCGGCCTCGCCGAGGGTCCGCCGCATCGCCTGGCCGCGGCCCATGGACGCCTGCGCCCACGCCTCGATGGTGCGCAGCATGGCGCGGGTGCGCGGCAGCGCGGACTCGCCGGAACCCGACTTGGCGAGCTTCATCAGGTCCAGCGCGTCGTCCGGCCGCCCCAGGTGCACCATCTGGCGGGCGGCCCTGGACAGCGCCTCACCGGCCCTGGGCCGGTCGCCGCCCTCCCGCGCGGCGTGTGCGGCGATCACGAAGTACTTCTGGGCGGTGGGTTCCAGGCCCACGTCGTGCGACATCCAGCCCGCCAGCACCGCGAGGTTGGCGGCCACGCCCCACAACCGGCGCTGGAGATGCGCGGGGTGGGCGTAGGAGAGCATGCCTCCCACCTCGTTGAGCTGGCCGACCACGGCCTTGCGCTGGAGGCCGCCGCCGCGTGAGGCGTCCCAGGCGCGGAACACCTCGACCGAGCGTTCCAGCGATTCGATCTCCTGGGAGCCGACCGGTACCGCCTCGTACTGGTCGTAGGCGGCGGGGTCGGCGTCGAGCGGATCGTCGAGGACTGGCGCGTCGGCCGCGAGGGCCGGGTCGGTGTGCAGCCAGTCGTGCATGGCGGTGCTGAGTACGGAACCGGTGGCGAGCGCGGCGCCCGCGCCCACCAGACCGCGTCGGTTGAGCATGAGGTCCATTCCCGTGAATTCGGTGAGGACCGCGGCGGTTCGTTCCGGCGGCCACGGGAGGCCGTCTCCGGTCTGTCTTCTTCCCGTCTTCCGGCGCCGGTCGAACCCGAGATCCTCGATGGTCACGACACGGCCGAGACGCTCGGTGAACAGCGCGGCCAACACCTTCGGCACGGGATCGCGCGGCGACTCACCGGTCTCGATCCAACGGCGTACGCGCGATGTGTCGGTCGAGAGCTGCGGATGGCCCATGGCCGCCGCCTGCCGGTTGACCAACCGTGCGAGTTCGCCCTTGGACCAGCCGGTGAGGCCGAACAGGTCCGCGAGTCGGGTGTTGGCTTCATTGCCCACGTCAAGCCCCCAGGTTCCTCGGCTGAATTGACACTATTCCCCCTGACAATGGCCTCGCGACTATTCGCCAGGGTTCGCCAGGGTCCGCTACGTGGTGTGCCACCCGCGGCCGGGTGTCAGGTAGGAACGCGCCACCCCGGTCCGTCTCCGCATTCCCCAGGGTGCGGTACCGGACCGGCCGTGGCACCCCTGAACCGTTGGCACACGAAGGGATCTGCTTCTCCTCATGTATTCGGCATCGTCCTCCGTGTCCGCACCGCCCCGGCCGTCGTACCCCGCCGTCGCGGAATCCGCCCTCCGCCCCCGCCAGGCCACCGCCGTACGGCGCGTCGGCCGGCCCGCGGGCAGCTCCCATCCGCTCAGCGGGAGACTCGACTTGACCGGCCCACAGGGCGCCCAGTTGCGCACCGCCGTCGCCGCCGTGCAGCGCATCTGCCCCGAGTTCGCCCCGGTCCAGCTCCTGCGCCGCGGCGGCCGTACCGCGCTGCTGATCGGCACCTCGGGGCGCGCTCCGGCCGTCGCGAAGTGTCTGCTCGACCAGTCCCCCGCCTGGGCGGAGCGTTTCCGCCAGGAGATAGCGGCCTACCGCACGTTCGTCCGGCACCGGCCGCCGGTCCGGGTGCCGCGGCTGATCGCCGCGGACCCCGAGAGCTGTGTGCTGGTGATGGAGCGGATGCCCGGACGGGTGGTGTCGCCGCAGCGGCACCCGGTGCAGCCGCCGACCAAGGGCGATGTGCGGGCGGCGCTCTCGGCGTACTCGCGCGTCAACATGTGGCGCCCGCCCGCTGGTTCCTTCGACGCGCCGATCGACTATCCCGTCCGCATCAACCGCTACCACGAGTTGGGGCTGCTGACCGACCGGGACATGGGCGACCTCCAGCAGCTTCTGCACGGACTGGCCCATGTGCAGGGGCAGTTCTGCCACGGCGACGCGCAGTTGTCGAATGTGCTGCTGTCGCCCGCGGGTCCCTCGCTGGTCGACTGGGAGCACTCGGGCTGGTATCTGCCGGGGTACGACCTGGCGGTGCTGTGGTCGGTGCTCGGCGACGACCCGGCGGCGCGGCGGCAGATCAGCCAGCAGGCGCAGGCGCAGGGTCCGGCGGCGCGGGACTCCTTCCTGGTCAATCTGATGCTGGTGCTGACCCGGGAGATCCGCACCTACGAGACGGCCGTCCAGCGCACGATGCGGGCCGTGGGACCCGTGGCGCCCGGCGCGGCCGAGGCGGGCGAGGAGCAGCGGCTGCTGCTGCGCCGCCTGCACGACGACTGCGGCATGGCCCGCAGGGCGGTGCGCGCCGCGGTCGGCACCCGGTAGGAGCGGACCGGACGGGTACACCGTGACCGCGGCCGGCCACGAGTTCCGCGCGCCGTCCCGCGCGCCCCACTGGTCCACACCACTGACGAGGAGCAGGCCAGCACGCCGCAGCGGGGAAACTTCCGAAATACGCCGCTGACGTGCGAAGACGGCCTCGTGTCCGGATGCCTGACGGATGGTTGACGGATGTTCCGGCAGCCGATACCTCTGTGGTGCCGATCGTTCGGCATCTCTTGGAGGAGGCTGCTTTGCGAGGATCCGCTCCCCCGTCCGACAGACGCCGTGGACGGCGCGCGCTGCGTATGGCCACGGCGGCCGCGGCTGCCGCCGCTCTGCTCCCGGTGTTCGGTGTCGCCCACGCGGCCGAGCCCGGCCCGAGTGCCGCGGGCTCGCTGCAACAGGCGTTCACGGACGCCGCCAAGGCGTACCACGTGCCGCAGAGCGTGCTGCTGGGCGTGTCGTATCTGGAGTCCCGCTGGGACGGCCACCAGGGCATGCCGAGTGTGACCGGCGGCTACGGGCCGATGCATCTGACCGACACCCGTACCGCCCTCGCGGACTTCCCGAGCAAGGGCATGGGGGACGGCGCGGACGACGGGCGCGGGGACGACACCCGGCCGATGATCAGTACGGCGACCGCGCAGGCGCCCGATCTGGCCGCGCTGCCCGCCTCGTACACCACGCTGGACCGCGCGGCGACGCTGACCGGGCTGTCGGCCGGTGCGCTGCGCGAAGACGCGGCGACGAATGTGGCGGGCGGCGCGGCGCTGCTCGCCGACACCCAGAAGTCGCTGGGCGAGCCGCTGAGTTCGGATCCCGCGGACTGGTACGCGGCGGTCGCCCGCTACTCCGGCGCCGACGACACGGCGACGGCCGCGGCCTTCGCCGACGACGTCTTCGACGTCCTGAAGCAGGGGCAGACACGGACCACCGACGCCGGGCAGCGGGTCACGCTGGCCGCGGCTCCCGCGGTGAGGCCCGCGGCGGGCCAGGCCGCCAGGATCGGCCTGAAGCAGGTCAACGCGGCGGGGACGGAGTGCCCGAGCGGCCTGGGCTGCGAGTGGATCCCGGCG
Source organism: Streptomyces sp. NPDC025721 (assembly GCF_055558595.1). Taxonomy (NCBI): domain Bacteria; kingdom Bacillati; phylum Actinomycetota; class Actinomycetes; order Kitasatosporales; family Streptomycetaceae; genus Streptomyces; species Streptomyces sp. NPDC025721. Next base: position 134,708 of record NZ_JBVHMF010000016.1, on the reverse strand, counting down.
CCGTACGAGGACACCGGCGGCGGGGACTACGGCAACTACGACAAGGCCGACCGGCCGAACACCGAGAAGATCGACACGATCGTCATCCACGACACCGAGGGCTACTGGGACACCGCCCTCCAGCTCGTCCAGGACCCGACGTATCTGGCCTGGCACTACACCGTGCGCTCCTCCGACGGGCACATCGCCCAGCACCTGAACACCAAGGACGTCGGCTGGCACGCGGGCAACTGGTACACCAACTCCAAGTCCGTCGGCATCGAGCACGAGGGCTTCCTGACCGATCCGGGCACCTGGTACACGGAGTCGATGTACCGCACGTCCGCGCGGCTGGTGAAGTACCTGGCGGCGAAGTACCACATCCCGCTGGACCGGCAGCACATCCTCGGGCACGACAATGTGCCGGGCCCGACGGCTTCGTACATCTCGGGGATGCACACCGACCCGGGCCCGTACTGGGACTGGGGTCACTACATGGCGCTGATGGGCGCCCCCCTGCGCGCGACCGCCGGTGCCTGGGGCGGCGTGGTCACCATCGCCCCCGACTACGACACCAACCAGCCGGTCTACACCGGCTGTGTGACGGCCGCGGCGGTCTGTCCGGCGCACGGCTCCGACGCGGTCCGGCTGTACACGGCGCCGAGCGAGGACGCGCCGCTGGTCAAGGACATCGGGCTGCACGGTGCGACCGGCGCGAGCACCACGGGCGTCAACGACGTGGGCGCGCGGGCCTCCGCGGGCCAGCAGTTCGCGGTGGCCGAGCGGCAGGGCGACTGGACTGCGGTGTGGTACCTCGGCCAGAAGGCGTGGTTCCACAACCCGGCGTCGCGGCCGACGGCCGTCAACTCGATCGGCCTGGTGATCACCCCGAAGAAGGGGCTGGCGAGCATCCCGGTCTACGGCCGCGCGTACCCGGAGGCGGCGGCGTATCCGGCGGACGTGCCGGTGCAGGGCATCTTCCCGATGCCGTACGCGATCCCGGCCGGACAGCGGTACGTGGTCGGCAATGTGGTGCCGGGCGAGTACTTCTACTCGACCTCCTTCGACACCAGCAACCAGAAGGTGGTGCGCGGGAAGCAGCTCTACTACGAGATCCAGCTCGGCCACCGGGTGGAGTACGTGATGGCCTCCGACGTGACCTTGCTGCCGTCGGTGCTGGGCGCTCCGCGCTGAGTCCGCCGGGCCCGCGGCGGCGGGCCCGAGGGTAGCGGGGGAAGGGCGGCACCGGGATTCCGGTGCCGCCCTTCGCCGTGTCCTGTCGCGCCCGTGTCGCGAAGCGTGCGTGTGCCGAAGCGTGCGTGTCCCGAAGCGTGCGTGTCCTGGGCGTCCTGTCGCGTCCGCGTCCTGGGCGTCCGCCCCGCGGAAGGTGTGTGTCCGCCGGTCTCAGCCCGCCTGGAACATCTCCGCGGGCAGCGGCTTCAGAAGCTGGTACAGATCGTCGGTGATCGGCCGGTCCCAGGTGGCGATGGTGACCTGGACGCCGTCGCTGCGGTCGAACTGGGCGCAGGCGACCCGCGACTCGGAGATCTTGATCCGGCGCACGATCAGCAGGCTGTCGCCGTGCATCACGGGGGTGTCCTCGATGCCGGTGACCTCGGCCGGTTCGTCGTTGCCGAGCGCCGCGAGGAGCTGGGCCACCTCGAAGGGCACCTGGCCGTCGTCCAGCTCGCGGGCGGGCGAGCCGACCGGGAGGTTGCCGATCAGCATCGCGGGGCCGCGTCCGCCGAACAGGTCGTAGCGCAGATAGATGCCCTGGCAACTGCCGTCGGGGCCGGGCAGCAGCCCGGCGCCGAGGTCACCGGGCCAGTCCCCCGGGTCCATCGCGAGGACATCGAAGTCCGGCCCGGTGGGCGTGGCTGCGCTACGGCGGCGGAGGAAGGACATGCCGCCATCGTACGGGTAGCGACCGCCGCCGGGGACCGGGCCCGCGCCCCTTCCGTGCCCTGGTCGCGTGCCGCCCCGGCCGGTGCGATCCCGTACGGCGGCCCGCCCATGGGCCGCTCCCCCGGCCGTCAGCGGCCGTAGGCGTCGTCGTCCGGCGGCGCGGGCGCCGCGGGGGTTTTGCGCAGGGCTTCCGGCAGCCCGGTGGGGTCGGTGCCGAGCTTGCGGTAGACGGCGTTCAGGGTGCGGACGACGTCGCGCTCGCCGGTGCCGAGGGCGGCGGCGATCCGGCGGTGGTCCTCGCCCTGTGCGGCGCGCAGGGCGGCGGCGTGCTCGCGGGCGGTGAGGGCGTCGGAGTCGGCCGAGTGCGGGTGCCGCGGGCGCAGCCCGGCCAGCTCCAGCTCCTGGCCGGCCCGGTCGGCCAGTCCGTCCGCGCCGCACGTCCGGGCGGTGTCGAGTCCGCGGTGGAGCTGTTCCGCGGCCCGCTCTGGCTGTCCCGCCCGGCGCAGCGCGGCGCCGTGGGCGACGAGCGAGCAGGCGAGCTGGTGCGCGGAGGGCGACTCCTCCAGCCGGTCGACGGACTCCTCGAGCAGCTTCAGCCCGTCCGGGCCGCCGGTGACCTCGGCGGCGACCCGCAGCGCGTGGCCGACGGCGGAGGCGGCGCCGAACTGGCGGGCGCGGGCGACGGCGTCCAGCGCGGTCGCCCTGGCCCGCTCGGGGGTGTCGTGCGCCTCGGCGAGCGCGAGGTGCAGTTGCCAGGGGCTCCAGGCGGGGTTGCGCATCCCCCGCGGGTCGAGCCTGCCGCCGACACCGGTCAGTTCGGCGACGGCTTCTTTGTACCGCCCCTGGGCGAGCAGCAGTTCGCCGTGCACGGCCTGGGCGTCGGGGAAGGTGACGGCCGCGGGGAACGGCTCCCGGAAGTCGTACGCGGCGGCGAGCGCGACGGCTTCCTCGGTCCGGCCGCGGGCCAGCAGGATCTCGATGAGGACGGCCACCGAGTACCACTGGACGGGGGTGCCGCGGCCGACCCGCTCGGCCAGCCGCAGCCCGTCGCGGGCGAAGTCCTCGGCCTCCGCGAGCCGCCCGCGGCGGTAGCGCAGGTAGCCGAGCAGCAGATACCCGAAGGACAGGTGGGCGCCGCGCCAGCCGTGCCGCTCGAAGCCCGCGATGCCGGTGGTGAACAGCTCCTCGGCGCGGCCCGGCTGGTCGGCGTACATGTAGGTCATGGCGACCAGGACGGGGACCTCGAAACCCCACCCCTCGTTGGCCCAGGGCAGGCCGCCGTCCAGGGCGCGGCCCGCGTGGTGCAGGACGGTGGTCGTGGGCTCGCCGCGCAAGGTGGCGTCCCAGGCGCGCAGGCCGATGATGTACCGCTCGGTGAGGTCGCGGCCGGTGAGCCGGTCGGCGAGCCTGGCCAGCCGCCGGGAGCGGCTGGGCGAGTCGGGTTCGTCGGCGCGGAAGGCGTCCCACATGAACTGTTCCGCCTGCATCCGCAGCCTGGTGCGGGCGCCGGTGGCGGTACGGGCGGCGTGCGCGACGACGTCGGCGGCCTCGCCGAGCCGGTCGCTGTGGGCGAGGGACTGGGAGAGCCGGAAGACGATCCCGTCGCGCAGTTCGGGGTCGGTGATCGGCTCTTCGAGCGCGGCCCGCAGGTGGTTGACGGTGACCGAGGGCTCCAGGAGCTGGGAGGCGGAGCCCAGTTCGTAGAGCACGGCGGCCCGGTCCTCGGGCGGCGGGGGTTCGCGCAGGGCGCGGCCCAGGTACGCGCGGGCCGCCTCGGGGGCGCCCGCGCGCAGCGTCTCCCGTGCGGCGGCGCGCAGTTGGGCGACCACCCAGGGGTCGCCCTCGGGGTGGGTCTCCAGCAGGTGGCGGGCCGCGGCGGCCGGGCCGAGGCCCTCGTCGACCACCGACCAGGCGGCCTGACCGTGCAGGGCGACGCGTACGGCGTCCGGGATCGCCCGGTAGACGGCGGTGGCGATCAGCGGGTGGACGAACTCCAGGGTGCCGCTGCCGGTGACGATACGGGCGTCGCGCAGCCGGTCGGCGCAGTCGGCGGCCTCCTCGCGGCCGAGTCCCGCGACGGTGGCGGCCAGCGTCGGGGAGATCTCCGTGCCGAGGACGGCGGCGGCCCAGGCGAGGCGGACGGTGGAGGGGCCCAGACGTTCGAGCCGGGCGATCAGACCGCTGCCCTTGGCCGCGGCGGCCAGGTCGCGCAGCAGGTGGGCGCTGGACTCGTCGGGGCGCAGCCCCCGGTCGCGGACCTTCTCGGCCAACTCGACGGCTTCGAAGGGGTTTCCGGCGGTGACCGCCCAGCACTCGCGGCAGAACGCCTCGTCGGCGTGCGCGCCGACCGACTCCCTGATCAGGTGGCGGATGGCGGTCGCGGTGAGCGGTTCGAGGCCGATCGGGCGGTGTCCCGCCCGGCCGGGCAGGCCGCGGAACGACTCGGCGCCCGGCGGGAGTTCGTCCGGCCGGTAGGCGACGACGATGAGCAGCGCCAGTTCGTCGGCGCGCGGCGCGAAGGCGGCGAGCCAGTTGAGCGACTGCGGGTCGGCCCAGTGCGCGTCGTCCAACACCAGTACGACGGGCGCGCGTTGGACGGCGATGTGGGTGAGGACCCAGTCCAGGCCGTCGCGCAGACCCTGCGGGTCGGGGGCGGCGCCTTCCGCCGTGCACAGTCCGAGGGCCGGGCCGACGATGCCGTACCAACTGCCGAGCCTGGCGCGGATTTCCGTCTCCGGGGCTCCGACGAGCTGGGGTTGCAGCAGTTGCCGCGCGACGTGGAAGGCGACCTGCTGCTCCTGGTCGCCGCCGCGCGCGGACAGTACGGTGCAGCCGCGTTCCGCGGCCCTGCGGCGTACTTCGGTGAGCAGTGTGGTCTTGCCGAGGCCGGCGGACGCGGCGAAGGCGATGAGCCCCCCGTGCCGTTCGGCGGGGCGCGCGGCGATGCCCGCGTCCGTACCGGCGTCGTCGTCGGCGCCTAAGCCGGTGAGATCGCTCAACGCCTCGTCCACGGCGACGAGTTCGGCGTCTCGTTCGAGCAGCGCGCGCCGGTTGCGCGAGTGGCGCTGCGACATGGTCAACCCCCCTGCCTGCCGGTGGTGTGCGCCCGGCGCACGACATGCGGGGACGTGCAGGACGGACAGCCGACCGGTGGCCTCACAGCGTACGCCGTCGGCTCCGCTGTGTAAGGGGGACGGCCGTGCCGGTTCGCCACTGGCAGGGGACGTGACCGGCACGGCGGGAGCGGCGGCGACCTGGGAGATCTTCCCGCCGCCCAACACGGGCGAGACTGCCACGCGAGACGGTCGTCCCACCAGGCACCGCAGTCCCCGCACCGCACTGGAGCACCCGTGCGCCCCATGTGCGCCCCCCTTACCCGCCGTAACGCGCCGTCTCGTCCGCGGGTCCTGCCATACGCCCCTCGTGCGCGCGTCAGCCCCCGCGGGATGTCGGCGCCTCTCGCTCATCGGCTCGCCGCGCACCTCAATCCGACGCGGGCCCCAACTCGACGCGGGCCTCAACTCGTCCCGCGCCTCAGCTCGCCCCGCGCTTCAGCTCGACGCGGGCCTCGACTCGAGCGGGCCTCGACTCGGCGCGCACACCCGCTCGATCCGCGCGTCACCCCCTCCCTTCGGTCAACTCCCCTGCCCAGCCCGCTCCTCGCGCTGCCGCGCGTGATGGCGGGCGACGCGGGCGCGGTTGCCGCAGGACGGTTTGCACCACTCCTGGCGGGCGTGCTCCTTGACGAAGTAGCGGACGCAGCGCGGGGCGGGGCAGGCGCGCAGCAGCGCGCGCTCGGGTCCGGCGAGGAAGGCGATGGCGGCGCGGGCGAGGGCGGCGGCCAGCCGGTCGGCCGGAGCCGCGTCGGCGGACACGGTGTGAGCCGCCGCGGGTTCCGCGCCGTCCGGCCAGTCCAGGCGCGGGGCGACGGGGACCACGGCGGACGCGGTGTTCAGCCGGTCGAGCGCCTGCCGGGCCGACGGCAGCCGTCCGGCGTCCGCGCGGCTGGGCGGACCGGGCAGCACGGCGCGGGCGAAGAGCGCGCGGACCGCCGTACGCACCTCGACGACGGCGGTGCGCGCGGCCTCGTCGGCGGTGAACCGCGCCGCCGAGCCCGGCACTTCACCGAGAACGCCGCTGAGCGCGTCGGCGTGCTCGCGCACCCACCGGGTCAGCCCGGCGGGGTCCGCGAGGTCGTCGGCGACGCCGCCGTGGCCGTCGTGCCGGATGGTGACGGCGAGGTCGAGCGCGAGATGATCACCGGTCATGTCCTAATGCTATCGTCGCCATGAGCCATTAATGACTGAGGGGGTACCTGTGTCCGACCTCCGCGAGATCCTGCGCGGTCTCGATGTGTTCGACGGCGACCTGCCGCCTTTCGACATCGCGGAACTGCCCGCGGATCCGCATGAGTTGTTCATCGAGTGGCTGCTGGCGGCCGTCGCGGCCGGGGTCCGCGAGCCGCACGCCATGACGGTCTCCACGCTGGGCGCCGACGGCGACCCCGCCGCCCGCGTGCTCATCGTCAAGAACGTGTCGGCGGCGGGCTGGGAGTTCGCCTCCGACACCGGCAGCCGCAAGGGCCGCGAACTGGCCGCCCACCCCGCGGCGGCGCTCACCTTCTACTGGTCGCCGCTCGCCCGCCAGGTGCGGATTCGCGGCCGGGTCGAGACCGCGGGCCCCGAGGCGAGCGCGGCGGACTTCCTGGCCCGCTCCCCCGGCGCCCGCGCCGAAGCGCTGCTCGGCCGCCAGAGCGCACCCCTGACCGACCTCGCCACCCGCGACGCGGCCGTGCGGGAGGCCGCGGGGCGGATCGAGCGCGACCCGGACCTGGTGGCCCCCGGCTGGGCGCTCCACACGCTGCGCGCGGACAGTGTCGAGTTCTGGCAGGGCGACCGCGACCGCAGACACACCAGAGTCAACTATGTCCGCACCGAAGGTGGTTGGGAGCGAGGTCTGCTGTGGCCGTGACCGGACACACGACCGGCCCGACGGCCGGAGGACCCGCGCTCGCGGCCGTGCTCGACGCGGGGCAGACCCGGCTGCGCACACTGCTCGACGGTCTCGACGACGCCGCCGTCCGCGCCCCCAGCGCGCTGCCCGGCTGGACCCGCGGACATGTCCTGACGCATATCGAGGGCGTCGGCCTCGCGCTGGCCCGGCAGGCGCGCTACGCGCTGCGCGGCAAGCTGATCGAGGTGTACGACGGCGGTCGCAGCGGCCGGGACGCGGCCATCGAGGCCGGGCACGGCCGCTCCGCACCGGTGCTGACCGCCGCGCTCGGCGACGCGCTGGACGAGATCGAGGCGTCCTGGGCCGCGGTCGGCCCGGACGACTGGGACCGGCCGGTGAGCTACCGCGACGGCACGGTGACCACGGCGGGGCTCGCCTGGTGGCGCGAGCTGGAGATCCACACGGCGGACGCGCTGCTCGGCCCGACCCCGGCGGACTGGTCCCCCGAGTTGTGTACGCACCTGGTCGACTTCCTGTCCGCGCGGGTGCCGGACGGGATACGGCTCACGCTCGGCACGCCGGGGGACGCGGCGGACGACACCTGGTCGTTCACGCGGGGCCAGGGCACACCCGTGCTCGTACGGGGTCGGCTGACCGACCTGGCGGCCTGGCTGGCCGGACGGGTGCCGCCGCGGGCGCTGACCGGCGATCCGCTGCCGACGCTGGGCAGTTGGCCGTAGCGGGCCCGCTGACCACGGTGACCCGCGGCGGGCGGCGGAAGCCTCCCGGCCGCGGGTGGGCGGCGGCCGATGCCGTCCGCCCGTGCTGGGCTCAGGTGAGGTCGAACTCGCCGTCCCGCGCGCCCAGCACGAAGGCGCGCCACTCGGCGGGGGTGAAGATCAGGGCGGGCCCGTCGGGGTTGCGCCCGTCCCGCATCGCGATGTAGCCCTCGACAAAGGCGATCTGTACGTCGCCGGTGCCCTGGCTGCTGGAAAGCCACTCCGCGTCCGTCAAGTCGACCTGCGGCTTCTTCCCGTTGGCCAACGGCTGTCCGATGGTGCTTTCGGCCACGTCCGCTCTCCTCCTACGTCGTCGTCCGTCCTCCAGCCTATCCACCGGATCCGGAGCCCGCACAAGTCCGCGGAAACCACCCGGCGCACGGTGTACTTCAGGTAGTGGGGGGCTCGCTGCCCACCACCCACATGGAGAAGAACTGCGACCCGCCGCCGTAGGCGTGTCCCAGGGCCCGCCTGGCGCCGGGGACCTGGTGCTCCCCGGCCTCGCCGCGTACCTGAAGGGCCGCCTCGGCGAAGCGGATCATGCCGGACGCGCCGATCGGGTTGGTGGACAGCACGCCGCCCGAGGGGTTGACCGGCAGGTCGCCGCCCAGCTCCGTGACGCCGGACTCGGTGAGTTTCCAGCCCTCGCCCTCGTCGGCGAAGCCCAGATTCTCCAGCCACATCGGCTCGTACCAGGAGAAGGGCACGTATATCTCGACGGCGTCGATCTCGCGGCGCGGCGCGGTGATCCCGGCCTGCCGGAAGACGTCGGCCGCGCAGTCCCGGCCGGCCCGCGGGCTGACGTAGTCCTTGCCCGCGAACATCGTGGGTTCGCTGCGCATGGCGCCGCCGTGCATCCAGGCGGCCGGTCGCGGCGCCCGGTCCGCGCCCGCGGTGTCGGTGAGCACCATCGCGCAGGCGCCGTCGGAGGACGGGCAGGTCTCGGAGTAGCGGATCGGGTCCCAGAGCATCGGCGAGGAGCGCACCTTCTCCAGGGTGATGTCGGTCTCGTGCAGGTGCGCGTAGGGGTTGAGCAGGGCGTTGCGGCGGTCCTTGTAGGCGACCAGCGAGCCGACGGCGGCGGGCGCTCCGGTACGGCGCATGTAGGCGCGCACGTGCGGTGCGAAGAAGCCGCCCGCGCCCGCCAACAGCGGCTGCTGGAAGGGGATCGGCAGCGACAGGCCCCACATGGCGTTGGACTCCGACTGCTTCTCGAACGCGACGGTCAGCACGGTGCGGTGGACGCGTGCGGCGACCAGTCCTGCGGCGACCAGCGCGGTGGAACCGCCGACCGAACCCGCGGTGTGCACCCGCAGCATCGGTTTGCCGACCGCGCCGAGCGCGTCGGCCAGATACAGCTCCGGCATCATGACGCCCTCGAAGAAGTCGGGCGCCTTGCCGATCACGACGGCGTCGACGTCCGCCCAGTCCAGTTCGGCGTCGTCCAGCGCGCGGCGGGCGGCCTCGCGGACGAGTCCCGCGATGGACACGTCGTGGCGCGCGGCGACGTGTTTGGTCTGGCCGACGCCGACGACGGCCACGGGCTCCTTGGGCATGGGTTACTCCCCTTCCAGGACGGCCACGAGATTCTGCTGGAGGCAGGGGCCCGAGGTGGCGTGGGCCAGCGCGCGGTCCGAGCCGCCGCGGTGGATACGGGCCGCCGCCTCGCCGAGCCTGATCAGCCCGGCGGCCATCATCGGATTGGCGGCGAGCGGCCCGCCGGAGGGGTTGACGGCCACGTCGGGGCCGAGCCGCAGCGCCCTGCGCAGGACGACCTCCTGCGAGGTGAAGGGCGCGTGCAGCTCCGCGGTGTCCACGGGCGCGTCGAAGGCCCCGGCCCGCTCGGCCGCGAGCCGCGTCGAGGGCGAGTCGGTGAGGTCGCGGACGCCGAGAGAGGGGGCCTCGATGCGGTGGTCCATGCCGCGGATCCAGGCGGGCCGCGCGCACAGCCGCCGGGCGGTGTCCCCCGCCGCGAGCACCACGGCCGCGGCCCCGTCGCCGACCGGCGGGCAGTCGGCGCGGCGCAACGGGCGTACGACATAGGGGTCGTCGGCTGCGGGCGCGGTGGTGAGCTGCGCGTTCGGGTTGGTGCGGGCGGCGGCGCGGCTGCGGGCGGCGATCCCGGCCAGCTCGCGCTCGTCGGTGGCTCCCGCGTCGATCAGCGCCCGGGCCTGGAGGGCGGCGAGCGCGACGGAGTCGGGCCACAGCGGCGCCATGTAGTACGGGTCGAGCTGCCGGGTGAGGACCGAACGCAGGTCGCCGGGCGAGGACTTGCCGTAGGAGTAGACGAGCGCGGTCTCGGCCTCGCCGGTGAGGATCCGCACCCACGCCTCGTACAGCGCCCAGGCGCCGTCGGTCTCGACGTGGGACTCGGAGATCGGCGGCCAGGCGCCGACGCCGTCCAGCGCCATGGTGAAGGAGAAGGCGCGTCCCGCGAGGTAGTCGGCGGAGCCCGAGCAGGTGAAGTCGATCTCGCTGGTGGCCAGTCCGGTCTGCCCGAGCGCGTCGTGCAGGACGGGCATCAGCAGTTCGACCTCGGAGACCTCGTCGGTGCGCGCGCGGTGGCGGGACTGCGCGAAGGCGACGATGGCGACGTCGGGCATCTAGACCAGCTCCCGGTAGGTGTCGTATTCGGCGTCCGGTTCCCCGGTGGGGCGGTAGTGGTCGGGGTAGCGTCCGCCCTCGGTCCAGACCGCCTCCACCCGCAGGCCCATCCGCACCTGGTCGTACGGCATTCCGGCGATCCGTCCGTGCAGCGGGAGGTCGGCGCCGTCGAGCGCGATGTGCGCGTAGACGTACGGGACTTCTATGTCCATGGCCTTCAGGTGGGCGCTCTTGATGTTGACGATGCAGAAGGTGGTGACTGTGCCGCGCGGGCCGACCTCGACCTCTTCCGCGGTGGCGACGCCGCAGGTGGGGCAGGCGCCGCGCGGCGGGACGTAGACCTTGCGGCAGGACGGGCAGCGCTCGCCGACGATCCGCCGGTCCTCGGCGGCGCGCAGGTAGCCGGTCTGGGCGCGGCCGGGCGAGTAGGTGTAGTCGAGGCGGGCGGGGGCGACGATGCCGGTGACGGGGTCGGTGAAGACGCCGTCGTGGGCGGTGGCCGCGCCGCGCGTACGGCCGTCGTCGTACGGCTCGAAGCAGGCGATGTCGGTGATGGCGCCCTGGCGTTGCCCGGCCCAGCGGATCGCGACGCGCATGCCGGTGCTGACGTCCTCGGGCGCGGCGGCGTCGAGCGCGTGCAGCAGGGCGGTGTCGGCGCCATCGAGGCGGACCAGGACCCAGGCGAAGGGCGTGGCCAGTGGCTGGTTGGGGCGCGGGTCGGGATTCCAGGCCCAGGTGGTGACGGTGCCGGTGGCGCCGACCTCGACCAGGTCGCGCACCTCGGCCGCGGTGACCGGGTCGTACTCGACGGGGGGTACGAGGACGCGGCCTTCGGCGGTCCGCACGCCGAGCACGGTGCGCTCGCGCAGCCCGGTGAGGAAGGCGCTCTGCACGGGGCCGAGCGAGCGGGTGAAGGGGAATTCCACGACGAGCGGGGCGCTGAGCACGTCCGGTGCGTGGCCTGGTGTCATGGGCTGGCCTCCTGGGGTGGGGCGGCTCGTCGGGGGTGGTGCGCGGTGGCTGTCCGAGCGCGCTGGGCGTCCGGTGCCGGGGGGGTTCAGGTGCCCGGCTTCAGGCGCCGGGGGTTCAGGTGCCCGGCTTCAGGGGCCGGGGTTCAGGGGCCGGGGCTCAGGCGCGGCGGAAGACCGGCTGCCGCTTCTCGGCGAAGGCGCGCGGTCCTTCCTTCGCGTCGGCGGTGGCGAACAGCGGCCAGCCGCGCTCGAGTTCGAGTTTCAGCCCCTCGGTCTCGGGCAACTCCGCGGTGTCGTAGACGCTGGCCTTGACGGCCTCGACGGCGAGCGGGCCGTTGGCGTTGATCAGCTCCGCGGTCTCCAGGGCCCGGTCCAACGCGGTCCCGTCGGGCACGACATGGCCGATCAGGCCGATGTCGCGGGCCTCGTCGGCGCTGTACGGGCGTCCGGTGAGCAGCATCTCCAGCGCGTGGGTGCGGGCGATCTGCCGGGTGAGCCGTACGGTCGAGCCGCCGATCGGGAAGAGGCCGCGACGGACCTCGAACAGGCCGAAGACCGCGCTCCGTCCCGCGATCCGGATGTCGGTGCCCTGGAGGATCTCGGTGCCGCCCGCCACGCACGGTCCTTCGACCGCGGCGATCACGGGTTTGCGCGGCCGGTGGTGCCGGAGCATCGCCTTCCAGTGCAGATCGGGATCGTCCTTCAGCCGGGCCCGCGCCCGCGTGGCGGTCTCGTCGGCGCCCTCCGACAGCGCTTTGAGGTCCATCCCGGCGCAGAAGGCGCCGCCCGCTCCGGTCAGCACGATCGAGCGGATCGCGTCGTCCTCGTCGGCCTCGACCCAGCCGTCGTACAGCCCGACAAGCATCGGCAGCGAGAACGCGTTGCGTGCCCGCGGCCGGTTCAGGGTGAGGACGAGGGTGGCGCCCGCACGCTCCACGGTGAGGTGTTCCGTACCGCCCATCACGGTGCTCCTTCCGTCCGGTACTGGAACAGGTTGCAGTAGCCGCAGGCCGGGGACAAGGGTTTTCTGACTACTCGTCAGATTTGTTGGACGGGAGCCCTTCCCACCGCACGCCCGGACCGCTCTAATGACCGCGAGCCCACCGCCACTTCACCATCACCGACGACCGACGCGGGACCGCGCGGGACGGGAGACGCCGTGGAGTACAACCTTGCCGACCTCTTCGAGTCGGTCGTCGACGCCGTACCGGACCGGGAGGCGCTGGTGTACGTCGACCACCCCGGCACCGGCTCCGAGCGGCGGCTGACGTACGCGCAACTCGACGCGGCGGCCAACCGGCTCGCCCACCACCTCCTCGCGGCCGGGCTGCGCCCCGGCGAACACGTCGGACTGCACCTCTACAACGGGGTCGAATACCTTCAGACCGCCTACGCCTGCCTCAAGGCCCGCCTGGTGCCGGTCAACGTCAACTACCGCTATGTGGCCGAGGAGTTGGTCTACCTCTACCGGGACGCCGACCTCGCGGCGCTGGTCTTCGACGCCGAGTTCACCGACCGCGTGGCCGCGGCCCTGCCGCAAGCTGACCGGCTGCGGCATCTGATCCGGGTGGGCGGCCCGCCCGCCGCCGAGGACGCGGAATCCGCCCTGGATACGGTGGAGTTCGCCGACGCGGTGGCCGCGGAATCGTCCTTACGCGACTTCGGCCCGCGGTCGGCCGACGACCAGTTCGTCATCTACACCGGCGGCACGACCGGCATGCCCAAGGGTGTGATGTGGCGTCAGGAGGACCTGTTCTTCTCGGGGATGGGCGGCGGCGCCCCGACCGGCGAGCCGGTCAAACGGCCGGAGGAACTGGCGGAGCGGGTCGCGGCCGGCGGCGAGGGCCTGGTCTTCTTCCCCACCCCGCCGCTGATGCACGGCACGTCCACGCTCACCGCCTTCATCGGCTTCCACTTCGGCCAGAAGGTGGTGATCCACCGGAAATTCGTGCCGGAGGAGGTGCTGCGCACCATCGCGAAGGAACGGGTCACCAGTGTCTCGCTGGTCGGCGACGCGATGCTCAGGCCGCTCGCCGACGCGCTGGCCGGACCGCTCCAAGGCACCGACTGCTCCTCGCTGTTCACCCTGTCCAGCTCGGGCGCGGTGATGTCGCAAACGGTCAGGGACCAGTTCCAGTCGCTGGTGCCCGGGGTGCTGATCCTCAACAACTTCGGCTCGTCGGAGTCCGGTTTCAACGGCACCGCGACGGCCGACGCGGGCCCCGACCGCGGCTTCCGCATCTCGGTCGACTCGCACATCGCGGTGGTCGACCCGGCCACGCTCGAACCGGTGACCGGCGCGGCGCCCGGCCGTATCGCGCTGCGCGGCCACGTACCGCTCGGCTATTACAACGACCCCGCCGCGTCCGCGGCGACCTTCTTCCGGCGGGACGGCGAACGCTGGGTACTGCTCGGCGACATGGCCACCGTGGACGAGGACGGCGTGGTGACGGTGCTCGGGCGGGGCTCGCAATGCATCAACACCGGTGGCGAGAAGGTCTATCCGGAGGAGGTCGAGGAGGCGCTCAAGGCGCATCCCGACGTCTACGACGCGCTGGTGGCGGGGGTGCCGGACGAGCGCTGGGGCCACCGTGTGGCGGCGGTGGTGCAGCCGCGCGACGGGGCGGACCCGCTCACCCTCGAGGACGTGCAGGCGCACTGCCGTGCGCGGCTGGCCGGGTACAAGATTCCGCGCAGTCTGGTGGTGACCGACCGCATCCAGCGCTCCCCCAGCGGCAAGGCCGACTACCGGTGGGCCCGTTCGATCGTCGTACAGGGGGCCGGATCCGGCGGGTAGGGTCCGATCATGACCGTACATGATCACCAACGCGGCGCCGGGCGGAACTCCGGCCGCGAGTCGCCGCATGCGCCGCACTCCGCCCTGTCCCCGCTCTCTCCCGGCCTCGATCCGGCCCGCACCGCGCTGGTGCTGGTCGACCTCATGGACCGGATCGTCGCGTTACCCCTGGCTCCGCACAGCGGGCCCGACGTGCTCACCGCCGCGTGCGGCCTCGCCGCGTCCTTCCGGGACGCGGGCGCGACGGTCGTCGCCGTCCGCGCGCAGCGCACCGGCCCCGCGGAACAGCCGCCGGGCAGCGGCCTGGTGGAGGGCGTGGCGCGGGACGGCGACCTGCTCGTCGTGAAGCGGACCGTCGGCGCCTTCCACGACACCGGCCTCCACGACCGGCTCCAAGAGCGCGGCATCGACACCCTCGTCATGGCCGGGATAGCCACCAACATGGGCGTGGAGTCCACCGCGCGGGCCGCCGCCGACCACGGCTACCGGCTGGTCTTCGCCGAGGACGCGATGTCCGGCCTCACCGCCGCCGAGCACCGGGCGACGGTCTCCCTCGACTTCCCCCGGTTCGGCACCGTCGTCTCCGCCGCGGAGGTGGAATTCGCCGGTCCCGGCTGAACCCGCCGGTCTTGGGGAACCTAGGAGTGGCGGCGGGGTGGCCCGCCGCCTTCTTTTTCACCCTGGTTTCTGTACCTACTAGTATGTACACTCGGTACCATGGACACGGCGGAGCGGTTGATCGAGAGCGCCCAGGAGCTGCTCTGGGAGCGGGGCTATGTCGGGACCAGCCCGAAGGCCATACAGGACCGGGCGGGTGCCGGGCAGGGCAGCATGTACCACCACTTCCGGGGCAAGCCGGACCTGGCGGTGACGGCGATGCGGCGCAGCGCCGCGCAGCTCAGGGCCCAGGCAGAGGAGCAACTGGCGGGCGGCGAGACGGCTGTGGAGAAGGCGCTGGCGTATCTGCTGCGCGAGCGCGACGCCCTGCGCGGCTGCCGGGTCGGCCGGATGGCCATGGACCCGGACGTCATCGACAGCGCGGAGCTGCGACAGCCGGTGGCGGAGACCTTCGGCTGGCTGTGCGACCGGCTCGCCGGGATTATCGCCGACGGCATGGACAGCGGCGAGCTGCGGCCGGGCCTGGATCCGTACGACACGGCCGCCGCGATAGTCGCCGTCGTCCAGGGCGGTTACGTCCTGGCCCGCGCCGCCGACTCGCAGGAGCCGTTCGACCGGGCGGTACGGGGTGCCACGGCGCTACTGACGGCGGCGCGTACGGCGTCCTGACCACCGCCGCCCTGCGCCGCTTCTCGACCCGACACCTGACAAGGACCCGTCCCGCCGCACGACGGCGGCGCACCGCTCCGAGGCGGCGCCGCGGCACTCATGGGGGAGCCACCGACCATGCACGCGATGAACTACCGCATCACCCTGCCCGCCGACTACGACATGGGGATCATCCGGCACCGGGTGGCGACCCGCGGCCACCTCCTGGACGATTTCCCCGGCCTGGGCGCCAAGGCGTACCTCATACGTGAGCGCGGGGTCGAGGACTCGCCGGTCAACCAGTACGCCCCGTTCTATCTGTGGAACACCCCGCAGGGCATGAACGGCTTCCTGTGGGGTCCCGGATTCCAGGGGATCGTCAGCGACTTCGGACGGCCGGTGGTCGAGCACTGGACCGGGCTCGGCTTCGCGCGGGGACCGTCCTTCGGCGCCGTTCCGCGCGCGGCGGCCAGGCGGGCGTGGCCGCTGGACCCGGGCGCCGAGCCCGCCGCCGTGATCAGTGCCGCGCTCGCGGAACTGCCGGAGCTGGCCGCACGCCCCGGCGCGCACAGCGTCGCGCTCGCCGTCGACCCCCGGCGGTGGGAGCTGCTGCGCTTCACCCTGTGGGAACAGACGGCCCCGCCCGCTCCCGGCGAGGAGCGGTACGAGGTGCTGCGTCTGTCGGCACCGGAGTTGGACACGATCGAGACGGGACAGCAGTGGTGAGCACCCCTACGGCTGATACGGCGCGTACATCCCCAACGGTCCCTACGGCCCGTACGGCCCCTGCGACGATGACGCCGAGCACGATCGACCGGGACGCGGGCTACCGGCTGCTGGCCGAAATGGCGGGCCCCTCCACCGTCGAGTCCACCCTCACCGGCCTCGACTCGCTCGCCCCCGGCTTCCCCGACTGGATCGTCACCGCCCTCTTCGGCGGCACCTACCAGCGCGAGGGGCTGGCCCTGCGGGACCGGCAGATCGCCAATCTGGCGGCGCTGACCGCGATCGGCGGGGTCGAGCCGCAGCTCGACGACCATGTCCGCAACAGCCTGCGGATCGGCATGTCCGCACGCGAGATCGTGGAGGTGATGGTGCACCTCGCACCGTACGCGGGCGTGCCGAGGGCGTTGGCCGGGCTGCGGGTGGCGGCCGGCGTCTTCGCGGACGGGGCGGGCGGCACGGGCAGCGCGGACTGCGCGGGCGATTCGGGTGGCGCGGGCAATTCCGGCGATTCCGGCGATGCGGGCAACGCGGACGACGCCGACGGCACAGCGCCGGGCGGTGCGCGATGAGCGGGCGGTCCGGGACGAGGGCGGTGCGTACGGTCCTCGGGGACATCGCGCCCGACCGGCTCGGAGTGTGCGACGCCCACGACCATCTCTTCCTGCGCATGCCCGCGCTCGCCGGACAGGAGCTGGACGATCCGGCGGCGGCGGTGGCCGAGTTGGCCGCCTTCCGGGCGCTCGGCGGGGCGGCGGTCGCCCAGTGGACGCCGTTCGGCCTCGGGCGGCGAGCGGCCGAGCTGCCCGCGCTGTCGCGGACCTCGGGCGTGCACGTCGTGGCGGCGACCGGACTGCACCAGGCCGCCCACTACGCGCCCGAGCTGGTGGAGCGGCTGCGCGCGGACGGCCTGGCCGCCTTCTTCATCGCCGAGCTGACCCGGGGGCTGCTCGATGGCGACGACCCGGACGGCCCGCGCGGCACCGCGAGGGCGGGCATGATCAAGGTCGCCGGGATGTTCCACGGCCTCGACGGCCACGCCCGGCGGGTCCTGGCGGCGGCGGCCGAGGCCCACCACGCCACGGGTGCGCCGATCGGCGTCCACCACGAGCTGGGGACCGCCGCGGTCGACGTCCTCGGCGTACTCCACGGTGAGGAGGGCGTGCCCACCGCCAGCGTCCTGCTCGGCCACCTCAACCGCTTCCCCGATCCGGGCGTCCACCGCGAACTGGCCGCCTCCGGCGCGTTCCTCGCCTTCGACGGCCCCTCACGCGCCAACCACGCCACCGACTGGCGGCTGATCGACTGCATGGTCGCGCTCGCCGAGGCCGGCCACACCGCGCAGCTCCTGCTCGGCGGCGACACCACGACGGCCGCCGCCCGCTCCTCGACCGGCGGCGGTCCGGGGCTGCCCTACCTCCTGCGTACGCTCCGGCCGCGCCTGGAAAGGGAGTTGGGCACGGCGGCGGCCGATGCGGTCTTCGTGACCAACCCGGCGCGGGCGCTGTCCGCCGAGTGGCACGACGGGGGCGGGAGCACGGGCGCCGACAGGGCCTAGCGCGGGTCCGGTCGGCCGCCGGTCGCCGCGCCCTGGGCCAGGTCGGCGACCACGGCCGCGTGGTCGGAGGGCCAGACGCCGTCGACCGGGCGGTCACCGGCCCGGTGGGTGCGCTGGACGGCGCCGCGCGTGCCCCCGGCCGTCGGCATGCCGACGAAGATGTAGTCGAGGCAGGTGGGCCGGTTGCCGAAGTTGGCCGCGTCCTGCTGGGTGATGTCCCACGTGCCGTTCGGCAGGGCGGGGTCGGCGAACCGCCAGGCGTCGACCAGCACGAGCCCCGGAACGGCGGGCGCCGTCCGGTAGCCGCCCATCAGCCGGATCTCGTCGAAGTCCGGTTCCGCGTTGAAGTCCCCGGTGACGACGGGCGGATGCCCGCCGGTCGACCGCTCGGCCACGAAGGCGGCCAGCTCCCGCACCTGGAGGCAGCGGACCGCGGAGTCGGCGGCCCCGGAGTTGAGGTGGGTGGTGAAGAAGGGCAGCGGGCCGCCGGGCGCGTCGATCAGCGTGTGCAGCGCCGTCTTGCCGTCGTCGGCGGCGGCGCCCGCGGGCAGCCGACGCTCGGCGGTCTCCAGGATCGGGTGGCGGCTGAGCACCGCGACCCCGACGTCGACGGTGGTGTCACCGCCGTTGCGCCCGTGCCAGCGGTCCTGCACCGGGGCGCGCGACCAGGCCCACTCCATGCCCAGCTCGTCCGCCAGCCACCCGGCCAGATTCTCGTCCGCGCTCCCCCACACCTCCTGGAGGCCCACGACGTCCGGCCGGACGTCGGCCAGGGTCCGCACGATCGCGTCCCGCCGCTCGCGCCAGTTCCCGAACCGCCACCAGAGATTCCAGGTCATGACGCGGGTGGTGTCCGCCGACCCGGAGCCGCTGCCGGAGCCGCCGCCGGAGCCGCCGTCGAAGCCCGTGTCCGGGCCGCTGCCGATATCCACTCGCCGGTTCCCCTCGCCGCGCCTACCGTGTCGGGATGTCCACTGAGGTGATCATTCTCAACGGCGGATCGAGTTCCGGGAAGTCCAGGATCGCCCGCTGCCTGCAAGATGTGCTGCCGCGGCCCTGGCTGACCTTCGGCTGCGACACCCTGGTCGACGCGCTGCCCGCCGCGATGCGCACCTCGGAGGACCCCGAGGGCGGCATCGGCTTCGGACCCGACGGCTCGGTGTCGGTCGGCGACGACTTCCGGCTGCTGGACATCGCCTGGGCGCGGGGCATCGGGGCGATGGCCCGCGCGGGGGCCAGGATCGTCGTGGACGAGGTCTTCCTCGGCGGGCCCGACTCCCAGGAGCGCTGGCGCACCGCCCTGACCGGCCTCGACGTCCTGTGGGTCGGCGTGCGCTGCGACCCCGAGGTGGCGGCGGCCCGCGAGGCCGCCCGCGGCGACCGCGCCACCGGCATGGCCCGCTCCCAGGCCGACCTCGTCCACCGCGGTGTGCGCTACGACCTGGAGGTCGACACCAGCCGAACGCCGTCGCTGGCCTGCGCCCGTACGATCGCCGCCCGCGTCACCGGCTGACCGCCGCCGGACGACGGCACCGGGCACCGGGCACCCACGACGGCCACGCCGCCCGTCGGCCATGGTGTCAGGCGGCGCGGTTCCCGTCGCCGGAAGGCGCCGACCGTACTCGTCGGGCCTCAGCCCCGCGCCCCGTCCGCCGGCCGACCGGCCGGGACCGGGGACAGGAAGGCCCGCACCTCGCGCAGGAATTCGGCCGGGCGGTCGTCGTGGATCATGTGACCGGCCTCGATGGTGACCAGGCGGCAGTCGGGGATGCGGCCCGCGACCCGGGCGAGCTGGTCCTGGCGCAGGTGGCTGCTCGGGCCGCCCGCGACGAGCAGGGTGGGCGCGGTGATCGCGGTGAGGTCGCGCCACCAGGCCGGGTCGGGGTCGTTGCGCTGCGCCGCGACGGCGGGCAGCAGACGCCAGTCGTACGGGGTCGGGTCCTCGGGGGCTTCGGTCGGGACGGGGCGCGGCGGGTCGGCGGGGAAGGGCAGCGGGCCCTCCTCCAGTACGAGCCGCCGTACGGCGTCCGGTCGCGCGATGGCCGCAAGCGACGCGGCGAACGTGCCCAGCGAGTGGCTGACCACCGTCACCCGCCGCAGTCCCAGCGCGTCGAGGAAGCCGAGCACGTCGTCCCGCAGCAGCTCGAAGGAGTACGTGCCGGGGTGTTCGCTCGCGCCGTGGCCGCGCAGGTCGGGCGCGTACGCGCGCCAGCCGTCGGCGGCCAGCGCGTCCGACACCGCGCGCCAGGACGTACGGTCCTCGCCCAGCGCGTGCAGCAGCAGGAGCGGCGGCCCGTCCGCCGGACCGGCCACCTCGTAGGCGAGCCGCACACCGTTCGCCTCGACGTTCAGAATCTCACCCATACGCCGAGGCTACGGTGCCGCGGGCCGCTCACAGCGGGCGTTCGCGCTCGGCCCAATACGGCTCGCGGAGCCGTCGCTTGTAGAGCTTGCCGTTGGGGTCGCGGGGCATCTCGGCGACGAAGTCGACGGTCTTGGGCCGCTTGTACCCGGCCAGTCTCCGGCCGCAGTGTTCGAGGATGTCGTCGGCGAGCGCCGGTCCCGGCTCGTGTCCGGGGGCGGCCTCGACCACGGCCTTGACCTCCTCGCCCCACTCGTCGTGCGGGATGCCGAAGGCGGCGGCGTCGGCGACGGCGGGGTGGGTGAGGAGGGCGGCCTCGATCTCGGCGGGGTAGATGTTGACGCCGCCGGAGATGATCAGGTCGATCTTGCGGTCGCGCAGGAAAAGGTAGCCGTCCTCGTCGAGATAGCCGAGGTCGCCGACGGTGAAGAAGTCGCCGATCCGGTTGGACCGGGTCTTGGCCGCGTCCTTGTGGTAACTGAAGCCGCCGGTCTTCATGTTGATGTAGACGGTGCCGACCTCGCCGGGCGGCAGCAGGTTCCCGGCGTCGTCGTGGACGGCGATCTCGCTGATCGGCCAGGCCCGCCCCACGGTGCCGGGTTTCTTCAGCCACTCCCGCGCGGTGGCGAAGGTGCCGCCGCCCTCGCTGGCCGCGTAGTACTCCTCCACGCACGGGCCCCACCACTCCAGCATCGCCCGCTTGACGTGGTCGGGGCAGGGCGCGGCGCCGTGGATCGCGTGCCGCATGGACGTCACGTCGTAGCGCCCCCGTACGTCCTCCGGCAGGGCCAGCAGCCGGTGGAACTGCGTGGGGACCATGTGCGTGTAGGTGCAGTGGTAGCGGTCGATGACGCGCAGCATCTCCTCCGGCGTCCACTTGTCCATCAGCACCACCGGGTGCCCGATGTGCAGGGCGGCGCCCGCGAATTGGAGCACGGCGGTGTGGTAGAGCGGTGAGCAGACGAGGTGGACGTTGCCGTCGAAGGGCTTGATCCCGAAGATCCCGAGGAATCCGCCGAGATACGTCTCCTCGGGCGGCTTGCCCGACAGCGGGCGGCGGATGCCGCGCGGGCGGCCGGTGGTGCCCGAGGTGTAGTTCATGACCCAGCCGCTGGTCCTGGCGTCGGGCGCGGTGGCGGGCTGTCCCGCGAGCAGGTCGGCGAAGGGGCGGAAGCCGTCGATGTCGCCGACCGCGTACCGCCGGTCCGAGGCGAACCCCGCCTCGTCGGCCGCCTCGCGGGCGGCCTCGGCGAAGCGCTCGTGCGCGATGAGCACCTTGGCGCCGGAGTCGGCGAGTATCCAGCCGATCTCGGGGGCCACGAAGTGGTGGTTGACGGGCACCAGGTAGAAACCGGCCTGGAAGGCGGCGAGATAGGCGGTGAAGAACTCGACGCCGTTGGGCAGGACGACGGCGAAGGCGTCGCCGGGCTCCAATCCGGCCGCGCGCAGCCCGTGCACGAGCCGGTTGGACGCCGCGTGCAGCCGCTCGGCGCTCCACTGCTCGCCGTCGGGCGCGGTGAGAACGGTACGGCCGGGGTCCTGTTCGGCCTGTGCCCAGAAGCCGTTGGGCGTGGACGTGCTCATCCGGTCCTCCTCAGCGGTCGGGTCTGCCGGAGCAGATCTGTTCTGCGCGTGCGGGCGGTCAGCGCCGGTCACGCCCTGGGCCGGGGGCGGCGCCGTCCCGCGCGCCGCGTCCGGCGATACGGTTCAGCCGGTCCATCGCGCGCTCGAAGCCGCGCGTGAGGTCGTCGAAGACGGCCTGGACGGGGCGCTCCTGGTTCATCGCGCCGACGATCTGGCCGACCGGTGTGCCGAGCAGCGGGCCGACCTCGTAGCGCTGGATGCGGGAGACGGCGTCGGCGACCAGCAGGCCCTGGAGCGGCATCGGCAGGGTGCCGGGGCCTGCCGGGTCCTCCCAGGCGTCGGTCCACTCGGTGCGGAGCTGGCGGGCGGGTTTGCCGGTGAGGGCGCGGGAGCGGACGGTGTCGCCCGAGCCCGCGGCGAGCAGCTTGCGGGTGAGGGCGGGCGAGTGCAGATCGGCCTCGGCGGCGGTGAGCCAGACCGAGCCGAGCCAGACGCCCTGCGCGCCCAACGCCAGCCCGGCGGCGACCTGTTCGCCGGTGCCGATGCCGCCTGCCGCGAGCACCGGCAACGGGTCGACGGCGCGCACCACTTCGGGGACGAGCACCATGCTCGCGATCTCCCCGGTGTGGCCGCCCGCCTCGTAGCCCTGGGCGACCACGATGTCGATGCCCGCCTCCTGATGGTGCCGCGCGTGCCGGGCGCTGCCGGCGAGCGCGGCGACCAGCACACCGTGGTCGTGGGCCCGGCGCACGACGTCGGCGGGCGGTGAGCCCAGCGCGTTGGCGAGCAGCTTGATCGGGTAGTCGAAGGCGACGTCGAGCTGGTCGCGGGCGACCTTCTCCATCCAGCCGGTGATCCGCCAGCCCGCGCGCTCGTCGGCGGCGAGTGCGGGGACGCCGTGTTTGGTCAGCAACGCCTCGACGTAGGCGCGGTGTTCCGGCGGGATCATCGCCTCGATGTCCGCCTCGGTGACTCCCTCGACCTTCTTCGCGGGCATCACGACGTCGAGGCCGTACGGCAGTTTGTCGGTGTGCCCGTCCAACCAGTCGAGGTCGCGGGCGAGTTCGTCGGGGGCGGAGTAGCGGACCGCGCCCAGGACGCCCATGCCGCCCGCGCGGCTGATCGCGGCGGCGACCGCGGGGAACGGCGTGAAGCCGAAGACGGGGTACTCGATGCCCAGCCGTGTGCTCAGCTCGGTCTCCATGGGGGGCAGGATGCCGCAGCCGGTCTGGAGAGGGAAGAGATTTTCTGACGCGGTGTCAGATTTCTGCGACCCCGCGCCCGTCACGCGGGGCCGCGACGCCCGAGCGCGCCACACGTCGGCGACACTCCCGGCCGCCGCCCCGTCACGTCGGCGGCGCTCCCGGCCGCCCCCCGTCACATCAGCGGCGGTCCCGGCCGCCGCCCCCCCGTCACATCAGCGGCTGTCGCCGCCCTCGTCGCCCCGCCGCACCGTCATCACCGCCGCGGCGACCGCGGTCGCCGCCAGGATCGCGGCGGCGGTACCGAGGGCTGCCTGCGCGGCGGCGCGCGGTGTGCCGTCCCCCGCGAGGTAGACGCCGCCGATCACGGCGACGCCGATGGTGCCGCCGAGTTGCTGGACGGCGTTGAGCAACCCGGCGGCCGAGCCGGTCTCCTGCCGGCCGACGCCGCTCAGCGCGGTGGTGAAGAACGGCGGGGTGAACAGCCCGGTGCCCAGGCCCGCGACGGCGAGCGCGAACAGCAGCGCCGTCGGGTACGTGTCGGGCGCGGCGGACCGGTAGGCGAGGACCGCGCCGCCGATCCCGACGCCGAGGAAGGCGATCCCGGCGTGCATGACGCGGGTCCCGTAGCGCGGGACCAGACGGCCGCCCGCGGCCACCGACCCCGCGGACAGCCCGAGCGACCAGGGCAGCATGGTCAGTCCCGCGGTGAGCGGGCCGCGGCGCAGGCCCAGTTCGAGATGGAGGACCACGGTGATCATGACGCCGTTCATGACGGCGAAGAACAGCGTGGAGGTGGCGAGCGCGGCGGGGAACGCACGGCCGCGCAGCAGGGCCGGTTCGATCAGCGGCGCCCCGCCGCCGCGCGCGGTGCGCCGCTGGTGGACGACGAACAGCGCCAGTACGGCGGCGCCGACGGCCGCCACCGCCCATCCGGCCGCTCCGGGCGAGCCGGTGGCCAGCGGGCACACCACCAGCGCGGTGCCCGCCATGGCCAGCGCCGTCCCCGCCGGGTCGAGGCGCGGCCGGACCGGGGCACGGTCCTCGCGCAGCCGTCGCGCGACGGCCAGCACGACGACCGCGAGCGGGACGTTGACCATGAAGCAGGCGCGCCAGGACGAGCCGAACAGGTCGGCGTGCGTCAGGACCCCGCCGAGCACCGGGCCGAGGACCGCGGACAGGCCCATCACCGGGCCGATCGTGCCCAGCGCCTTGGCCAGTTCGTCGCCGTCGAACATCGCGCGGATCAGGCCGAAGGTCTGCGGGATGATCAGCGCCGCCGCCGCGCCTTGCAGCGCCCGCAGTCCGATCAGCGTCTCGGGTGTCGGCGCGAGCGCGCACGCCAGCGACGTGACGGCGAAGGCCGTCACCCCGATCCGGAAGACCCGGCGGCGGCCCGCGATGTCGCCGAGCCGGGCGCCGGTCAGCAGCCCGAGCGCGAACGCGAGGGTGTAGGCGGCGCTGAACCACGGGATGGCCGCCGCCGCGCCGCCGAGGTCGGTGTGGATGACCGGGCCCGCGACCTGCACGATCGTGGCGTCCAGCAGATTCATCGCCTCCGCGACCAGCACGGCGGCCAGCGCGATCCACCGCCAGGGGTACGCGGACGGCGGTACGGAACCGGCCGCCGGTCCCTCTCCCGCGCCGGGACCCCCGGTCACGGCGGGCGCGCCGTGCGGGTCGTACGTGTCGTGCGTCTCGTGTCCTGTGCTGCGGGACATGCCTCTCCCCTGCGTACGGCGCGGTTGGTCGTCCGTGCGCGTGGTCCGTCTCGCGACGCCCCGGCCCCGTGACCGACGACCACCACCGTCCCGCCCGTACGGCACTCGCTTCCATTTCCGTGGCAGAATTCGATGATTACTTCCATCGAGGTCGGCTGATATGGCGAAGGCGCTCGCACTCGACGATCTGGACCGCGGCCTGATCCACGCCCTGCAAGTGGACGGCCGGGCGCCGTTCACGCTCGTCGCGGACGTCCTCGGCTGCTCCACCCAGACCGTCGTACGCCGCTACCGCCGCCTGTACGCGCACGCGGGCCTCCGGGTGGTCGCGCTGCCCGCGCCGCGCAGCGCCGGTATCCACCAGTGGTTCGTACGGCTGACCGCCGCCACGCGCGCCGCGCACGACATCGCGGTCGCCCTCGCGCGGCGCCCCGACACCTCGTGGGTACGGCTGACCTCGGGCGGCACCGAGATCGTCGCGATCATCCACACCCAGCCCGCGGGCCCCGACGCGCACGCGCTGCTGCTGCGCGACATCCCCCGTACCGCCGGGATCACCGCGGTGTCCGCGCACTACCTCCTGCACACCTACGTCGGCGGACCGACCGCCTGGCACGGACGGGTCGGTGTCCTGGACGCCGCACAGCGGGCGCGGCTGCGCGCCGAGAGCGCCGCCGAGGAGCCGGACGCCTCGCCGTATCTCCTCACCGGCTCCGACCGCCTCCTGCTGGACGCGCTGCGCGACGACGCCCGGATCAGCTACGCGGAACTCGCCGCCGCGACCGGCTCCACGGCCGCCACCGTCGCCCGCACACTCGCCGAACTGCGCACGCGCGGCGCGCTCTTCCTCGACGTGGACATCGAACCCGCGGTGCTGGGCGTGACCGTGTCGGCGCTGCTGTGGATGCAGGTGAAGCCCGCGCATCTGGACGCGGTCGCCACGGAGTTGGCGGGCCACCAGGAACTGGCGATGGTCGCGGCGACGACCGGGCCGACGAATCTGGTCGCGCAGGCGCTGTGCGGGGACGCGGAGGAACTGCACCGCTATCTGACCCGCGAGGTCGCGCTCGACCCGATCGCGCGGATCGAGACGGCGCCGGTCCTGCGCACCTACAAGGCCGCCGCGACCCTCCGGATCGGCTGAGGACGGGGCCGAGGGGCCGGGACCGGATCGGACCCGCCGCTCACAACCGCTCGGGCGCGCCCTGCTGTTGGGCGGAGACACGGCGGTACAGGGCCTGCGCCTCGGCGGTCCTGCCGAGCTGTTCCAGGCAGTGCGCCTCGTCGTTGCGACTGGTGAGGGTGTCGGAGTGGTCGGCGCCCAGCACGCGCTCGCGCGCCTCGGCGACCTCGTGGTAGACCGCGAGCGCGGTCGACCAGCGGCCCAGCCAGCCCAGCCCCACCGCTATCTCCCGCTTGCTGACGAGGGTGTCGGGGTGCTCCGCGCCCAGCACCCGCTCGCGCACCGCCGCCACGTCGCGCGCCTCGGCCAGCGCCCGGTCCCAGTGGCCGAGCCGTCCCAGATTGACCCCGAGCGCGTGCCGGGCCCGCAGCGTCTCGGCGTCGGTGGAGCCCCCGGTCCTGGTCCTGGCCTCGACCAACTCCTCGTACAGCGCGAGGGCGTCGCCGCTGCGGCCGAGCCGTCCGAGGCAGATGCCGGTCTCGTAGCGCGCGGCCAGCGTGTCGGAGTGGTCGGCGCCCAGCACCCGGGCGCGCGCGGCGGCCACGTCGCGGTAGGTGGCCAGCGCCTCGGCCCAGCGGCCCGCGCGGCCCTGCGCGTAGCCGACCTCGAAGCGGGTCACCAGCGTCTCGGGGTGATCGGCGCCCAGCACCCGCGCCCGGGCGTCGGCGACCTCGACGGCCATCGCGTACGACTCGTCCGTCCGGCCGAGACGGCCCAGGTTGAAGGCCAGATTGTGCTTGCAGTGCAGGGTGTCGGGGTGGTCCGCGCCGACCGTGCGCTCGCGCGCCGCCAGCACGGCCGAGTAGATCTGGTGGGCCTCCAGGTAACGGCCGAGGCTGCCCAGCGCGTACGCGGCCTCGTGCCGGGCCACCAGCGTGTCCGGGTGGTCGGGGCCGAGGACCCGGCGGCGTACGTCCGAGATGTACTCGTACAGCCGCAGCGACTCCTCGGTGCGGCCGAGCCTGCCCAGGCAGAAGGCGGCCTCGTGGCGGCTGGCCAGGGTGTCGGGGTGCTCGGTGCCGAGCGCGCGGTCGCGGGCGGCGGCGACGGAGGTGTGGAGGTCGTACGCCTGCCGCCAGTTGCCGACCCGGCCGAGGTCGATGCCCTCGGTGTGCCGGGCGGCGAGCGCGGCCAGGGTGTCGGGGCCCGCGGCGGCGACGACCACGCGGGTGGACCAGGCGCCGGTGAGCTCGTGGTGCGGCGCGTCGGGGATGCGGTGCGCGCGGGTGGAGCGCGCGGCGGAGCCGGTGGTCAGTCCGCTGGCCCAGGACGGCAGCGCCGAGGGACGCTCGGCGGCGGCCGCGCCCGCCGCCGCCCGCATGGCCTTGAGCCGGCCGCCGACGTCAGCGGCGTCCTGCGGGCGGTCCTCCGGGTCCTTGGCGAGCAGGTCGAGGATCAACCGGTCCAGTTCGGCGGGGAGTTCCGGCCGCGTCATCCGTGGCGGGTCGGGCGCGGTGTCCCGGTGGCCGACCAGGATCGACCAGGCGTCCTCCAGGTCGAACGGCGGCCGTCCGGTGGCCAGTTCGTACAGCACGCAGCCCAACGAGTAGAGGTCGCTGCGCTGGTCGACCTCGGAGACCGCGCCGATCTGCTCGGGCGACATGTAGTGCGGGGTGCCCATCGCCATGCCGGTGCCGGTGAGCCGGGAGGTGAAGCCGATGTCGTGGCCGAGCCGGGCGATGCCGAAGTCGCAGATCTTCACCGCGCCGTCGCTGAGCCGCATGATGTTGGCCGGTTTCAGGTCGCGGTGCACAATGCCCTGGGTGTGCGTGTACGCGAGGGCGTCCGCGACCTGTTCCGCGATGTCGGTGATGTCGGGGACCGGCAGCGGATGGCGCCGCGCGTCGTCCAGCACCTGGAGCAGATTGCGGCCGTCGAGCAGTTCCATCACCAGGTAGAGGACGCCGTCGTGTTCGCCGAAGTCGTGCACGACGGTGACCCCGCGGTGCTGGAGGGACGCCGCGACGCGCGCCTCGCGGCGGAAGCGCTCCTGGAGGATGCGGGTGAATCCCGCGTCGCCCGCGTGGCCGACCGGTTTCAGGCACTTCACCGCGACCCGGCGGCCCAGCGACTCGTCCAGCGCACGCCAGACCTCGCCCATGCCGCCGCGGCCGATCAGTTCGTGCAGCCGGTACCGTCCCTGGATGAGGGTCCCCAGTCCCTCGGGGCCGTTCCCCTGCCCGCGTCCCGGTCCGTGTCCCTGCTCGCGCCCCTGCTGGTAGGTCTGTTCGCGTCCCTGGCCGTGTCCCTGTGGATGTCCCTGGTCGTGTCCGTCGTGATGTCCAGCCGCCATCGCGTGCCGCCGCCCCCGTGGTCCTCGGTGCTTCCCCGGTCCCAGTATGGCCGCGACCGCCGACAAGCGGCACAGCGCATCAGGGCAAAACGGCCGCGGACTCGCGAAGCCGCGGCCCGCCGGGCGGGTGACGGGTGACGGGCGCCGGGCCCCACCAGTCGGACCGACGGCCGGGTGACGGCTCCGACCCGCCGGACCGCCACGGGCACGCGCCCCGGCGGGGGCCGAACAGCCGGGCACCCGCCGCACAGGTCCTAGCGGCGGACGCGCGGCATCCCCAGGCCGATCCAGGAGATGATCTCGCGCTGGATCTCGTTGTTGCCGCCGCCGAAGGTGAAGATGACGGCGCTGCGGTAGCCGCGTTCCAGCTCGCCGTGGAGCACGGCGCCCGCCGAGCCCTCCTTCAGCGGTCCGGCCGCCGCGGTCACCTCCATCAGCCAGGCGTACGCGTCCCGCCGGGCCTCGCTGCCGTAGACCTTGACCGCGGAGGCGTCCTGCGGGGTGAGGGTGCCGCGCTGGAGGGCGTCCACCATCTGCCAGTTGAGCAGCTTCATGGCGTCGAGCCGGGTGTGCGCGCGGGCCAGCCGGCCGCGGACCCAGCCGAGGTCGATGACGCGGCGGCCGTCGTCGAGCTTGGTGTCGGCGGCCCAGCGCTGGACGTCGTGCAGGGCGCGGATCGCCATGGTGCCGTGCGCGGCCAGCGTGACCCGCTCGTGGTTGAGCTGGGTGGTGATCAGCCGCCAGCCCTTGTTCTCCTCGCCGACCCTGCGGGCGACGGGCACGCGGACGTCGTCGTAGTAGCTGGCGGTCGTGTCGTGCGAGGCCAGGGTGTTGATCACCGTGCAGGAGTAGCCGGGGTCGGTGGTCGGCACCAGCAGCATGCTGATGCCCTTGTGCGGCGGCGCGTCCGGATCGGTGCGCACCGCGAGCCACACCCAGTCGGCGGTGTCGCCGTTGGTGGTCCAGATCTTCTGGCCGTTGACCACGTACGTGTCGCCGTCGCGCACCGCGCGGGTCTTGAGCGCGGCGAGGTCGGTGCCCGCGTCGGGCTCCGAGTAGCCGATGGCGAAGTCGATCTCGCCCGCGACGATCTTCGGCAGGAAGTACGCCTTCTGCTCGTCGGTGCCGAACTGCATGATCGTCGGACCGACGGTGTTGAGTGCCATCAGCGGAAGTGGCACCCCGGCCTGCGCGGCCTCGTCGAAGAAGATGAACTGCGCCATCGGCGTCATCCCGCGCCCGCCGAATTCGGTGGGCCAGCCGATCCCGAGCCAGCGGTCGGCGCCGAGCTCGCGGATCGTCCGCCGGTAGAAGTCCTTGCGTGCGGCGGGGTCGTCGTGCCGGGCGTAGGCGTTGTCCGGTACGAGACCGGCGAAGTAGTCGCGCAACTCGGCGCGCAGCCGCCGCTGTTCGGGCGTGTATTCCAGGTCCACGGCCCCTCCTGAACTCTTCGGGACTCCCGTCGGGACGCGTCGGCGGTGCCGGCCGCTGCCCCGATACCGGCGCACACAGTAGAACGCGTTCCAGAAATTCGGAAGGGCCGTGCGAGGGGCGGCGACGGCCGATAGCCCGGCGCGGGAACGGGGGCGGCCGGGTGCCGCGACGGTCCACGACACCCCGCCCGCGGGCAGCCGGGATTCGCCGCCGCCGTGGGTGATACTGCAATTTCGCTGGTGGGCGCCGTGTCCACCGGTCCGTGGACGGACGCGAGGGACGCACACACGTATGGCCGACGGGCAGGACGACCCCCACGAGGACGACCGGACCGGGCCGCCGGGGGCCGGCGGGGAACCGGGAGCCGAAGGAGGGGAAGCCCCCAAGGAGGACACGCCGTCCGTGCCGGGCGCCACAGCCCTCGGCGTCCGGCGGTACCGAGGGCGGCGGACGATGCGGGTGACCGCGCTCGCCGTCTCCGTCCTGGTCCTGCTGACCGCCGCGACCGGCGCCTTCCTCTACCTCCGCCTGGACGGCAACATCCGCGATCTGCCCCTGTTCGGCGGGGTCGGCGGCGACGCGGGCACCGAGCGGGCCGACGCCTTCGGCAGGACCCCGATCAATGTGCTGGTGATCGGCTCCGACACCCGCGCGGACCCGGAGGACTGCCGGCTCGGCGGCGACTGCGGCCCGGGGCAGAACGCGGACGTGGGCATGGTGCTGCACATCTCCGCCGACCGCTCGCACGCCTCGGTGCTCAGCATCCCCCGCGACACGGTGACCGACCTGCCCGCCTGCCGCGACCCGCACGGCGGTGTCACCGAGCCCCGGCACGCCCAGATCAACTCCACGCTGCGCTACGGCCCCGGCTGTACGGTCGCGGCCGTGCACGCGCTCACGCGGATCCCCATCGACCACTTCGTGATGGCCGACTTCGCGGGCGTGGTCCGGATGTCCGACGCGGTCGGCGGCGTCCCGGTCTGCGTGGACCGCAATGTGTACGACTCCTACTCGCACCTGAAGCTGGCCAAGGGCAGGCACGAACTCCAGGGCACGGCCGCGCTCCAGTTCCTGCGCTCGCGCCACGCGTTCGGCGACGGCAGCGACCTCGGCCGTACGGACGCGCAGCATCTCTTCCTCGGCGCGCTCGCCCACCGGCTGCGCGAGAACAGCACGTTCACCGACCCGGCCTCGCTGCTGGACCTCGCGGACGCGGCCACCCGGGCGCTCACCGTGGACACCCGGCTCGGGAGCGTCTCCCGGCTGGTCGGCCTGATCGACGACCTGCGCAAGGTGCCGTCGGCGCGGATCGCGTTCGTCACCATGCCCAACATGCCCGATCCGGAGGATCCCGACCGCGTGGTCGTCTCGCACTCCGGCCGCCGCCTGTTCGCCGCCATCGCGGCCGACCTCCCGCTGACCGTCACGGACTCCCGGGCGATCGACGGCAAGCCCGACGATCCGACGGACGCCACGGGCCCCACGGACTCCACGGATTCCACGGCGGGGGTCACGGGTGGTGACGACGGCGACCCGTCAGGGGACGCGGCGGGGGACCCCTACGGCGGCGAGGCGGCCACCGCCACCCCGCGCCCGACTCCGGCCCCGCCCCTGACCCACGCCTTCGGCCGTACCGCCAGCGGAAAGGCCGCCTGCGCGCGGGTCGCCACCGGACCCGCGGTCACCGTGCGTGGCGAGACCCTGACCCCGAGCGCCGCCTTCCGCGCCACCCCCTGGATCCCGGTCTCCGCGCCCTGACCGCCCCGCTCACCTGAGCACGCGGGTGCGGAACGCGCTGTGCGGCGCGTATGCGGCGATACTGGGGGGAGACGCGACAGCCCGGCCGGAGCATGCCGTGGGCCGACCGGGCAAGGCGGTCCCCGAACCGCGTCCGGCCCCTTGACCTGGACGAGGGCCCCCGGGCGCCGCACTGCCGACCTTCTCAGGAGGTACTGATGAAGATGCTGATCAACGTCGCCGAGACCGTGGTCGCCGACGCGCTGCGCGGGATGGCGGCGGCGCATCCGGAGCTGACCGTCGACGTCGAGCGGCGGGTGATCGTGCGGCGGGGGGCGCCGTACGAGGGGAAGGTCGGTCTGGTGTCCGGCGGTGGTTCCGGGCACGAGCCGCTGCACGGCGGATTCGTCGGACGCGGGATGCTGGACGCCGCCTGTCCCGGCGAGGTCTTCACCTCGCCCGTGCCGGACCAGATGGTACGGGCCGCCGCCGCGGTCGACAGCGGGGCCGGGGTGCTGTTCATCGTGAAGAACTACACCGGTGACGTGCTCAACTTCGACATGGCCGCCGAGCTGGCGGAAGACGAGGGCGTGCAGGTCGCCAAGGTCCTGGTCAACGACGACGTGGCGGTGGTCGACAGCCTCTTCACGGCGGGACGGCGCGGTACCGGTGCGACGCTCTTCGTGGAGAAGCTGGCGGGCGCCGCGGCCGACGCGGGAGCGCCGCTCGACCGGGTGGCGGCCGTGGCCCGCCGGGTCAACGAGTCCTCGCGCAGCTTCGGCGTGGCGCTCAGCGCCGTGACCACGCCCGCCAAGGGCGCCCCGACCTTCGACCTGCCCAGCGGCGAGCTGGAGCTGGGCATCGGCATCCACGGCGAGCCGGGGCGCGAGCGCCGGGCCATGATGACGTCCGGCGAGATCGCCGATGTGGCGGTCGACGCGGTCGTGGAGGACCTACAGCCGGACGGACCGGTGATCGTGCTGGTCAACGGGATGGGCGCGACGCCGCTGCTGGAGCTGTACGGCTTCAACGCCGAGGTGCACCGGGCCCTGACCGAACGCAAGGTCCCGGTCGCGCGCACACTGGTCGGTAACTATGTGACCTCGCTCGACATGGCGGGCTGCTCGGTGTCGATCTGCCAGGTCGACGAGGAGCTGCTGGGGCTGTGGGACGCGCCGGTCTCGACGCCCGCGCTGCGCTGGGGCTGCTGAGCGCCTGCTCTCCCGCGCAGTACCGACCGCTCCCGGCCACCGGCCGCCACCGCCGAAAGGACCGTACAACCGTATGAATGCCCTCCCCTCCCCCGGATCCGCCGGCTCCACCGTCGACGCGGACTTCGTGCGGCGCTGGCTGGACACGGCCACCGCCTCCGTCGACCGCGAGTCCGAGCGGCTGACCGAACTCGACTCGCCCATCGGCGACGCCGACCACGGCAGCAATATGCGGCGCGGTTTCATCGCGGCGCGCGACGCCGTCGAGCAGGAACCGCCCGGCACGCCCGGCGGCGTGCTGGTGCTGGTGGGCCGGACGCTGATCAGCACGGTCGGCGGGGCGTCGGGGCCGCTGTACGGCACGCTGCTGCGCAAGGCGGGCAAGGAGCTGGGCGACGAGGAGGCCGTGGGCGCGGACCGGCTGCGGGACGCGCTGCGCGCGGGGGTGGACGGGGTCGCCCAGCTGGGCGGCGCGTCGGCTGGGGACAAGACGATGCTGGACGCTCTGCTCCCGGCGGTGGACGCGCTGACCGGCGCGCTCGACGCGGGCGGCTCGCTGGCCGAGGGCCTGGCCGCCGCGGCCTCCGCGGCCGACGAGGGCGCGAAGGCCACCACGCCGCTGCGCGCCCGCAAGGGCCGGGCCAGCTACCTCGGCGAGCGCAGCGTCGGCCACCAGGACCCGGGCGCGACCTCGGCGGCCCTCCTGGTCGACGCGCTGGCCGCCACGGCGCGGGACGGTGCCGCGTGACCACCCCGATAGTCGGCATAGTGCTCGTGTCGCACAGCGCCTCCGTCGCGGCCTCCGTCGTCGCGCTCGCCACCGGACTGACCGGCGGCGCGGCCGATGTGCCGGTCGTCGCGGCGGGCGGCGGCCCGGACGGCGGGCTCGGCACCAGCTCCGATCTGATCGTCTCGGCCGCCCGTACGGTCGACCAGGGCGCGGGGGTGGCCGTCATCGCGGACCTGGGCAGCGCCGTACTCACCGTCAAGGCGCTGCTCGCGGACGACGAACTGCCCTCCGGCAGCCGGTTGTTGAACGCCCCCTTCCTCGAAGGCGCGGTCGCCGCGGTTGTCACGGCCTCGACCGGCGCGGACCTGGACGCGGTGGCCGCGGCGGCCGAAGACGCGTACACCTACCGCAAGTTGTGATCTGAGGCGCCGGAGAAGCCCGCGGGCCCCCGCCGTCCCACAAGGGTGACGGCGGGGGCCCGCGGGCTGCTGCGGGTCAGCGTCCGTAGCTGATCAGGGCGCGGACCATGCGGCAGGTGATGTCGGACGGCGGGTGGACGCCGATGCGCTCGGCGGTGTCGTGGATCCGGCGGTTGCTCGCCTGCGCCGGGTCGTAGACGCCCGAGTCGAGCAGGGCGATGACCAAGCGCATCGTCTTGAGCCGGCGGTTGTGCGCGATGTACCACTCACGCGGCCGTCCGGCGGGAAGCGGCTTCTTCGGCAAGGACAGTAGGGGCAGTGCGGCAACGGCCATCGGCATCCTCCTGAGGCGTCGGCCAACCCTCTCGAACACTGTCGATTTTACCGCCAAGCACTGACAAAGGCCGCTGCTCAGACGGGGGTTGGCGGAGGTTCTTCCGACCCGCGCGAGGGCCCTCCGCACGGCGCTTCACACGGCGCTTCGCGGGGCACTTCGCAGGACATTTCGCCGAGGGCCTTCGCGGTCCGCGGGACAGGCCCGTGCGTGCCATGGGGCGAAGGGGCCGTTCGTGATCCGCCGGACAGGCCCTAGCCGCCAAGCAGCCGTACGGCGTGGTGGGCGGCGGCGAAGCAGCGCGGGTCCTCGTAGGTCGCGTACTCGCGCCGCGCCACCTCGGCGATCTTGATGGCGTGTTCGTCGCGCAGTTCGACCGCGGTCTCGACGATCCGGCGGCGCTCCGCGGGGTCGTGGGAGTCCACGGCCGGTGCGGCGGGGTCGGGTTCACCGCGTCCGGTGAAGATGTTGAGCAGCGTTCCCGACACGTCGCGGACCGCTTCGTAGGAGGGCAGCGCGAGTTGCGGCGGCAGGTGCGGCAGCGTCATCCGGACCGCGGCGGGCGCGGTGACGGCGTGGATGGCAGGCACCGGATTGCCGCCCGGCCGCATCAGGGTGTAGCGCCCGGCGCCGATCGCGGTCAGCTCGGCGAGCGCGGCGTCCACCGACTGTTCGAGCCGCGCGTCGGCGGCGGCGAACAGCTTGGACTTCGGTCGGCGGCCGAGTGTCCTGACCGCGCCCACGGCCTTCGCGCCGCGCGCGAGGGCGCCGTCCGGCGGCTGGTAGAGCGCGGCCCAGAAGGCGAGGCCGTTGGCCAGTTCGTGGAGTTGTACGGTGCTCGGCGCGCCGACGGCGGTGATGCCGCGTACGGCGTGCGCGGTACGGATCACGCCGTGGGTCAGACCGGCGAACATGCCGGGAGTCAGCCGGGGCCACCACTTGACCAAGGTCTCCCGCCAGCCCGCGCCGTCGATCTCGCGCCGGAACAGCGTCGCCCAGTCGGCGAGCCGCCGGGCCTCGCCGAGCGCGGCGCGCCAGGAGTCGGGGTCCGCCGCGTCGATGGGGGCGAAGAGGTCGGGCGGCGCGCCGAGGCCGCGGTGGCCCGCGTACCACTCGACCCAGTCCGGCACCTGGTCGCCGTGGCCGAGGGCGGCCAGCGCCTCGGCTCCCATCGGGGCGTGGAGCGCGAATCCGCGCAGCTGATTGCCGGACCCGAGGAAGAACCCGGCGTGACCGAGCCGTTCCAGGGCCTCGTTGACGGCGGTGTCGTACGTGTCGTCGCGCGTGCTGTCGTACGCGTCGTCATGGCTGGGGGTGGCGTCGGGCATGGCGGGCACGGTCCCCTCGGGGTTGCGCGGAAGCGGCGGGTCGGGCGCGGGCGATGCGGTGCGGTGAGTCGCAGTACGGTGCGGTGCGGCGAGTCGCGGGCGGCGCGGTGCGGGAAACGGGCCCCGCTCCCCCTCGAACCGGGGAACGGAGCCCGCGCACCGCTGTCGCCCTGTACCGGTTCAGCCCCTGGCGGGGGCCGGGTCGGCGGGCGAGGCGGCGGCCTCCGCGGCGGCGATCTCGTCCGCGCTGAGCGGCAGCCCGTGGGGGTTGGCCGAGGCGCCGTCGATCTTCTTGACGAGCAGGCAGGACAGCGCGCCCAGCGCCATCACCACGACGGACACCAGCAGTGTCGGGTGCATGGCGTCGATGAAGCCGTGCCCGAAGACCGCGGTGCCGGCGTCCTGGATGCGGTGCGCCGCGTCGGCGGGGACGTCCGAGGGGAGCTTCAACCCCGAGGTGTTGCCCGCCACTTCGAGGTGCTTGCCCGCGTTGTCGAAGCTCTTCACGAACCCCTCGCGGTAGTCCGCGGGTACGCTCCCGGCCCGCTGCGCCGCCTGGTCCTTGAGGGAGGAGGCGAGCTGCCCCTGGAGCACCGCGCCGACCACGGCGCCCGCGAGCACGGAACCGACCTGCCGCAGCGCGTTGTTGACGCCGGACGCGGCGCCGGTGAGCTTGGGCGGCACATTGCGCATGACCTCGGTGGCCATCGGGGTGAAGGTGCAGCCCGCGCCCATGCCCATGATGAACAGCGGTGCCACGATGCCGGTCCAGCTCTGGCCGACGTCGGCCACGGACATCACCCACAGCAGACCGCCGCCGTACAGCACGAGGCCGGTCATCAGGATGTACTTGCCGCCCAGCTTCTCGGAGAGCACACCCGCGGGGCCGGCCATCACGAAGGTGCCGACGGACAGGGGCAGCAGCACGATGCCGGACTTCATGGCGCTGTAGCCGAGGATGGACTGGAGGTAGACGGTGATCGGGAGGAAGAGGCCCACGATGCCGAACGAGATCGCGATGCCGACGAAGTTCATGATCGTGAAGTTGCGGTCCTTGAACAGCGAGAACGGCACGAGGGGTTCGTTGTCCTGCTGGCCGCGCTGGTAGACCAGGAAGACCGCGAAGACCACGGCGGAGGCGGCGATCGACGTCCAGATCCAGCCGTTCCAGTTGTACTTCTGTCCCTCGATCAGCGCGAAGGAGAGCAGGAAGAGGGTCAGCGACAGCAGGACGACGCCGGGAACGTCGAAGCGGTGCTTGACCGTTCGTTCCGCGTTGGGGATGAACAGCAGGGCGCCGGCCACCGCCAGGACGCCGAGCGGGATGTTGACGAAGAAGATCCAGCGCCAGTCGATCTTGGTGACGAGCACGCCGCCGACGGCCGGGCCCGCGGCGCCGGACACACCGGCCACGATGCCCCAGATGCCGAGCGCGACACCGCGCTTCTCGTGCGGGAAGACGTCGATGATCAGGGAGAGGGTCTGCGGCAGCAGCATCGCGGCGCCGATGCCCTGGATCGCGCGGAAGGTGATGAGCTGCGACGGGTTCTGCGACAGACCGCAGGCCAGGCTCGCCAGGGTGAACAGCGCGACGCCGTAGACGAAGAGGTTCTTCTTGCCGGTCAGATCGCCCATCCGGCCCGCGGTGATCAGGAGTACGGCGAGCGCCAGGGTGTACGCGTTGGTGATCCACAGGATCTGGTCGAGTGACGCGTTCAGGTGCTCCACCATGTCCGGAATGGCGATGTTGACGATCGTCAGGTCGAGCAGTGTCATGAAGAACCCGATGGACAGCACCGTCAGGATCGCCCACGGGTTGCCCCGCAACTTGTTCACAATTCCTCCTTGCCGTGGGCGTGGCAGGCGCTCACGGTCGCGTGTGTCGTTCGAGGCGGCGACGATCAGCTCTACGGCCCCAAGAGGAGCCCTCCGCGAGCGGATGTGACATCGCCGTCGGGCGGTGAGGCAGGGATCACAGGCGTGACACCGGCGCGGCCACCGGCGGGAATCGCCGAGGTGAACGCGCGGGTGCGGGGGTGTGCTCGCCCGGCGCCCGCGGCGCGGTCAGGGCGGCGAAAAGCCCCCGTGTGAAGGGGAGTTCCCCCACGGAGGCTGTTGTGGGGCAGGACAAGCCCCTGGGAAAACCGTGACAGACGCCTTCTGGTCCGTCAACCGGCGGCTACAGGTGGGTCACCTCGCGCAGCACGGCGACCTCGCGGGGTTCGAGCCCTTCGAGAATGGTCAGGGCGGTGCGGCGGACCTCGGCCGCGGCGGCCGTGTCACCGGCGGCGTGATGGGTGTCACCCAGATAACTGAGCGTCACGACCTCCTCGGCGAGGTCGCCCAACGCCCGGGTGATCTCCAGCGACCGTTCGAAGGCATCGACGGCCTCCGCGTACTGCCCGAGCCCGTGGTGGGCGTAGCCCAGATTGTCCCAGGCGACCGCCTGCATCGGCCGGTCGCCGAGCACGCTGTAGAGCGCCAGGCCCTGCTGACACTGCGTCAGGGAGGCGGAGAAGTCGCCGAGTCTGCCCAGCAGCCAGCCCGCCGCGTTACGGGCCCGCGCCTCGCCGTGCTGGTGCGCGACGACGTTGAACAACTCCGCTGCCTGCTGGGCGTATTCGAGCGCTTCCTGGTAGCGGCCCCGGTGTTCGAGCACCGAGCTGAGGCCGAAGTAGGTGTGCGCGAGACCGGTGCTGTCGTCGAGGTCGCGGTAGACCCCGGCGCAGTGTTCGAGGTGGGTGAGGGCGGCCGGGTAGGCGACCAGCCACGAGTAGCTGGTGCCGAGACCCCGGTGCACGCCGGAGCGCCGGGGGCCCCAGGGGTCGGGCGGCGAGGCCGGGTTGGGGCCGCGCCGGTCGGAGACGCCCATCAGGATCCAGCCGAGCCGGTCGGAGTGCACGTCGAAGCCGTTGACATCGGCCTGCGTGACGGTGGCCATCAGGACCTGCTCCTCGGCCTCCATCCACTCCGCAGCCCGCCGCGCGTCGGCGAGCGTCTCGGGCACCGCGCCCGGCTCCGGGTCCCCCAGCGTCAGCGGGATCGGCACCGGGCTCAGCAGCCTGGCCGCCGCGTGGGCGGTGTGCAGGTAGTGGTCGAGCACCCGCAGCAGGACCGTACGGCGCTCCGCCTCGCTGTCGTGCGTGGCGGTCAGCTCACCGGCGTACGCGCGGAGCAGGTCGTGGAAGGTGAAGCGGCCCGGCACATGCTCCATCACCAGGTGGGCGCGGGTCAGGTCGTACAGCGCGCGGCGTGCCTCGGCGACGGTCACCCCGGTCAGGCTCGCCGCGGCCGGGACGGTGATGTCGGGTCCCGGGTGGACCGACAGCAGCCGGAACATCCGCCGGGCGGACTCCGACAGGTGCCCGTACGACCAGGAGAAGACCGCGCGCAGGTCGGTGGAGGCGTCGCCGATGTCGAGGGTGTCGAGCCGGTGCCGTACGTCGCGCAGCGCGGCGACCAGGTCGGCGAGCGACAGCCGGGGCGAGACGAGGGCGCGGGCGGCGGCGATGCTCAGGGCGAGCGGCAGCCGGGCGCACAGCTCGACCAGTTCGGCGGCTGCCTCGGGTTCCGCGGCGGTGCGCTCGGGGCCGAGGCGGCGGGCCAGCAGGTCCAGCGACTCCACCGCGCTGAGCAGGTCGAGGGTGACGGGGGTGGCGCCTTCGGCGGCGATCAGGCCGGTCAGTTGATTGCGGCTGGTGATCACCACGGCGCAGGAGGTGCTGCCGGGCAGCAGCGGCCGGACCTGGTCGGTGTCGCGCGCGTTGTCCAGGACGATCAGGACCCGGCGGCCCGCCAGCAGGGTGCGGTAGAGCGCCGCGCGGGCGTCCAGTTCCTCGGGGACGCTCTCGGCGGGCACCCCGAGCGCGTCGAGGAAGCCGCGGATCGCCTCGACCGGCGCCAACGGGCGGGAGCCGGGAGCGAATCCGCGCAGATTGACGTGGAGCTGGCCGTCGGGGAAGCGCTCGGCGTTGCGCTGCGCCCAGTGGATGGCCAGCGTCGTCTTGCCGATGCCCGCGGTGCCGTCGATGGCCGAGATGACGGCGGTGCCGCCGAACTGCACGGCGTGGTCGAGGAGTTCGTCGAGGAGCTTGAGCTGTCTGCGGCGGCCGGTGAAGTGCCGTGAGGCGGCGGGGAGTTGGCGGGGCACGCGGGCCGGGGCGGCGACCGGTCCGCCCTCCGTGGCGCGCGGCTTCTCGGGGGCGGCGACCGAGGGATCATTGGCGAGAATCCGCTGGTGCAGCAGATCGAGCGCGGGCGGTACGTCCAGGCCCATCTCGTCGGCCAGGCGGGTGCGCAGCCCGTGGAAGGCGGCGAGCGCCTCGCTCTGTCTGCCACCGCGGTGCAGTGCGAGCA
Source organism: Streptomyces sp. NPDC025721 (assembly GCF_055558595.1). Taxonomy (NCBI): domain Bacteria; kingdom Bacillati; phylum Actinomycetota; class Actinomycetes; order Kitasatosporales; family Streptomycetaceae; genus Streptomyces; species Streptomyces sp. NPDC025721. The sequence continues at coordinate 95,279 of NZ_JBVHMF010000016.1, read as the reverse complement.
TGAGCTGGCTGACCGGCTTCTCGCGCAGCGGGTACTCGGCGACGATCGCGGACAGTGAGGCGACCACTTCCGTATGCCGCCCGAGGGCCAACTGGTGGTCGGTACAGGTCTCCTGGACCGCGAGCCGCCGTTCGTTCCAGGCCGCCGCCCTGGCCTCGATCACCCGCCCCGAGAGCCCGGCGAGCGCGGGTCCGTGCCACAACTCCAGCGCCGCACCCAGCAGTTCCACGCACTCGGCGAGGTCGCCCGCGACGCGCGCCGACTCCGCGGCGGCCACCTGACGGTCGAATTCGGCACTGTCCAGCGCGCCTTCGCTCACCGCCATCCGGTATCCCGCGTCTCCGACGGCCGTGATGTCCCCGGTCCCGCCGGGAGCGGCGACCAGCGCCGAGCGCAGTCGCGACACCGCGTTGCGGATCTGCTTTCCGGCCGTGGCGGGCGGAGTCTCGTCCCAGAGGGCGTCGACGAGGTGGCTGAGCGATACGGTCCTGTTGGCTTCGAGGAGCAGCAGCGCGAGGACTCGCTGTTCCCTGGGCCCGCCGAGGGATATTCGGGTCCGACCGGACCAGGCCTCCAAGGCGCCGAGGACCCGAAACCTCACGCCGTCCCCCTTACCGGGCTCGCCCGGCGTTGTGATCGGAAACTGCATCATAGACCGCGGGCTCCAATGAGGACCAGTTGAGGACGAGTTGAGGCCGCCGTGCCCAATGCTTGAGCCAGGCCCTTCAGCTGAGTAGTCGATGTAGTCGATTGATTAGTCGATCAGTGCGGTGAAGGCAAACAAGCTTGACGGTCTTCCGCCACCCAACGGGGGTGTGGCGTGAAGATCGGCTCGATGGCATACGCCTCGGGTCCCGGCGGCCGATGGCCGGGACACGCGCGGTGCCTCCCCTGGGCGAGGCCCGGGTTCGGAACCGGCACGGGGCGGCTCCGCACCCGGGCCTCGTTCGTACCCCCGCGCGGGCCGGTGTCCTCGGTGCGGCTGTTACGGGGCCGGGTATCCGGGGTGCGCCGCTCCCGGAGCGGTGGCGGGCGCGAACCACGTGGGGTCGTCGCGCAGCGCCATGTCGATCCGGCCGCGGGCGATCGGGCCGAGCGGCGGCAGTTCGTCAAGCGCGAACCAGCGCACGTCGAGCGATTCGTCGTCGTTCACCCGCGCCTCGCCGCCGACGGCCCGACAGCGCAGCACGATGTCGATGTACTGGGCGCGGTCGCCGTTGTCGTACCTCACCGGCTCGTTGGTGAAGACGCTCAGCACCTTCTCGACGACGGCGTGCACCCCGGTCTCCTCCTCGATCTCCCGGACGGCCGCCTCGGCGGGCTGCTCGCCCGGATCGGGGATGCCACTGATGAGCGCCCATTTTCCGGTGTCCGTACGGCGGTTGAGCAGGATCCGGCCGCGGTCGTCGAAGACGACGGTCACCACACCCGGCAGGAGCAGCAGGGTGTCCCCCGCCTTCGCGCGGATGTCTCGGATGAATTCGGGAATCGCCATGCCCAGAGCGTACGAGAACGACGGTGAACGCCACACCAGCACCAGGTTTCCCACGTGGTGCCGGGTTCCCGTACGACGTATCCACAGGTCGGGGTGTCACCCGTTACGGTGGCGACAGACAGCGCCCACGCGGGGAACGCGGGTGTGACGGTACCCCGTCGCGCCCGGGTGGCAGGGGGTACCGGGGGATGGACACGACGGCCGGCGGGACGCCGGGCGCCACGCGTACGAAGGCGGCCGGAGCGCCGCGCCCGCCGCGGCGCGAACCGCGTCCGTACAGCGGCACCACCGACGCCGTCGGCATCGCCCTCCTCGTCTGCTGCGGCGTCTGGACGCTGATCGCCGCCGCGGGCCGCGCCGCCCGCCCCGAGGGCACCCTGCTCGCCATCCTCGCGGTCAGCGCCGGATACGCGGCCGGCCGCATCCTCGGCGCGCTGCTGCCGGTGTTCGCGCCCGCCGTCGCGGCCGTGGCGGTACTCGCCCTGGTCCTCGTCCCGCCGAGCCGGCTGTCCGCGCACCCCGACGCGCCGCCGCTCGGCTATCCGAACGCCGACGCCGCGCTGCTGGTCCTCGCGGTCGGCGCCGCCTGCTGCGCCGCGTGGGCGGTCCGGGGCAAGGGGTGGCGGCTCGGGCTGCGGCTCGTGGCGGCGGGCGCCGCCGTCACCGCGCTCGCGCTGGGCTCGGCGGCGGGCTTCGCGGCGGGGATCGCCGTCGTCCTGTACTCGCTGGCCGCCGCCCGGATGCGGCGGCGGCTGCTCGGCCTGTGCGGGCTGGCGCTGGCCGCCGCGCTCGCCGTCGGCGGCAGCTACGCCGTCGCGGTCGACGCCCTGCCGTCGGGTCTGTCCGAATCGCTGACCGGCCAGCTCACCCAGCCGCGGGTCGAGCTGTGGCACGAGGCGATCGACCTGGCCGAGCGGCACCCGCTGCGCGGGGTCGGGCCCGAGCGGTTCACCGAGGAGAACGCCGGTCCGCCCGCGGACGCCACCACCGCCGTCGCAGCCTCACCGCCGTCCGCGCCGCTCCAGCTCGCCGCCGAGCAGGGCATTCCGGGCGCGGCGCTGCTCGCCGTCGCCTTCGGCTGGCTGCTGTACGCCCTGTGGCGCTCGCCGCGCCCCACCCCCGTCGTCCTCACCGCGGGCGCCGCCCTCACCGGGCTCGCCCTGCTCGCCACCGTCGACCACGTGCTCAGCTACGCCGTGGTCACAGCGGGAGCCGGGTTCCTCGCGGGCATGGCCACGGCCCGCCCTCTGCCGGACGACGGCTGCCCGCCGGTGGCCGGGTCGGCGTCCGGCCTCTTGCTGCCGGACGACGGATTCGGTCCACTGCGCTGACCGGGTGGCGCGGCCTCGGGGCCCGCCCCGGATACGGGTGTGCGGGCCTGGGTGTCTCCGGCCCGCGGGACGCGGGTCAGGCGCCGGAGGTGTGGCGGGCGGTGCGCAGCGTCAGCAGGTCGCGGATGGTGTCCACGGCGCCCTGCGCGTCGTCGACGGTGACCGTGAAGCGGCGACCGCTGCCGAGGTCGATGACCAGGCCCTGGCCACGGCGGACGACGACCGCGGTGCCCTCCTCGGGGCGCCAGCGGTAACCCCAGCCGCCCCAGTTGCGCGGGCTGACCAGGGGCGCGAGCTGGGCGCCGCTGACCTGCTCCAGCGGGATACGGCGGCGCGGCACTCCGATGTGGCCGCAGCGCACGTCGACCGCGTCGTGGTCGACCCGGACCCTGACGTGCGTGAAGGCGACCGTGCCGAACAGCACCAGGAGCCCGACGGCCACGCAGCCCACCACGGACATCACCAGCGGGGCCAGGCCCGAGGTTGCGTCGGGGCCTTCCACGGCCAGCTCGATGCCCAGCGCCATGCAGGCGGCGCCACAGGCGGCGAGCACCCATTGCATGCGGTTACGGGCCCGCCCCGTCCAGACCTGGGGCGCGCCGCTCTCCGGCCGAGGAGGGTGCGTCATGCTGTGAAGGGTACTGGGATACCCACCAGAAGGCAGCCCTATGCACTCAGGCGGTGGCGGGTGTCACCAATGAGGCGCCTTCGGCGTACGCCAGCGCCGCCGCGGGGAGCGGGGCCGACCGGCCGTTGAGGACGACCTCGATCCGGCCGCCGCCGGTCGCCCGGGCGGCGGACCCCGCACGGCGCAGCGCCTGCGCGGCGACGGCGTCCGCCGAGCCGTACAGCACGGCGCCGGGGACGGCCGCGGCGATCCGGTCGGCGACGAGTTCGTAGTGCGTGCAGCCGAGCACGATGGCCCGCGCTCCGGCGGGGGTCAGCGCCGCGGCGGCGGCGACCGCGGCGGCCACGGCCGCGGTGTCGCCGTGCTGCACGGCGTCCGCGAGACCGGGGCAGGGCACCTCGGTGATGTGCGCGCCGTTGCCGAATTCCGCGATCAGTCCGCGCTGGTACGCGCTGCCCGTCGTCGCGGGCGTCGCCCAGATGGCGAGGGAGCCGCCGGCCGCCGCCGCGGGCTTGATCGCGGGCACGGTGCCGACGACCGGCACGGCCGGTTCGAAGGCGGCCCGCAGCGCGGGCAGCGCGTGCACGGTCGCGGTGTTGCAGGCGACGATCAGCGCGTCGGGCCGGTGCGCGACCGCGGCCCGCGCGCACTCCAGCGCCCGCCCGGTCACGTCCTCCGCGCCGCGCGGACCCCACGGCATTCCCTCGGGGTCGGACGACAGCACCAGATCCGCGTCCACCCGCAGCCGCCGTACGGCCGCCGCCGCCGCGAGCAGTCCGATCCCGGAGTCCACCAGTGCGATCTTCACCCCGCCACTCTAGCGACGCCCCCCGCCCCGCCGCCGCGTCACCACCCACGACCCGCCCACGCCCCGATGCGGACCCCCGCACCGCCGGAGCCGCCGCCGTGCGGCGGTCGGAGGTTCGGCCCGATCCGCGTCGAGGAGGGCGGGGGCGCCGGGTGGCAGGGGGCCGCGCCCCTGCGGATGGGGCCATGGCGGCGGCCCGGACCGAAGTCGTCGCCGCCGCAGGCGGTGGGTATCGCAGCCGCCGGGCGGCCGTCGGCGGGCAGGGAGGCGGTCCGATCGGGCTTCGGGGAGGGCGGGGCGCGGCGGGTGGTGGGGGGTGGGTGCGGCAGACTGCGGGGCGTGACGGTGTTGATGGTGATCGCAGGGGTGTCGTTGCTGGCCTGGGTGTGGCTGGTGGTCGGGCAGGGGGGTTTCTGGCGGACCGATGTGCGGCTGCCGCGGCGGGGCGCGCTGGACGAGTGGCCGTCGATCGCGATCGTCGTGCCCGCGCGCGACGAGGCCGAGGTGATCGGGGTGAGCCTGCCGTCGCTGCTGGCCCAGGAGTATCCGGGGCACGCCGAGGTCTTCCTGATCGACGACGGCAGCACCGACGGCACCGGGGACCTGGCCCGCGCGCTGCACGACCGGCACGGAGGTCTGCCGCTGACGGTCTCCTCGCCCGGCGAGCCGCCGCCCGGCTGGACGGGCAAGCTGTGGGCGGTGCGGCACGGCATCACGCTGGCCGCCGAGCGCAGCGGCCCCGACTACCTGCTGCTGACGGACGCCGACATCGCCCACCGGCCGGACAGTCTGCGCGAGTTGACGGCCGCCGCGGTCTCCCGCGACCTCGACATGGTCTCGCTCATGGCACGCCTGCGCGTGGAGACGGGCTGGGAGAAGCTCATCGTCCCGGCCTTCGTGTACTTCTTCGCGCAGCTCTACCCCTTCCGCTGGATCAACAAGGCCCGCTCCCGTACGGCCGCCGCCGCGGGCGGCTGCGTGCTGATCCGCGCGTCGGCCGTGGCCGCCGCCCGCGTGCCCGACTCCATCCGGCAGTCGGTGATCGACGACGTGGCGCTCGCCCGCGCGGTGAAGCGTTCGGGCGGCAGGATCTGGCTCGGGCTCGCCGAACGCGTGGACAGCGTGCGGCCCTACCCGGACCTGGGCGAGCTGTGGCGGATGGTCTCACGCAGCGCGTACGCGCAACTCCGGCACAATCCGGCGGTGTTGCTCGGCACGGTGCTCGGGCTCGCGCTGATCTATCTGGTGCCGCCGCTCGCGGCGGTCGGCGGCGCGATCGCCGGGGCCTGGCCGCTGTGCGCGCTGGGGCTCGCGGCGTGGGCGGCGATGGCGGCCAGTTACGTACCGATGCTGCGGTACTACGGTCAGCCGTGGTGGCTGGCGCCGACCCTGCCGTACACGGCGGCGCTGTATCTGCTGATGACCGTCGACTCCGCGGTCGAGCACTACCGCGGCCGGGGCGCGGCCTGGAAGGGCCGCACCTACGCGCGGCCCGACGCCTCCGTCTAGGGCGCGTCGGCGCCCAGCCCGTCGGCACGGAGCCCGTCGAGGCCCGCGCCAAGTCCCTTCAGCCACGCCTCACTTGCGGCCCGGCGTCCAGTTCAGGCCCCAGCCGTACGCGTAGTCCGTCGTGCGCTGCGGGCTCACGCCACGCCTGGGCACCAGATAGCGCGCCTCGCGCCGTACGACGAGGTCGTCGCCCTCGCGGACCAGCAGCGCGAGGGCGCAGACGTTGGACTGCACGGTGCACTCGTCGAGGACGAAGTCGACCGGGGCGCCGTACTGCGGCTGGAGCGTGACGGTGGCGTGCAGTCCCGCGAAGCTGCGGGCGCCTTCGTAGATCGTGACGAAGACGAGGATCCGCCGGAAGTGGGCGGTGTGGTCGAGGTTGACGGTCAGATTCTCGCCGGACGCGCTGCCGCCGGTGCGGTCGTCGCCGTCGAGCAGGATGAACGGCGGCTGGTAGAGCGAGCCGAAGGCGTTGCCGAGGGCCTGCACCACACCCTTGCTGCCGTCGGAGAGTTCGAAGAGCGCGCACAGGTCGAGGTCGACGCCGCCGCCCTTGCGGAACCGCCCGCCGCCGCGGGCCGGGTCGACCCGCCAGCTCAGATTGACCCGCAACGCGCCCGTGGCGCCGCCCTGTTTGGTGAGCGAGACCGCCGGCGCGTCCTTGGTGAGCGTGACCTTGGACAGCCGTACCGGCGCGGGTGCCGAAGCCGGAACGGGCGGCGCCATCGGGGCGGGTGGTACGACGGGTACGACAACGGTCGGCTCCGGAGCGACGGCACGCGTCGCCTCGGGCAGAGGGTGGGACATGGGCTCGGACATGGGCTCAGGTACGGGCTCGGGTACCGGCTCTGGCACCACGTCCGGCAGCCGCTCCGGCAGTTGATCCGCCCGCAGCCCGTACGCGGCGCCCAGCCCCGCGAGCCCGGAGCCGTACCCCTGCCCGACCGCCCGGAATTTCCAGCCGCCGCCGCGCCGGTAACACTCGCCGAGGACGTACGCCGTCTCCGCCGTGGCCCCCTCGCAGTCGAAGCGCGCGACCTCCGCTCCCCCGTCGGTGACGCGCAGCCGCAGTCCGGGGATCCGGCCGAAGGTGCCGCCGTCGGAGCGGGCGACGATCAGCACGGAGGTGACGGCCGTTTCGACGGACGTGAGGTCAACCGAAAGAGTGTCAGTGACCGTGCCTGCGGCCGGGTCCGGATCCGGCGTTCCACCAGCCGCGTAGCGCACCGCGCCGGAGGGGTGCACGGGTGCGGCGGCGTGCACCAGATCGTCCGCATCGCGGGCCCCGGTGTCCGCCACGAGCAGCGCGCAGACGTCGGCGCGCGGGATGCCCGTACCCGCCCGCCTGGTGAACTCCACCTGGAGGACCGCCGTGGGCAGCGGCATGTTCTCGCCCTTGCGCAGCGTCATCGGATGCCCCCTCGCACGTGCGCCGAGACGCCCGGTAACACCAAGGACGCACGGCTTTTACCTGATCACATCATGAGACGCTGACCGTTTTCCCCGGATTCGCTCATATTGGGGACAGGACCGCGCAACACGCAGCGCAAACAACCCGCTAATCGGTCTCCCCAACGACCACATCGTGGGCTTAACTTATGGCTCATGAGCTCCCCCCGCGGTTCTTATGGTGGCGGCTACAGCGGCTACTACCCCTCGTCCTCGTCCTTCCCGGACACCCCGATCTACGACAGCCTCGTGGCCGAGCGAGGCACACCGCAGATCGCCCCCATCCGCGTGCCGTCCTACACCCCGTACGAGACAGGCACCGGATACAGCGGCTACCCCGGCAGCAACCTTCCCGCGCTGCCCGCGCTCCCGGCTCTGCCGTCGGGGCCGTCGGCCCCCTCGCCGCAGTACACCCAGCCGCAGCCCGCCGCGCAGAACGGCTACCCGACGCCCGCGTACCAGCCGCCGCCCGCGCCGTACATCCCGCAGCAGACCGCCGCCCCGCGCGGCGGCTTCAACGGGAACGCCTTCAACGGCGGCAACGGCGGCGCTTTCAACGGCGGCGGCTCCAACGGGACGGGCACCGGCAACGGTTACAGCAACGGCGGCGGGTACCCGGCGCAGCCGCCGCAGCCCTCCCCCTCCGGCTACGAGGCCGCGCGGCCGGTGCCGCCGCGTCCCGTACCGCCGCGGCAGGCGCCCGGCGGCCACCCGGAGGAGCAGTATCCGCGGCGCAATCTCGGCCAGGGTGTTCCCCCGGCCGCCGGAGGCGGTTACTACCAGGGCTGATCAGGTACCTCCCGGGCCGATCGGCCCGGCGCGCGTGCTGGCAGGATGGCGGTATGACCTCGACCGTCCTCAGCGCGCTGCACATCTACCCGGTCAAGTCGCTGCGTGGAATCAGCATGCGGACGGCGGTCGTGGAGCCGTGGGGGCTCACCGCTGACCGCCGTTGGATGCTGGTCGACCGCGAGCGGGGCAAGGCCGTGACACAGCGGGAACAGCCGCGTATGGCGCTGCTGGCCGCCGAACCCGTGGGGGGTGGCGGTCTGCGGCTGACCGGTCCCGGGCTGCCGCCGCTTGATGTCGCCGTGCCTGAGCCGGGTCCGCTGGAGACGGTGACGCTCTTCGCCCACAAGATCGAGGTCGTGCCCGCGGGGCAGGCGGCCGACGACTGGTTCAGCGGGTATCTCGGCCGCCCGGTGCGGCTGATGCACATGGACGACCCCGCGGTCCGGCGGCCGGTCGACCCCGATTTCTCCGCGCCGGGCGACATGGTCAGCCTCGCCGACGGCTTTCCGCTGCTGGTGACCACGACCGCCTCGCTCGCCGCCCTCAACTCGCTGATCGCGCAGGGCGAGCGGGCCGAGGAGGGCCCGCTGCCGATGAACCGCTTCAGGCCGAACGCGGTCGTGGACGGCACCGAGGCGTGGGCCGAGGACGACTGGCGGCGGGTACGGATCGGCGAGGTCACCTTCCGCGTCCCCAAACCCTGCGGGCGGTGCGTGATCACCACCACCGACCAGGGCAGCGCCGGGCGCGGCAAGGAGCCGCTGCACACCCTCGGCAAGTACCGCAGGATCGGTTCGAGTCTTGTTTTCGGCCAGAATCTGATCCCCGAGAACCCCGGAACCCTACGGGTCGGCGACCCGTTGACCATCGTGGAGTAACGCGTCGCCGCGGCGCTCCCGCGACCCCCGCGGATCCACACGCATGAGTCGCGCCGTTTGCGGTAGTTGAACGGGTGTGAAGGGGGTCCGTCCATGAATCGCCAGAGTCGGCAGCGTCACCGCACACGGCTCAGGAAGTTCGGCTGGCGGTGGCGGCGCAATCCGCTGCGGCGCCGCTCCGATCTCGTCGAGGCATGGCTCGGCGTGGCCACCGTGGTGCTGCTCTGCGCGACCCCCGCGCTCGGCTGGTGGGCGGGCAGTTCGGTGGACCGGGCCCTCCAGCGGGTGGTGCGCACCGAGAACGCGCAGCGGCGGCTGGTCCCCGCCACCGTGCTGGATCCGCCGGACACGACGACGCCCGTGGTCGCCGACAAGGTCGGCACCGCCGATCCGCGCCGCGGCGATCTGCTGCGCTGGAAGTCCCCGGACGGCGAATCCGTCTACAGCGCGACGGTGCCCGGCGACATCGAGGTCTGGCGCAAGGGCGGTATCTGGCTGTGGACGGACCGCTCGGGCGAACTGGTCGCGCCACCGCTGGATTCGGCCACCGCCGCCACGCACTCCGTGCTGGCGGGCACCGCGGCCGCGACGTCCGCCGCCGGATTCCTGATGATCGTACGGCAGTTGGTGATGTGGCGGCTGATGAGCCGCCGGCTGACGAGCTGGGAGCGGGACTGGGCCCGCGTCGGCCAGGACTGGGGCCGCGCGGGAGCGGGCGGCTGAGCGGCGCGACAACCGGGCGGGACCGCGGGCGGACCGGTGTTCGTCAACAGCCGCCTTCCGCGCACGCTACGGTGGGTCCCCGGTCAGCAGATGCAAGAGGTGGGGGCACAGCAGCCCGATGGCACATGGCGTGGTCCAGGTGACCAATCCGAACAGCTCGCGGTGGCGCCGCCGCACGGGCGAGTACGAGTCCCTGGCCGCCGCGGTCGAAGCGGCGGCGGACGGTGACATCCTCTCGGTGAGTTCAGGCACCTACCGGGAGAATCTGGTGCTGGACCGCGCGGTGACACTGCGCTGCGCCGACGGCGCCGGGACGGTACGGATCGCCCCGGCCTCGGGCGTGGCGCTGACCGTACGGGCCGCCGCGACCGTCCAGGACCTCGTGGTCGAGGGCCAGGACATCTCGGCCGCCGCCCTGCTCGTCGAGGCGTGCGCGCCCGAGCTGACGGGCCTGCGGATCAACACCCGTTCCGCCGTGGGCCTTGAGGTGCGCGACGGCGCTCGGCCCACGGTGCGGCAGTGCACGGTGGACAATCCGGGCGGCCTCGGGATCAGCGTGCTGGACGCCGCGGGCGGGCTGTTCGAGGAGTGCGAGGTGGTCGCCGCGGGCCAGAGCGGGATCGCCGTACGCGGCGGGGCCGCGCCGCGCCTCGAGCGCTGCCGGGTGCACAACACCTCGGGCTCCGGCCTGTCGGTGACCGGCGAGGGCAGCGCCCTGGAGGCGGTGGGCTGCGAGGTCTACGAGATCCGCGGCAGCGGTGTGCAGGTCTCCGCGCGCGCCTCCGCGCACTTCACCGACTGCCAGGTGCACCGCACGACCGGCGACGGCATCTCGCTGGACACCGACGGGGTGCTGGCGATGGCGGACTGCGACATCCACGACATCCCGGAGAACGCGGTCGACCTGCGGGCGCGTTCGGTGCTGACGCTGACCCGCTGCCAGGTCCGCCGCTTCGGCCGCAACGGCCTGTCGGTGTGGGACCCGGGCACCCGCGTGGACGCCAACCAGTGCGAGATCCACGACAGTACGGGCGACTACCCGGCGGTCTGGGTGAGCGACGGCGCCGTGGCCATACTGGATTCCTGCCGGGTCCACGACGTGCCGGACGCGCTCTTCGTCCTGGACCGGGGCTCGCGCGCCGATGTCGTGGACACCGACTTCTCGCAGATCCGCAACACCGCGGTGTCGGTGAGCGACGGTGCGAACGTCCAGCTCGACGACTGCCGGATCCGGGAGGCCGCCACCGGCGCCTGGTTCCGCGACCACGGCAGCGGCGGCACCCTCGCGCAGGTCACCATCGACGACACCGCGACCGGGGTGATCGTCACCAAGGGCGCCGACCCGGCGCTCGACCGCTGTACGGTCACCAACGCGGCCGAGTCCGGCATCTACGTCTCGGCCGAGGGCCGCGGCACCTTCACCGCCGTCCGGGTCACCGGCAGCCGCGGCTACGGCTTCCACATCATCGACGGCTGCCGGTCCACGCTGACCCGCTGCCGTACCGAGCGCTGCGCGCGCGGCGGTTACGAATTCGCCGAGCCGGGCCCGGTCACCGAGGACTGCACCAGCGACCGGGCGGCGACGGAGGCCGATCCGGTGCCGGTGCCCTCGGGCGCCGCGACCGTGCAGCAGGCCGCGGCGACACAGTCGTACGGGCTGCTCGGCGGTGTTCCCGAGCAGCGTCCGGTGGCCGAGACCGCGCCGCCCGAGCAGGTCGCGCGGGACAGCGACGACGTGCTCGGCGACCTGGACGCGCTGGTCGGCCTGGACAGCGTCAAGCGCGAGGTGCGCACGCTGATCGACCTGATCGCGGTCGGCCGCCGCCGCCAGGAGGCCGGGCTGAAGGCGCCCTCGCTCCGCCGCCACCTGGTCTTCACCGGCTCCCCCGGCACCGGCAAGACCACGGTGGCCCGGCTGTACGGGGAGATCCTGGCGTCGCTCGGTGTGCTCCAGCGCGGCCATCTCGTCGAGGTGGCGCGGGTGGACCTGGTGGGCGAGCACATCGGGTCGACGGCGATCCGTACCCAGGAGGCGTTCGAACGGGCCCGCGGCGGTGTGCTGTTCATCGACGAGGCGTACGCGCTGGCCCCCGAGGACTCCGGGCGGGACTTCGGACGCGAGGCGATCGACACGCTGGTGAAGCTGATGGAGGACCACCGGGACGCGGTGGTGGTGATCGTCGCCGGGTACACCGCGGAGATGGAGCGCTTCCTCGCCTCCAACCCCGGTGTGGCGTCGCGTTTCTCACGGACCATCACCTTCGGCGACTACACCGCGGAGGAGCTGCTGCGGATCGTGGAGTCGCAGGTCCTGGAGCAGGAGTACCAACTCGCGGACGACGCGGGCGAGGCGCTGCTCAAGTACTTCACCGCGATCCCGAAGGGTCCGGGGTTCGGCAACGGCCGCGCGGCCCGGCAGACGTTCGAGGCGATGGTCGAGCGGCACGCGGGACGGCTGGCGCAGGTCGAGGAACCCACGCACGAGGAGCTCCAGTTGCTCTACCCGGAAGATCTGCCGGAGCTGCCCTGAGCGGGCAGCGCGGTCGGCGCCGGGGCGGACCGTACGGCCCGCTCCGGCCCTGACCGCGCCAACTCGGCGAGCAGCGCCGTGCGTTCCTCGGCGAAGGCCGGGTCGGCCTGGAAGTCCGAGTGCCCGAGCACCGGTTCCGGCAGCGGGTGGTACAGACTGCGGCCGTACGCGACGGGGTCGAGCAGCGGACCCCGGTCGACGTACGGCGCGGCCGAACTGCCGTGCTCGTCCTGTGCGTTGGAGCGGGCGCCGAGGTGGACGGGGCCGCCGATCGGGTCGGTGCGGCGCCACAGATTGCGCCAGGCGTGCATGTCATCGTGCAGCGCGCGCAGCCGGTCGGGCCCGAAGTGGGCGGGGAACCAGCGGCCGTAGAGCCGGGCCAGCGGACAGCCGTAGGTGAGCAGGGCGACGCGGGCGCGGGTGGCCGGGTCGAGCTGCCAGACCGCGGCGGCGGCCAGGACGCTGCCCTGCGAGTGGCCGGACAGGATGATCCGGCCGCCGGTGCGCCGCGTCCAGGTCTGGATCCGCCAGCTCAGGTCGGGCACCGCGCGCTCGGCGTAGCAGGGCGGCGCGAAAGGGTGCGCGGCGCGCGGCCAGAAGGTGCCGACGTCCCACAGGATGCCGACCGTGCGGCGCGCGGAGGCGTCGCGGTACGCCCGCCGTCCCAGCGCGATCAGCGCCACCACTCCGGCGCCGACCATCCAGGAGCCGAGCGCCTGCGCGGTGCCGGCGACCGCGTCGAGGACGCCCGGCGCCCCGGCGGCGGTCTCCCCCGGTGTGCGGCCCGAGCGCAGGGCGCCCACGAGGGCCCCGGCGCCCAGGGCGAACGACGCCGCGCACACCACGGCGATCAGCGTCGGCGCGGTGTCGGTCAGCCCGGCGCGGGCGAGGGTCCCGGCGATCTGCCGGGTCCTGGTCCTGTGGTGCGGCTCGTCCGGGTACATCCGCTCGACCTCCGCGCGCAGCTCCCGCTCCCGGCGCCGCAGCCGCCACATCACCGCGGCGGCGCACAGCAGGAGCACCGCGAGGACGGCGGGGATCACGGACGCCTCCCAGGTCAGCACGGCGGGCGGCCCGGCCAGCGAGCTGCCCTTCTCGCCGGGCGTCGGACCCCGGTCCAGCCAGTCCGCGCACCGCTGCGCCACCCCGCCGGTCAGCACTCCGCCCATCGCGCAGGCCAGCAGCGCGACGGCGGGCCCGGCGAGCCCGCGCAGCGCGACCCCGCGGTCGGCGGGCAGGTCGTCGGGGGCGTCGTCAGGTGAATCGTCGGGCGCGTCGGCGGACCCGGGAGGGGCCGCGGACGTCGGCGCGTACTCCGGCGGAGGCGAGCGGTGCAGGAGCAGCGCCGTCACCGCGAGCGCGGCGATCAGCGCGCCCTGGAGCACGGTGAGCACGGTGAACGTCTGGGCGGCGGGCAGTCGTCCGGCGGAGGTCCAGCCGGGCCGGTGCCAGGCGCCGTAGACGACGGCCGCGGTCAGTGCCGCCGCCGTGCCGTTGAGCAGGACCCGCGTGGTGAGCCGGTCGGTGGTGTCGTCCACGTCGTTCTCGGTACGGCGGGCCCGGCACGCGGCGACGACGGCCGCCGTGCCGAGGACAGCGAGCAGCCCGGCGAGCGTCCAGCCGACCGCCGGGAGCGCCCGCCCGCCGTGCCCGTGGTCGTAGCGCAGGGCCGGGACGCACAGGGCGGCGGCGACGGTGAGCAGGCCGGCGGCGGTGTGGGCGGTGCGCAGCCGGGCGACGGACCGGCGGCCGTACCAGAAGCCGGGCAGCGCGAGGGCGGGGGTGCCGGAGCAGGGCGGCGGGGCCTGCCGGTCGTTCGGGCGCTGCGACTCGTACGCGTACCAGGTGCGGTGGGACAGCCACCACAGCAGGCAGGTCAGGGCGAGCGGTGCGGTGGCGGCCAGGGCGAGGCGGCGGCCGGGCTCGCTCCACCAGCCTCCGCGCTCGACGGCTGCGAAGCCGAGCCACGCCTTGTCGCGGGCGCAGGCGGCCCGGCCCGCGCACTGCCACGCGACGATGTCGAGGGCGACTTCGCAGGCGGCGGCGACCAGCAGCACGGTGAGGGTCAGCGCGATCAGCCGGACGAGGACGTCGTAGGCGCGGCGCAGCCGGTGCCGGGTGGACGGCGGGCGCATCCAGTGCGCCAGGTTGGCGATCATGAACGGCAGGAGCAGCAGCCACAGCGCGCGGCTGCCGTTGCCCGAGGTGAGGTTGGACCAGCAGTACGCCTCGGCCACCGGGCCGTCGCGGTGTTCCTCGGGGTGCGCCTCGGCGTCGGCGTCGCGGACGCGGCGGTGTATCCCGGCGATGTCGTCGCCCGCGACGCAGACGATGCGGGAGTCGTCGAGCATGAGGGCGGGGGTGGTGCCGCCGACTCCGTGGACGAGGAGTTCCAGCGCGAGCGTCTCGCACGTACCGGCTTCGAGTCCGGTGTTCGCCTCGGGTTCCGCTTCGGCTCTCGCCTCCGCTTCCGCCGCCCGCGCGTCCGTTCCGCCTTCCGCTCCCGCTCCCGCTCGTGGTGACACCGCGTCCCCCGTCCCTCGCTGTTCCCTCCGGTGGTGCCCGCCCGGCCCGTGGGCAGCCGTCAGCCCGGCAGCCGTGCCGTAATCGTGATGTCGATGGTCGGAAGTCGTACCGGTCCGGTCACCTGACGTACACGCGATGTCGCCGCTCATGGAAAGATGACCGCAGCACGTCGGTGGACGGCATCGCGGACAACGAGACGGACGGGACGGGGTCACGGGTGAGCGACAACCAGAACCTGCTCGCGGAGCAGCGGCGGGCCCTGATCCTCGACGAGGTGCGGCGGCGCGGCGGTGTCCGGGTCAACGAGCTGACGCGGCGGCTGAACGTCTCCGACATGACGGTGCGGCGCGATCTCGACGCGCTGGCCCGGCAGGGTGTCGTGGAGAAGGTGCACGGCGGCGCGGTGCCGGTCGTCGAGGCCAGCAGCCACGAGCCGGGCTTCGAGGCGAAGTCGGCGCTTGAGCTGGGCGCGAAGGAGGCCATCGCGCGGGCGGCGGCGACCCTGGTCACGCCGGGCAGCGCCATCGCGCTGGCGGGCGGCACGACCACCTTCGCGCTGGCCCACCATCTGCTGGACGTGCCGGATCTGACCGTGGTCACCAACTCGGTGCGGGTCGCGGACGTCTTCCAGTCGGGGCAGCGGCGGACCGGCGCCCACAGCGGCGAGGCGAGCGCGACCGTGGTCATCACCGGTGGTGTGCGCACCCCGTCGGAGACGCTGGTCGGCCCTGTCGCGGACCGGGCGATCCAGTCCCTCCACTTCGACCTGCTCTTCCTCGGCGTGCACGGCATCTCCGTGGAGGCGGGCCTGTCGACGCCGAACCTCGCGGAGGCCGAGACCAACCGGCAGTTCGTGCGGTCCGCCCGCCGCGTCGTGGTGATCGCCGACCACACCAAGTGGGGCACGGTGGGCCTGAGTTCCTTCGCCTCGCTGGAGGACGTGGACACTCTCGTGACGGACGCGGGCATTCCCGAGGTGCTGCGCGCGGAGATCGCCGAGCACCTGTCGGAGCTGATGGTCGCCGAGGAGCCGGAGGGCTCGACGGGCGCGGCCGACAACTGACCGCCCGGCTAAGGGTGTTCAGGACCTCGGCTCAGTTCGTATAGGGCTTCGGCCCAGGCCGTCCAGGGACTCGGCTCCGGTCGGTCAGGGACTCGACCCAGCCCGTCCAGCGGCTCAGCGGTATTCGGCGAAGCGTGCGCGCACGGCGAGGAGCACCAGCACACCGGCCGCGCCGAGCGCGCCCGCCGGGATCTGGGGCCAGCCCGCCAGGTCGTCGTGGGCGGCCCTCGCGTGCGTGTCGAAGTCGTCGAGCTGACGGCCCGCGAGGGCGTCCAGGGTGGTGGCGAAGTCCCAGAAGTCGAAGGCCACGTCACCGCGTCCGACATTGGTCAGGACAACCGCGGCCTCGTCCGTCCTGCCCCGCGACTTCAGTGACCGCAGCCGCTTGTCGTCGGCGAGGAAGTGGCCGTAGCGGGTGAGAACGTCCTCGTACGCGGCGCGTTCGGCCGCGGTGGCGTATCCGTCGGGGCTGAGCAGTGCGTCGAGTCGCTTGACCAGACCGTCGAACTGCCGCTGGTCGGCGACCCCGTAGGCGGCGTCGTGGACGAACCAGCGGCTCTCGCTGGCGGCGGCCTGCGCGGCGGTGGCGCGGGCCTCGGCCAGCCGGGACCAGGGGCGCAGCCCTTCGCGGCCGGCCGCGGTCACGGCGTCGGCGGACGAGGTGAGGGCGAGAGTGCCCACGAGGGTGACGAGCAGCGCGGCGACGGTGGCCGCGACCAGCGCCGGGTTGAACAACCGCCGGTAGTCGGTGGCCAGTTCCCACTGCCACCACAGGAGGAAGCCGAGCGTCAGCAGGCCGACAACACCGATGACGAGGGCCCAGCGCAGCGCGGCCGAGCGGGCCGCGGACTCCAACTGCGCCGCCCTCGCCTCGTACCCGGCGGACAGCTCCGTGGCCTCGGGCAGGAGCTGGTCGTGCATGATCTGCCCGGCCTGGACGTTCATCGCCACGGCGCGCGGCGGCGGGTGGCCCGCGGTGCGGTCGGGCTGCTGCTCGTCCACGTAGGCGGCCCGGCCGCTGAGGTCGTCGTAACGGCCGAGCCCGTCGAGCAGGTCCCGCACCCGGACGCTCTGCGAGCGGTCGGCGGCGAGCTGCCGCAGCAGGTCGCTGATCTCGGCGCGCCGCTGCTGCGCGGTGATCAGCGCGATGAGCTGGTTGCCGACCTCGACCTGTGCGTCGGTGGCGGATCTGCCCGGTGCGAGGGTGTCGGCCCGCTGGGCGTCCAGGTCGGCCAGGGCGAAGCGCAACTGACCCGCCACGGCGGCCCGTTGGGTCACCGCGTCCCGCAGGCCCGCGGTGTCGGACCGTACGCCGATCGCCCCGGCGACCGCGACGGCGCACAGCGCGGCCAGCAGCGCCAGCGCCGTCAGGGCCCTGGTACCGAGCCGCCGCGGCCCGGCCTTCCCCCGTCGAAGGCCGCGCCGCGGCGCGCGTATCGTCTCCGGTTGCCTGACCGTTACGGCCACCACCGCCGGCGGGTCGCCCGCCGGGGGCCGCGTCACCTGAGACGTCGTCATGCGGCGACGCTAGGCGCGTCCCGCGAAACCCCGGTGGCCCCGGAGCGACCGCCCGGTGTCCGGCCCGTAACAGAACTGCCGCGAAAGGTACGTGCGACCGCGAACCGGCCGCGGGCGCACCGGAGTTCAGCGCGGCCCGCGCGCCGTGGTCTTCCCCGACTTCCCCGTCCTCCCCGGAGCACGGCCGCCGCCGCTCCCCTCCCCGTCACCCTCGGTCGGGGATTCCGGCTGCCACAGCGGGTGTTCCTCCTTGATCCACCAGCGCGGTACGTAGCCGGTGCGCAGGCCGCGCCGCGCCTCGGGGTCCTTGCTGGCGAACCAGACGTGTCCGGTGATCCCGGCGGCCAGCAGGAGCGCCAGCCAGTCGTGCACGAAGGTGGCGCCGGTGCGGTAGAGCAGCGGGGACATCCGGGGGAACCACATGATCAGCCCGCTGCCGATCATCACCAGCACCGCGCCGACGCTGAAGGCGGCGAAGAGCTTCTGGCCCGCGTTGAACTTGCCCGCCAGGCTCGGCTCGCGCCTGCGGGTGCGCAGCGCGGCGCGCAGCCAGCGCCAGTCGTGCGGGAAGAACCGGCCGAGCCCGCTCGCGTCCCGGCGGAAGGCGCGCGAGGCCAGTCCCAGGATCACCGGTACCGGGAGCAGGATGCCGGACCACTCGTGGACGGTGACGACCAGCCGTCTGCGGCCGACGATCTCCGACAGCGGCGGGAAGTACAGACAGGCGGCGGTGAACACGCACACGCCCATCAGCCAGGCCAGTGAGCGGTGCACCCAGGTCTCGGCGCGGGTGAAGCGGCGCAGCCCGGTGACGGCCCGTGCCTCACGTAGTCGGGTCATCATGGCGGCCGTTCGACGTGCCGACCCATCCGTCCACGTCATAGCCGTAATGCTCCCAGTAGCCGGGTTGGACGTCCTTGGTGACCGTGATTCCGGACAGCCACTTGGCAGACTTGTAGAAGTACATGGGCGCGGCGTAGAGCCGTACGGGTCCGCCGTGCGCGTCGGTGACGGGCTTGTCGTTCATGGTGAGCGCCACCAGCATGTCGGGCCGCCTGGCCTGCTCCATGGTGAGGCTCTCGGTGTAGACGCCGTCGAAGCAGTTGAAGCGGATCGCCCCGCCCTTGGCCTGGACGCCCGCCGCGTCGAGCAGGGTGGACAGCCGCACCCCGGAGAACGCGGTGCTCGGCACCCGCCAGCCGGTGACGCACTGCACGTCGTGCACCATCCGCACCTGCGGCAGCGCCCGCAGATCGGCGAGGCGGTACGAGGCGGGCTTGTCGACGAGGCCGCCGACGGTCAGCCGGTAGTCGTTCTCGCCCCGGTGCGGGATGGAGTTGGACACCGAGTAGAAGCGGAAACCGCCGCCGCCGGGCAGCAGTCCGGTCACCCCGGTGGGGTCCTTGGCGCTGACCGACGCCAGGATCGTGTCGAGCTTGCCCTGGACGGCGCTGCCCACGCCGACGCCGACGGCGCCGAGTCCCAGCATGCCGAGGATGACTCGGCGACCCACGGGGGTGCCGAGCCCTTCCGATTCCGCGCCTTCCGGGGAGTCCTGAGCGTCCTGCGAGTCCGGGGTGTCCCGCGGTTGGGGGGTGTCCGGCGTTCTGGGGGTGTCCGGCGATTTCGGTGTGTGCGGGACTGCCGACGGCGGAAGCGGTTCCGGTGACCTCACCGGGTGGGACGTGCTGTCTTCCATTCCTCGATTCGAGCACGCCGGAGGCCCGCTGGCCAGGGTCGGCGGCACTCCGTCAGAGTTTCGTCACATCCGGGTCCGTTTATCCGCGTCCGCTGTGCGTTCCGCGAGGTCGCGGCGGGTGCGGGTGCGGGGACCGGCACACGGCTGTGCCACCATGCCGGTCATGGGTGACAAGGATCAGTCGGGCATCGCGCACTACGAGCGGCCGGAGGGGCTGCCGCCGGTCAACGGGTACAGCCACGCGGTGGCGTTCACCGGGCGCATGGTCGCGGTGTCGGGTCAGGTGCCGCTCGACGCGGACGGCACGCTGGTCGGCGAGGACGACGCCGAGGCCCAGATCCGGCAGGTGTTCGTCAATCTCGTGGCGGCGCTGGCCGCCGCGGGCGCGACGCCGGACCGGATCGTGAAGCTCACCGTCTTCCTCACCGATCTCGCCGACCTCGCCGCCTTCCGGCGGGTGCGGGACGAATTCCTGGCCCCGCAGAGGCTCCCCGCGTGTTCCCTGGTACGGGTCGCCGGGCTGGTCAACCCCGCGTTCCGGGTGGAGATCGACGCGCTGGCGGCGATCTGATCAGGCACTGGGTCCGGCGCCGGACCGCGCGCCGACCTCGTATCTGACGTGGCGTCAATCCGGCCGACTGCCGTCCGCCAGAAAGGCGTCGATCGCCGCCGCGTACGGCGCGATGTCCAGGCCCTGCGCCGCGAGCCAGGCGTCGGAGTAGTACTTGTCGAGGTAGCGGTCGCCCGGATCGCAGATCAGGGTGACGACGCTGCCGGTGCGCCCCTCCGCGACCATCTCGGCGATGATCTTGAAGGCGCTCCACAGCCCGGTGCCGGTGGAACCGCCCGCCTTGCGGCCGATGGCCGTGTCGAGGGCACGTACGGCCGCGACTGAGGCGGCGTCCGGGACCTTCATCATGCGGTCGATCGCGCCGGGCACGAAGCTCGGCTCCATACGCGGCCGTCCGATCCCCTCGATCCGTGAACCCCGCTCGCAGGAAACGGACTTGTCACCGGTCAGCCAGCCGTCGAAGAAGCAGGAGTTCTCCGGGTCGGCGACGCAGATCCGCGTGTCGTGCTGCATGTAGTGCACGTAGCGGGCGATGGTCGCCGAGGTGCCGCCGGTCCCCGCGGTGGCGACGATCCAGGCCGGGTCCGGGTACCGCTCACGGCGGAGCTGCTGGAACATCGACTCGGCGATGTTGTTGTTGCCGCGCCAGTCGGTGGCGCGCTCGGCGTACGTGAACTGGTCCATGTAGTGCCCGCCGGTCTCGGCCGCGAGCCGCGCGGAGACCTCGTAGACCGTGCGCGGGTCGTCCACGAGATGACACCGGCCGCCGTGGAATTCGATCAGCCGCTGCTTCTCGTGCGCGGTGGTGCGCGGGAGGACCGCGACGAAGGGCACGCCGATGAGACCCGCGAAATAGGCCTCGGACACGGCGGTTGAGCCGCTGGACGCCTCGATGACCGGCTTGCCGGGGCGGATCCAGCCGTTGCACAGCCCGTAGAGGAAGAGCGAGCGGGCGAGGCGGTGCTTGAGCGAGCCGGTCGGGTGGGTGGACTCGTCCTTGAGGTAGAGGTCGATGCCCCACGACTCGGGCAGCGGGAAGCGCAGCAGGTGGGTGTCGGCGGACCGGTTGGCGTCGGCCTGGACCTTGCGGACGGCTTCCTTCAGCCAGGCGCGGTAGCCGATGTCGGTGCGGTCGACGTCCACCGTGCCGGTACGGCCGCCCGCCCGGTCACCCGCCCCGGCCGCTCCGGTCGCCCCCGCCGCTCCGGCCCCCTCGGCAGTTCTTCCCGCGCCGCTCGCCCCGTCCGATCGCTCGCCGGTCTCGTCCGAATCGTTCGCGTCCATGCCGTGGATCATAAGCGTCTAAACCACCGGAAAGCGGTCCAGCACTGGCCCGTCGGCCTTTGCGCAGGCGGGCGACGGTCCCGGAAGTTGCGGATTCGGCCACCTGGGGAGACTCTGAAATCGCATCACGGAGTGCTGTAGCAGTCACTCTACGCATTTTCGCTCAGGTGTTCCCATCGGAGCGGCGTACGTCCCGGACCCGCCCCGCGGTGTTCCGGCCCCCGCCGCGGAGGGAGTCGCAGCCGTGATCATGCAAGCCGACCAAACCGACAGAGAGTGTGCGCTCGAACTCGACGCGCATCCGTACCGGATCCAGCAGATCCGGCGCATCGTGTCCGCCCAGCTTCGCTACTGGCGCCTCGACCCGCTGATCGACGCGGCGTCGCTAGGCATCAGCGAACTGCTCGCGAACGTCCACCGCCACGCCAAGCCCGACAAGCACTGCTCGGTGCGTCTGTCGCACGCGTCCGACCGCCTCACGGTGGCCGTCACCGACAACGACCCGAGGCTGCCGAAGCTGGCACCGGCCGCCGCGGAGCCGCTGGCGACCGCCGGCCGCGGGCTGGCCATGGTGGAGGCGGTGAGCGACAGCTGGGGCACCGATCTGCTGCCCGAGGACGGCGGCAAGGTCGTGTGGTTCGTGCTCCGCACACCGATGCCGCGGCCGTCGCTGGTCCCGCTGCGTGCCGCTGTGGCCTTCGAGCCCCCGCGTGAGCGCATCGCCGCCGTCGCCGCCAGTATCGCCGTACCGGTCGCCTGACCGACCCGGTGCGCAGGCCGCCCGTCACGGCGATCCCGTACGGTGCCTGCGCGGCGATCCGCGAGGCCACGGAACCGGCCGTCGTATCCCCCCGTGCGGATACGACGGCCGGTCCGTCTGTGCGCGCGCTCCTCCCGTGCCCTGCTGTCGTGTCCCGCTGGCGTGTCCCGCTGTCGTGCCGGGCCGCCGTGTCCCGCTGGCTCACTCGGTGGTGACGGCCCGTAGGACGTCCAGCCGGGCCGCCCGTCGTTCGGGCCGCTGGGCAGCGCGCTCACGCCGTACCGCCCGTGCCCTCGCGCAGGTCACGGCCGAAGCGCTCGTCCAGGACCGACAGTCGGCGCCAGTACTCGTCCTCGTCGATCTCGCCCGCGGCGAAGCGGCGGCCGAGCAGGGTGACCGGCGAGTTCTCCGCGGCCTCGGCGGCCGCCTCCGACCGCCAGGGCGCCGCCCGCCAGGGGCCGCCGCGCCCGCGTCCGCGCCAGACGGTGCGGCGCAGCACGGTGATCACGGTGACGACCACAGCCGCCCAGATCAGGGGCAGGAACATAATCCACGGGCCGGGCCCGCCGTCATGCCAAGCCAGGGTGTTCATCGCTCGTCAACTCCTCGGTGGGTGCCGGGTCGGGAGGTTTCTTCCGACACCACCGAGCCTCGTCCTCCACGGGCCGCCCGTCGTCGTACGGCCAGCGGCACCCGCGCTACCACTCGCGGAGTACGCGGCGGCCCCGGCGGTGCTCCCGGCCGGTGCGGGCACCGCCGTCGGCGGTCGAGGGCGGGCGCTGTCGTACCCCTGCCCTAGGGTCGGGGACATGTGGCGCTGCACGGGACTGGGCTGGGGTCAGGGAGGTCCCGAGTGGACGTGGTGGCATCCGGTGCACCGCAGCCGGTCGAGCCCGCTGCGGCTCGGCGGACCGCTGTCCCTGGCCGTCGGCGCGGACGCGGTACGCACCTGCGCGGGGGTGTGGCGCGGCGGCCGGTACGTGACGTGTCCTTACGGCGCGCGGCTGCCTCCCGACGTACGGCGCGACCAGTGCGAGCGGTGCGCCGCGCTGGACCGTTCGTATTCGGTGGCGGCCGACACCAAGGCGGACGATCCGCGGCCGTACGCCGTCTATCTGGCCTGGTTCGGCCCCGGACTGCTCAAGGTGGGCATCACGGCGGCCGAACGCGGCGCGGCCAGGTTGCGGGAGCAGGCCGCCGTCTGCTTCACCTTCCTCGGCGAGGGGCCCCTGATGACGGCCCGCCGTACCGAGGCGATCCTGGGCGCGGCCCTCGGCGTCCCCGACCGCGTCTCCGCTCCGGCCAAGCGCGCCGCCCGCCACGCGCTGCCCGACGCGGAGGCCCGCGCGGCCGAACTCCGCGGCCTGCACGCCTCGGTGGCCGGCCTGCTGCCCGACACCTTGCGGGCTCGACCCTGCGAAGTCGTCGACCACGCCGTCCTGTTCGGCCTCTCCCCCGGTCAACTCCCGCCTCCCGCCGCCCGCATCACCGCGCTGCCGCCGGGCAGCACGGTGACCGGGACGGTCAGGGCGGCGGCCGGTTACGACGTCTACGTGCGGGTCTCGGAGCCGGAGGGGGCGGAAGACTCGGGCCGCCTTCTGCTGCTCGACACCCGGCTCGCCCAGGGCTGGCCCCTGCTGCGCGCGCCGCACGGCACGCCAACGGACGTCCCGACGGCCGTGACCGCGCCGGCCAAGCAAGCCCCGCCGCCGCTCTTCTGAGGGCTCGCCGCTGCGCGGTCTGTCTTGCCCGCCCGCCCGCCCACCCGTGCGGGTGCTTTGTCGTCTGCGGGTGCCGCCTGTGCCTGGTCGGTGCCGGTCCGGGGCACCTCCTCGAAATCCGTACCACCTGGCCTCTGCGAATCCGGCACCCGGCCGTCAACGTATTTCTGCGGGGGCACCCCGCCCCGTCCCCTCCTCGCCCGTCGGCGTCCGCTTGTCCGGTGGGGGTGGCCGAGAGGGGGTGGGTGGGGGCTCGGGCACGTCGGCGTCCGACGGTCCGCTGTGGCTGAGGAATGTCCCAAAGACCGGCGACGGCGCCCGGCCGTTCCTCCACCGTGGGATCGACGGAGAGCGCCCCCTCAGGGCGGAAGACGCCCGTGGCACCCTCACAATCTTGGACACCCACCCCGGCCCCCACAGACAGGCGGACGCCGACGACCTCACCCCCACCCACCACCTCCGCCCCACCACAGCGGACCGTCGGACGCCGACGTACCCGAGCCCACCCACCCCTTCCCGTCCGCCCCGGCTGGACGGTCGGTCACGCAGGGGCCGGACTCCCACTCGCCCCCTTTCGCCCACCCCAGGTGGACCGTCGGACGTCGAGGTACCCGAGCCCACCCACCCCCTTTCGCCCACCCCGCCGGGAGGTCGGGGGCGCAGGGCAGAGCCCCTACCCACCCCCCTCGGCCACCCCCACCGGACAGGCGGACGCCGACGTACCGGGAGGGGACGGGCCGGGGTGCCCCCGCAGGGGGACGAACAGACAAGGGCTGGACGTCATCGAAGTGCGGGCACGTTCGTCGCCCGAGGAGGTGCCCCGGACCGGCACCGACCCAGGCACAAGCGGCACCCGCAGACGAAAAAGCACCCGCAGGGGTGGGCGGGCGGGAAAGACAGACCGCGCAGCGGCGAACCCTCAAACCAACGGGCACCCCTCACCCGCCCAGCAGCGCCAGCGGATCATCCAGCACCGGCTGCCACGCCAACTCCGCCGCCCCGACAAGGCTGTTGTGGTCCAGAGCACAGGCGAGCAGCGGCACACTACCGCTGCGCCCCCAAAGGCTGTGATCGGCGACAACAGCCCGCAAACGCTCCGGATCAGCGTCCAGCAGATACCGGTGCAGGCCGCCGAGAAGGATGCGATCGGGGTTGAGGACGTTGACAAGTCCGGCCAGACCGCGCCCGAGGCGGTCGATGAGGGTGTGCGCCGCGTCGCGGACGGAAGGGTCGGACGGGTCGTCGTACTCCCTGCGGAGCAGGTCGATGGACTGCTGGAGCAGCGAGCCCTCGGGCCCCGGCGCGCGACCGGCCGCTTCGAGGAAGGCCAGCGGGTCGGCCTCGACGTCGAGACAGCCTCGGCTGCCGCAGTGGCAGGGGCGTCCGTCGGGCAGCACGGTGAGGTGGCCGACCTCCAGGGCGAGCCCTGAACTGCCGGTGTGCAGACGGCCGTCGAGGACCAGGGCGCCACCGACACCGCGGTGTCCGGAGGCGACGACGAGCAGGTGCTGGGCGTCGCGTCCCGCGCCGTGCCGGTGTTCGGCGAGCGCGGCGACGTTGACGTCGTTGCCGATGAAGGAGGGGACGGGGTCGCCGTCGGGGCCCGTGATGCCGACGCGGGCGATCTGGCTCGCGAACACCTGCCGTACGGGGGCGCCCGCGGGCCACGCGAGGTGCAGCGGGTTGAGTGCGGTGCCCTCGGGCTCCGCGACGGCGGACGGTACGGCGAGGCCCGCGCCGACGCAGACCCGGCCCGACGCGCTCAGCAGCTCCGCTCCGGCCTCGACGACCGCGGCGAGCACATGCGCGGGGTCGGCGTGCACGGTCATGGAGCCGGGCGCGGTGGCGACGATCTCGCCGCCGAGTCCGACCAGCGCGGCCCGGAATCCGTCGGCGTGCACCTGGGCGGCGAGCGCGACCGGTCCGCCGGGGGCCACGTCGAGCCGGTGCGAGGGACGGCCCTGCGCGCCGGAGGGGCCGGTGGGCCGGGTGTCGACCCGGATCAGTCCCAGCGCCTCCAGCTCCGCGGCCACCGCCCCGGCGGTGGCGCGGGTCACTCCGAGCTCCGCGGTGAGCAGGGCGCGGGTCGCCGCGCGGCCGGTGTGCACGAGGGAGAGTGCCGGGCCGAGCGCGCCCCGACCCCTCTCAAGCCTTGTCCGAATCTGTGTCACCCCTCTATTCTGACTTTGTGCCGACGCTAAACAAAATAGGGACGGCCCTCGGCCGATCCCACCACACTCCCCCACCCTCTCCTGCCCTACGCCGCCTGCGCGTCGCCCTGACCGTCTTCTTCGCCGTCGACGGCTTCCTCTTCGCCGGGTGGGTCGTCCGCATTCCCGCGATCAAGGCCCAGACCGGCGCGACCGCCGGTCAGTTGGGCCTCGCGCTGCTCGGTGTCTCCGTCGGCGCCATCGCCACGATGGTGCTCACCGGACGGCTCTGCCGCCGCTTCGGCAGCCGCCGGGTGACGGTGCTGACCGGCATCCTCCTCTCCCTGAGCATCGCCCTGCCCCCGAGGACGCACTCGGCACTCGCCCTCGGCCTCGTCCTGCTGCTGTTCGGGGTGGCCTACGGCGGCATGAACGTGGCGATCAACAGCGTCGCCGTCGACCTGGTCGCGGCCATGCGCCGCCCGGTCATGTCCAGCTTCCACGCGGCGTACAGCATGGGTGGCCTGCTCGGCGCGGGGCTCGGCGGCCTGCTGGCACCGCACCTGTCGGCCGCCACGCACCTGCTGCTGCTCACCCCGATCGGCCTGCTGACGGTCTTCCTCGCCGGACGCGTCCTGCTGGCGCACCCGCTGCGGCAGCCGTCGGCGGTCGCGGCACGCCAGACGGCCGGACCCGTACAGGCCCGTACGGAACCGCCGCTCGCGGACGGCCCGGCCCGTACGGTCGCGGCACCTGCCGACGCGGTCACCGCGACGGCGAAGGACCCGGTGCACGCGCCCGCCGCGAAGACCGCGCCCGGCAGGCCCGCAAGGACGGGGCTGATCGTCCTCCTCTTCGGGCTGATCGCGGCGTGTTCCGCGTACGGCGAGGGCGCGCTCGCCGAATGGGGGCCGCTGCACATCGAGCAGGATCTGCACGGCGGGTCGAGCATCGCGGCGGCCGGTTACGCGGCGGTCGCGGGCGCGATGATGCTCGGCCGCCTTTCCGGTACCGCGCTGATCGAACGCCTCGGACAGACACGGGCGTTGGTGCTGGGCGGCCTCACCGCCTCCGCGGGGATGCTGATCGGCGCGCTGGCGCCGTCGACCCCGGTCGTGGTGGCTGGTTTCGCCGTCACCGGGCTCGGCCTGGCCAACCTCTTCCCCACCGCCATGGCCAGGGCGGGCGAACTGACCGGCCCCGGCGGCGTCGCGGCGGCCTCCACCCTCGGCTACGGCGGCATGCTGCTCGGCCCGCCCTCGATCGGTTTCCTCACCGACGCCGTCGGCCTGCCCACCGCGCTGACCACCGTCTCCGCCCTGGCCGCGGTCGCGGCGGCCATCGCCTACGGCGTACGGAACAGCGCCGCGCGCGCCGAGAAGTGACCGACGGAACAGGCGCTCACCGCCACGTATCACGGCATGCTGGTCCCCGGCCGCGAGATCCACTGCCGGAAGCGTAGGGCCCGGAGACCGGGCGGGGCGAAGGCGTCGGAGCCTCACGGGCCGGAACCGTACGGGTTCGGAACCGCAAGGAGGAGCGATGCGCATACCGTCCTGGCTGACCACCGCCACCGGCCCGCTGCACCGGGAACGGATCTCCCGCGGCTATCTGTACGTCGTCGGCGCCGCGCTGGCGCTGATGCTGCTGGACACGGCGGTCTTCTCGCACCGCAACGCCTCGCTCACCGCCGTCCTGCTGGTGCTGCTGACCCTGCCGTGGACGCCGCTGATCTGGGCGCTCTTCGCCGCGGTCGGCGGCATGGACACCCGTGGCACCGCCTTCGGCTGGTCCGGCTGGACGCTGACCGTCGTGGCCGCGCTGGTCTCCGCGGCGCTCAACGCCGTACTGTTCGGCTACGCGGCCCGGTACGCCCGCCGCCGCGCCGACACCAGGGGCGAGCGTTCCGCCGACGGCTCGACGGCCGCGGAGACGGGCGCCCGGCCCACCCGCTGAGCGGGCCGCCGGCCCCGTTTACTCCCTCGCCCGCACGGTGACCGTCCTGCGAGAATCCGCGCATGGAGAGCGATCAGCGGACGGGGAAGCGGACGGGGAGCATGGAGACAGCCGAGTTCATCGACACGCTGCGCGACGAGGGCACGCTGCTCGCCGACGCGGCGGGTGGCGCCGGTCTCGACGCGCCCGTGCCGCCGTGCCCCGGCTGGCGGGTGCGCGACCTGCTGGCGCACACCGGCGCGGTGCACCGCTGGGCCACCGGGTACGTCGCCGAAGGCCGCATGGAGCGCGAGCCGTTGGACCCGGCGGTGCCCGACGACCCGGAGCTGGTGGACTGGTACCGGGGTACGCATCGGCGGCTTACGGAAGCGCTGGTCACCGCCCCGGCCGATCTGACGTGCTGGTTCTTCCTGGCGGCACCCTCGCCGCTGGCCTTCTGGGCGCGGCGCCAGGCCCATGAGACGACTATCCACCGGATCGACGCGGAGGCGGCGCTCGGCCGCGACCCGTCCCCGGTGGCCACCGGCTTCGCGGCGGACGGCGTGGACGAGCTGCTGACCGGCTTCCAGGCCAGGCGGCGGGCCAGGCTCCGCACCGACCGGCCGCGCACGCTGCGGGTCCGGGCGGCCGACGTGCCGGGCGGCGCCCGCGAGTGGCTGCTGCGGCTCTCGCCCGAGGCCCCGACCGCGGAGCGCGACGCGCCCGGTGAGGCGGACTGCACCGTCACCGGCTCGGCGGCCGACCTCTATCTGGCGCTGTGGAACCGCGGGCCGTACGAGCGGCTGTCGGTGACGGGTGACGACGCACTGGTGGAGCTGTGGCGTCGGACGGCGAAGATCACCTGACGAACGGACCGGGGCCCGCGGATTGACGAACGGGGTCAGCTCTGGACGAGCATCCGTTCCAGCACGGCGCGGTGGCAGGGGCGGGCCTGTTCGTAACGGGCGCGACCGGTCTCGGTGAGGCCGACGCGTACGCCCCGGCGGTCCTCACTACAGATGCCGCGGTCGACGAGACCGTCCTTCTCCAGCCTGGCGACGAGCCGGGACAGCGCGCTCTGGCTGAGGTGGACGCGGTCGGCCAGCTCCTGGACGCGGAAGGTGCAGCCGCCGTCCTGGGGGTCGCCGGAGGCGAGCAGGTCCAGCACCTCGAAGTCGCTGGCGCCGAGCCCGTACTGGTGCAGCGCACGGTCGAGTTCACATGCCGTGCGCGCGTGAACGGCAAGGATCTGCCGCCACTCGTCCACGAGCGCCCGCTCACCCTTGTCGCCGGTCATGTCTGCACGGTAGCAGAAAGCGAACCCTTCATGCACGGACATTAAATGCGCTTGCATTGAATGCGTGCGCATGTAAGTCTCGCCTCCATGACCTCTCCGTCTCCTACCGTCCCCCGCACCGAGGAGCGATGGAGTGCCCTGCAGTGGGGCACGCTCCTGGTGCTCTGCGCGGCGCTCTTCCTCGACGCACTCGATGTGTCGATGGTCGGCGTGGCGCTGCCTTCGATCGCCCACGACCTCGACCTCTCCACGTCCTCGCTCCAGTGGGTCGTCAGCGGTTACATCCTCGGCTACGGCGGCCTGCTGCTGCTCGGCGGCCGCGCGGCCGACCTGCTCGGCAGGCGCCGCGTCTTCCTCATCGCGCTCGGCGTCTTCGCCGTCGCCTCACTGCTCGGCGGCCTGGTCGACTCAGGTGAACTGCTGATCGCGACCCGCTTCATCAAGGGCCTCAGCGCCGCGTTCACCGCGCCCGCCGGACTGTCGATCATCACCACGACCTTCGCCGAGGGCCCGGTCCGCAACCGCGCCCTCACCATCTACTCGAGCTGCGGCGCCACCGGCTTCTCCATGGGTCTGGTGCTCTCCGGCTTCCTCACCGAGGCGGGCTGGCGCTGGACGATGCTGCTGCCCGCGCCGGTCGCGCTGATCGCCCTCGCCGCCGGTCTGAAGCTCATCCCGAAGAGCCCGCGCGAGAGCGGCAAGGGCCGCGGATACGACCTGCCGGGCGCCGTCACCGGCACGGCCTCGATGCTGTTGCTGGTGTTCACCGTGGTCTCGGCGTCCGAGGCGGGCTGGGCCTCGGCCCGCACGCTGGTCTCCTTCGCCGCCGTCGCCGTCCTGCTGGCGTCCTTCGTCGCCATCGAACACCGCTCCTCGTCCCCGCTGATCCGGCTCGGCGTCCTGCGCTCGTCCAGCCAGATCAGGGCCAACCTCGGCGGCGCCACCTTCTTCGGCTCGTACGTCGCCTTCCAGTTCCTCGTCACGCAGTACATGCAGAACGTGCTGGGCTGGAGCGCCCTGCACACCGCGCTCGCCTTCCTGCCCGCGGGCTCACTGGTGGCGGTCCTGTCCACCCGGATGGGCCCGATCGTGGACCGGTTCGGCACGCCACGGGTGATCGCCGTCGGCTTCACCTCGCTGGTCATCGGCTACATCCTCTTCCTCCGGATCAATCTGGACCCGAACTACGCGGCGGCCATCCTGCCGTCGATGCTGCTGCTCGGCGCCGCCTTCGCGCTGGCCTTCCCCTCCCTCAACATCCAGGCCACCAACGGCGTCAAGGACCATGAGCAGGGCATGGTCTCCGGGCTGCTCAACACCTCCTTCCAGGTCGGCGGCGCCATCTTCCTCGCCGTGGTCACCGCGGTGGTCACCGCAGCCGGCGGCGATCACCCGGCGAACAAGCAGGCCATTCTCGACAGTTACCGGCCCGGCCTGTGGGTCGTCACCGGCATCGGTCTCGTGGGCCTGCTGCTGACCCTGTCCGGGCTGTTCACCCGCAGGAAGGCGTCCTACGGCATCCTGGTCGCGTCCTCGGCCGACTTCGAGAACGGGGGCGCGGGACGGTCCGGCGCCGCCGGTTCCGCGGCTGCCACGGGGTCTGCCGGTTCCGCGGGCACCGCCGAGGCGGCCGACGAATCGGAACAGGTCGCCGTGCGCGACTGATCACCCGATCGGCCGACCGCTCGGCCGACTGACCGATTCCCATCCCGCGTCCCTTCCGGCGTCCTCCGACTCCCTTGGCGATCCGGGCACTTGACGACCGGCCCCGCGCGAAAAGGCATCGCGCGGGGCCGGTCGTGCCATGGCAGACTTGGCCGCATCGCGATTGCGACGGGAGGGGCGGGGGATGCGCGGAAGCCGTACGCAAGCGGAACGCGACGCCATTACAGTCGAAATGGTCTTCGCCATGGTGTCGGGCGCCGTGCTGGCGGCGGTCGGATTTCTGGCGGTGGTGAGCCCGGTCATGGCGGACGAGGCCCACGGCACGGCCCGCGAAGGGTGGTTCACCGCCGCGGTGATCGTCGCCGCGGCCGCCTTCTGCGGGCGCGTCGCCCTGACGCTCCGCCGCTTCGAGCAGCGGGGGCACGCGCTGCACGAGCGGATTCCGTTACCCGGGGCACCGGTCGGCGCGGACGCGAGCGCCGAGAGGGGCGCGGGCGCCGAGTCGGGCACCGGAACCGGTCCTGATACGGGGGCCCAGTGGGGTACGGCGGCCGGCCGTTCGCCTTCGGGCGGTGGGTCGGTGACGTCGGGTCAGCCCAGCCAGCCGGGCCGGACGAGCCCGGACTCGTAGGCCATCACGACCAGTTGGGCCCGGTCGCGCGCCCCGAGTTTCACCATCGCACGGCTGACGTGCGTCTTGGCGGTGAGCGGGCTCACGACGAGGCGGCGTGCGATCTCGTCGTTGGACAGCCCGATGCCGACCAGCGCCATCACTTCCCTTTCCCGCTCGGTGAGTTGGTCCAGGCCGACCGCCTGCGCGGGCTCCTTGGAACGAGCGGCGAATTCGGCGATCAGCCGTCGGGTCACACCGGGCGACAGCAGCGCGTCGCCCTCCACCACCGCCCTTACCGCGCGCAGTAGTTCCTCCGGTTCGGTGTCCTTCACCAGGAAGCCGGAGGCTCCGGCGCGGATCGCCTCGAAGACGTATTCGTCGAGTTCGAAGGTGGTGAGGATGACCACCTTGACCTCGGACAACGCCGGGTCGTCGGTGATCCGGCGGGTGGCGGCGAGACCGTCCGTCAGCGGCATGCGGATGTCCATCAGCACGGCGTCGGGGGTCATGTCGCGGACCAGCCGCAGCGCCTCCTCGCCGTCGGCCGCCTCCCCCACCACCTCGATGTCGCTCTGCGCGTCCAGCAGCGCGCGGAATCCGGCGCGTACCAGCACCTGGTCGTCGGCCAGCAGCACGCGGATCACTAACGCTCCTCGGTGGCCTCGACGGCCTTGGTGAACTCGGTCGCCTCAGCGGCTCCGTCGGCGGGGGTGGGCCGGTCGGCGCGGTGGTCCCCCGCTAGCGGCTCGGCCGTGCCCGATCGTACGGCGCGTGGCGTCGGCGGGGCGGCCGGTGGGGTCGGGCCCTCGGGGCGGTCGGCCGGGGCGGAGGGTCCGGGCGTCGGGCCGATTGGGGCCTCGGTGCCGCCGGCCGGTACGCCCGGCGCGACGATCGGCAGCAGCGCGCGGATCCGGAAGCCGCCGTCGGGGCGCGGGCCCGCCTCCAGCGTGCCGCCCAGCGCGACGCTCCGCTCGCGCATGCCGACCAGGCCGTTGCCCCCGCCGCTCTCGCCGCCCGCGACGGCGGGTCCGTCGTCGTCGACCGTCACTTCCACGCTGCCGGGCCGGTAGCCGAGGCGGATACGGGCGGCGCGGGAGCCGGAGTGCCGCACGATGTTCGTCAGCGCCTCCTGCACGATACGGAAGGCGGCGAGGTCGACGCCGGGCGGCAGCGGGGCCGGTGCGCCGTCGACGGTGACCTCGGCCTTCAGGCCCGCGGAGCCCGCCTGTTCGACCAGTTCGGGGAGCCGGTCGAGGCCCGGTGCGGGCGAGCGCGGTGCCTCGCCGGGGGCGCGGAGCGTGCTGAGCACCTGCCGTACCTCGCCCAGCGCTTCCTTGCTGGCGGCCTTGATGGTGACCAGCGCCGTCCGCGCCTGCTCCGGCCGCTCGTCCATCAACGCGAGGGCCACGCCCGCCTGCACATTGATCACCGAGATGCTGTGCGCGAGCACGTCGTGCAGTTCGCGGGCGATCCGCATGCGCTCCTCGTCGGCCTTGCGGTGCTCGGCCTCGGCCCGCTCACGGCGGTCCCTGGCGATCTGCTCGCGCCGTACCCGGTACAGCTCGGCGGCGGCCAGCACCGCGAGCAGCCAGGCACCGGCCGCGGAGGTCTCCGCCCAGGACGCGCGGCCGTCGCCGGAGGGCGGCAGGTAGCGGTAGAGCCACTGGCCGATCAGCGTGTGTCCGGCGAGGAACACCAGGGCGATGGCCGGCACGGCCCTTCTGTGGCCCGCGGCGACGGCGCTGAAGAAGGCGACGACGAGGCTGGCGAAGACCGGGCCGTAGGGATAGCCGAGCGTGATGTAGAGCAGCGTCGCGCCGCAGGTCGCGGCGGCCACGACAACCGGCGCGCGGCGGCGGAGGAGCAGGAGTGCCGGGCCCGCGAGCAGCAGCAGGTAGCCGAGCCAGTCCAGGTCGACCCGGCCGGTCTGGTGGCCCGATGCCACGCGGGTGCCGACGACCTGGACGAAGGCCAGCGCGAGTGCGGGGATCCAGACGGGCCGTGCGAACGGGATTCCGTGGCGCGGCGGCCCTGTCGGCTCCTCGTTGCTCATGCGTTCCACGCTAGACCGCGGTCCGGGAGGCGGCGTCCGCTGTACGGGGGCACCGCGACTACTTCGCGGGGAGTACGCCGTCCGTCGCCGACGCGTCCGCGGGTATGTCGTCAGGGGTGTCCGCCGAGGCGCTCGCGGGGGCGCCGAGGCCGACTTGGCGGGCCAGTCCCGCGGCTGCCAGTTCGAGGAATTCACGGCGGGCCTCGACCACCCGGTTGAACTGCCCGAAGACCTCGAAGCTGATCAGCCCGAAGAGCTGCGCCCAGGCGGCGACGAGCGCGGCGACCGTCCGCACCGGCAGATCGGGGGCCAGTTCCGCGGCGAGCCGGGCGGCGTCGGCGCGGACGGGGGCGGCGAGCGGATTGCCGGGCGGCTGCGTGAGCAGGCCGTCGCGGTGGGCGTCGCGGACGACGGAGAACAGGGCCAGGGCGGCGCGGGAGGCGGGGCCGATGGTGTCGAGCGGCGCGGTGTAGCCGGGTACGGGTGAGCCGTAGATCAGCGCGTACTCGTGCGGATGGGCGACGGCCCACTCGCCGGCGGCGCGGCAGATCGCGACCCATCGGTCGGCCGGTGCCGCGCCCTGCTCCACCGCGCTCGCCAGGGCGTCCTCCGCCGCCGCGCCGATCGCGTCGTAGGCGTCGATGATGAGAGCGGTGAGCAGATCGTCCCTGCTCGGGAAGTAGCGGTAGAGGGCGGATGAGACCATGCCCAGTTCGCGTGCGACCGCGCGCAGCGAGAGCCGCGCCGCTCCCTCGGCGGCGAGCTGGCGGCTGGCCTCTTCCTTGATGGCCGCGGTGACTTCGATCCTCGCCCGTTCCCTGGCTCCTCTGATCACGCTCATGGCAGTCAGTGTGCCACCTTCAAGAGCATCAGCCAAGAAAGAGAGCAGTGCTCTTGCTTTTTCTCACGAGGCGCTGGCACACTGTTCTCAAGCGAGAGCACCGCTCACAACAGCGGTCACGACAGCAGTCGAGAAATCGGAGAGATCGCCATGTCTGAGCAGGTCGCACACGTCAAGAAGCCCGGCTGGTTCACCGTCAACGTCCTCAATCGCACGGTCGGCTGGCTGACCCGGCGCGGCTTGAGCGTCTGGGGTTCGCGGGTGCTGGCCGTCCGGGGCCGCAAGAGCGGTGAGTGGCGGCAGACCCCGGTGAATCTGCTGACCTTCGAGGACCGGCGGTATCTGGTGGCCCCGCGCGGCCACGTCCAGTGGACCTACAACATGCGGGTGGCCGGCGGCGGCGAACTGCACCTCGGCAATAAGGTCGAGGAGTTCACCGCCACCGAGGTGGCCGACGACGACAAGCCCGCCATCCTGCGCGCCTACCTCAAGCGCTGGAAGGCCGAGGTCGGAGCCTTCTTCGACGGCGTGGGCCCGGATTCGACCGACGAGGAGCTGCGCGCGATAGCGCCCAACCACCCGATCTTCCAGGTCCACGCCACCGACGGGAAGTGAGGCGCGGGAGTACGGCACAGGGCCCGGAGCCGGGCCGGGGCCGATGTCAGGCGCGGTCGACGGCCTCCAGTGCCTTGCGGGCGAGCGGGTGGGTGCGGACGAGTTCGGCGAGCGAGCTCTTTCCGCGGGTGATGCCCGCGAAGGCGCGCCAGGCGGGCGGGAATGTGGTGAGCACGGCGTGCAGCATTCCGGGGCGCCGTTCGAAGAGGGTCAGCATGCGGCGGCCGACCCCCATCTCGACGCCGAGCCCGGCCTTCACCGCGAAGGTGTAGTTGAGGGCCTGGCGCCTGGCGTCCACCGCGTCGTGGGACTCGGCGATGCGCACGGCCCACTCCCCCGCCAGACGCCCGGAGCGCAGCGCGTAGGAGATGCCCTCGCGCGTCCAGGGTTCGAGCAGGCCCGCGGCGTCGCCGCAGACCAGGACCCGGCCCCGGGAGAGCGGGGAGTCGTCGGCGCGGCAGCGGGTGAGGTGGCCGGAGGAGACGCTGGGTTCGAACCCGGCCAGGCCGAGGCGGGCGATGAAGTCGTCCAGGTAGCGCTTGGTGGCGCTGCCGTCGCCGCGGGCGGAGATCACGCCCACCGTGAGGGAGTCGCCCTTGGGGAAGACCCAGCCGTAACTGCCGGGCAGCGGGCCCCAGTCGATCAGCACCCGTCCCGCCCAGTCCTCCGCGACGGACGTGGGGACCGGGATCTCCGCCTCCAGGCCGAGGTCGACCTGGTCGAGCTTGACGCCGACATGAGCGCCTATCCGGCTCGCACTGCCGTCGGCGCCGACGACGGCGCGGGCGTAGACGGTCTCCTCGACGCCCTTGCCCGCCGGGCCGCCGCTGCCGTTGAGCACGACGGCGACGGTGCGACGGTCGGGGACACCGGGACCGTGCTGCTCCACGCGGGAGACGGTCACTCCGGTGCGCAGCTCGGCGCCCGCCTCGCAGGCGGCCTCCACGAGGGCGTTGTCGAATTCGGGCCGGTTGATCAGCCCGAAGAGCATCTGCCGGGAGCGCTTGGTGCGCGTCAGCTTGCCGTTGAGGCTGAAGGTGACCGCGTGCACCCGGTCGCGCAGGGGCAGTTCGAATCCCGGCGGCAGGGCGTCCCGTGAGGACCCGATGATGCCGCCGCCGCAGGTCTTGTACCTCGGCAGTTCGGACTTCTCCAAGAGGAGGACCCGACGGCCCGTCACGGCCGCGGCGTGGGCCGCGGTGGCCCCCGCGGGGCCCGCGCCGATCACCACGACGTCCCAGACCGCGAGCGCCTCGCCGTCGTTCGCGCCGCTGTCCTGCGCCGCCTGCTCACCGCTCACGTCTGTTTCGCTCCCGCTCGGCCTGTCCGGCTGTGTTGCCCCTGTTCAGCCGCATCCTATTGCGCCCGTCCGGAACATCTCGCTGTGGCACCATCGGCAGCGACCCCGTTGTGTGCACCAACGACCGATGTTGCCACCTGATTCCTGCTAGGAGCACCTATGTCCAGCACCCCGCTCGCCGATACTGTCGCCGCTCTGCTTCCCCGTGCCCGGACGGAGCTGGCGGAGCTGGTGTCGTACGCGTCGGTGGCCGATGAACGACAGTTCCCGAAGAGCGAGTGCGAGAAGGCGGCCGTCTGGGTGGCCGACGCGCTGCGGGCGGAGGGCTTCCAGGAGGTGGCCCTGCTGGACACCCCCGACGGCACGCAGTCGGTGTACGGCTGGCTGCCGGGGCCCGAGGGCGCGCCGACGGTGCTGCTGTACGCGCACTACGACGTGCAGCCGCCGCTGGACGAATCGGCGTGGCTGTCCCCGCCCTTCGAGCTGACCGAGCGGGACGGCCGCTGGTACGGGCGTGGCGCGGCCGACTGCAAGGGCGGCGTGCTGATGCACCTCACGGCGCTGCGGGCGCTGCGCGAGCACGGCGGCGCTCCGGTGAACATCAAGGTCATCGTGGAGGGTTCCGAGGAGCAGGGCACCGGCGGTCTTGAGCGCTACGCCGAGGAGCACCCGGAGCTGCTGGCCGCCGACGCGATCGTGATCGGCGACGCGGGCAACTTCCGGGTGGGGCTGCCCACGGTGACCTCGACGCTGCGCGGCATGGTGCTGGCGGAGGTCCGCGTCTCGACGCTCGAAGGCAACCTGCACTCGGGGCAGTTCGGCGGGGCGGCGCCGGACGCGCTGGGGGCGCTGATCCAGATCCTGGCGTCGCTGCGGGACGCGGACGGTTCGACCACGATCGACGGTCTCGACGCCTCGGGCGAGTGGCCGGGGCTGCGCTACCCGGAGGAGGACTTCCGGCGCGACGCCAAGGTGCTGGACGGTGTGGAACTGGTCGGCAAGGGCAGTGTCGCGGACCGGATCTGGGCGCGTCCCTCGGTGACGGTGCTGGGCATCGACGCGCCGCCGGTCGTCGGCGCGACCCCGTCCGTACAGGCCACCGCGGGCGCGCTGGTGAGCGTCCGGGTCCCGCCGGGCACCGCGGCCGAGCAGGCGGCCGAGGCGCTGACCGCGCATCTGCGGGCGGCGGCTCCGTGGGGCGCGAAGGTGGAGGTGACGCAGCGCGGCAGCGGTCAGCCGTTCCGCGCGGACACCGGGAGCCCGGCGTACACGGCGATGGCGGACGCGATGCGGGAGGCGTACGGGGAGGAGTTGGCGGTGGCCGGGCAGGGCGGTTCGATCCCGCTGTGCAACACCCTGGCGACCCTGTATCCGCGAGCCGAGATCCTGCTGATCGGCCTCAGCGAGCCGGAGGCGCAGATCCACGCGGTCAACGAGAGCGTGTCGCCGCGGGAGCTGGAGCGGCTGTCGCTGGCGGAGGCGCTGTTCCTGGGCCACTACGCGGCCTCCAAGTCCGCGGGCGGCGCGGCCTGACCGACCCGCGGGACCCGGCCGCCGTCACCGCCGTCCACGCCGGGTGGGCGGCGGCGGGGGCAGCGGCGGCCGGGCGGGGCGGGGTCATTCGGCCGGGTGACCGGCCTCCAGGTTGAGCGGGCGGCCCTGTTCGCGGGCGCGCAGCGCCCAGCGCAGCCGGTCGAGGCGGGCCGGTGGGAGCAGTCCCGCGGCCTCGTCCTCGGTGACGAAGCGCCAGCCGCGCAGTTCGGCGCCGGGCAGCAGCAGGCGGCCGATGTCCGCTTCCGCGACCCGGCCGCCGTCGAAGATCAGGCGGAGCCCGCCGTAGCCGGGCGGGCGTGGTGGTTCCCAGTCGACCACGAGGAGTTCGAGGCCGCGGGCGAGTTCGAGCCCCAGCTCCTCGGCGACCTCGCGGTGTCCGGCGCGCGCGGGCGACTCGCCGCGTTCGACGACCCCGCCGGGGAACTCCCAGCCGGGTTTGTAGGTCGGGTCGACCAGCAGGACGCGGTCGGCGTCGTCGAAGAGCAGGACGCCGGACGCCACGGTCTCCGCGGTCGGTTCGGGGGTCTGGACGATCCCGCAGGCCCCGGCGCCGCGCCCGACGGCCTCGGTGACCCGCAGCGCGGTCTGACGGGGGGTCAGGCCCGCGGTGGACAGGATGTGCGCGTCCAGGGCGAGCCACGGCAGGGCGTTCTCGTAGTCGGCGATGCGGTCCAGCGCCCAGCGGCGGGCCCGGTCGTTCGTTCCGGTGCGGTCGGGGTGGTCGTCCCTGGTGGCGATGCGTTCACGCAGGATCGTTTCTCCTGGTTCCAGCAGTACGTGCCGGACCTCGATGCCACGGGACGCGAGGCCACCGAAGATCTCGTCGCGGTAGTCCTGCCGCAGCAGGGTCATCGGGGCCACCAGAACGCCGCCCACCTCATTGAGGAGAGCGGCGGCGGTCTCGACCACCAATCGCCGCCATATGGCCAGGTCCTGATAGTCGGTCACTTCTTGGAGCCGTTTTTCCGGCAGCAGTTGGCGCAGACAGCCGCCGAGTACCTCGGGGTCGTACAGGGTGCTTTCCGGTATCAGCTCCAGCATCTCCAGTGCGGCGCTGGTCTTCCCCGCGCCGAACGCCCCGTTCACCCAGATGATCACGGTGCCCCCTTTTCCGTAGACCCCTACGAATTGCCCGGATCATCGTGGGCGGCAAACGCGCCGTGGCCCGCGGCGGCGCGTACCGGCCGCAGCGGTCGGCGCGGGGAGGCCAGCGTGACGGACACCGGACCGTCGCGGTGCGGGCCGTCGGAGCGCGGCCCGGGCCGCGTCTCCGCCTCCGCGGCCGCCACCCTGTGCTCACCGCGGACCGGCCAGCGCCCGCCGTGTCGAGCCGGGCGCCGCACGCGATGCGGTGGAAGGCGCGGGTCGCTCCCGCCTCCCGGTCCTCGGAAACGCCCCGCCCCTCAGCGGGAATCCGGCACGGCGGCGGCAGGGGCGGGCCTCGGCGCGGCGCCCGGTCCGCCGCGCAGCGGGTCCTCCTCGGCGAACAGCGCGGCCAGGAAGGCAGCGGCGCAGACGGCCGCGGCGACCATGAAGATCTGATGCGTCCCCGTCGCGCCGGAACGCAAGTACGCGTCCCGCGCCGCCCGCGCCCGGCCGACGCCCCTCGGTGGCCCGGGTGAACAGCGAGCCGAAGACGGCCACGCCGAGCGAGCCGCCGACCGTACGGAAGAGCGTGGTGCCGGCGGACGCGACGCCCATGTCCCGCATCCCGACGTTGTTCTGGGCGATCGTCGTGGGCATCCGCATCAGCAGGCCGAGCCCCGCACCGGCCGGAGCTGGTGGCCGACGCGCCCTGGACGCTCTGCCGGTACAGCGGCGGATCGAGCGTGGCACCGAACATCGCGGCGCCCACCGCGAAGATCATCATTGACGAGAGCCGGACGTTCCGGGTGTCGAACACCCGCAACGGCAGGACGGGTTCGGCCGCGCGGCGCTGCGAGGCGACAAAGGCGGCCAGGCCGAGCGCGGCGGCGACGGCCAGCGCGCCAATCCGCCAGGAGGCCCAGGCGTAAACGGTTGCCCGCCCAGGTCCCGGCGAGCACGACCGAGGAGGGGGCGAAGGTCATGAGGACGATGCCGGGCCAGTCGGTCCTGGCCTTGCCGCGGGAGGCGGGTAGCGGGTCGCGGACAGCCGCAGCATCACCTGGCACCACACCAGCGCGAGCAGGCCGAGCGGCAGATTGACGGAGAAGGCCCAGCGCCAGCCGAGGTGGCCGGTGACGAAGCCGCCGAGCAGCGGGCCGCCGATGGTGCCGAGCGCCATGACCGAGGCGGTCATGCCCTGGTAGCGGCCCCGCTCACCGCGGGGGGCACCGGCGCGCCGATCAACGAGAAGGCGCCCACGGCGAGACCGCCCGCGCCGGGCCCCTGAAAGGCCCTGAAGGCGATCAGCGCCGTCATCGGCTGCGCGGCACCGGAGTGCGCGCCACCTGACGAGACACGGCACGCGGTGGCGTCCACGACGCGAAGCACACCGCGCGGAGGCCAAGGTCTCGGGGCCCGCCCCCAGACGCCCTCATCCCTCGGAAGAGAGCGCACCGAGATCTCGGCGAGCACGGTGCGCCGCCGTCACCAATCGCCAGAGGGCACGCCAGGTCTTTTGAGGGCCGCGGGGAACTGCGCGCCCAGCCAGCGCGCAGCCGCGGACCGCAGCCGGCCCTCGCGAGGCGGTCACCTCTTCGGATTGTCGGGCCACCGGCCCGACAAGAGCCGAGCACGCCGCGGGCCCCCGCCCCCACAGGAACCGCCCTCGCGGACGCGGACCCGGCGGCGAGCCGCCCCGTCAGATCGTCGTCGTAAAAGCGTCCAACCGCAGCGCCTGCGCCGCAGCCGCCGCCGCCCCGACCAACCCGGCGTCCGTCCCGAGCTTGGCGGGCACGACATCGACCCCGGCCGCGAAAGAAAGCGTGGCGTACCGCGCGAGGTGCTCCCGGAGAGGATCGAAGAGAATCGGCCCGGCCCCCGCGACGCCCCCGCCGATGACGGCGACATGGATCTCGACGAGCGTCGCGGTGGCCGCGATCCCGGCCGCGAGCGCCTGCGCGGCCCGGTCGAAGGAGGCCAGCGCCACGGCGTCCCCGCCGCGCGCGGCCTCGGCGACGGCCGCCGCCGTGGGCACGGCACCGGCGGGCGGCACCCAGCCCCCGTCCAGCGCGCGGCGCGCGATGTTCGGCCCGCTGGCGATCCGCTCGACGCAGCCGCGCGACCCGCACGGGCAGAGATCACCGTCGAGGTCGACGCTGATGTGACCGATGTGCCCGGCATTGCCGGTGGGCCCGGGAAGGAGGGCGCCGCCGAGGACCAGACCGCCGCCGACCCCGGTGGAGACGACCATGCACAGCGCGTTGTCGTAACCGCGGGCGGCTCCCTGCCAGTG
This sequence comes from Streptomyces sp. NPDC025721, assembly GCF_055558595.1. Taxonomy (NCBI): domain Bacteria; kingdom Bacillati; phylum Actinomycetota; class Actinomycetes; order Kitasatosporales; family Streptomycetaceae; genus Streptomyces; species Streptomyces sp. NPDC025721. The sequence continues at coordinate 54,592 of NZ_JBVHMF010000016.1, read as the reverse complement.
CTCGGCCGCGGTCATGGCGACGCCGTCGCCGGTGAGGACGACGGGCAGGCCGCCGACCGCGTCGGACACCCGCGCGACGAGCGGGAATTCGCGCCAGCCTGGCACGTTGACCGGGCTGACGGTGCCGTGCGCGGCGTCGACGGGACCCGCGCTGCCGATGCCGACGGCGACGACGCGGGTCCACACGGCGGTGGCCCGCAACTCGGCGATCACGTCGGTGACCGCCCGCACCACCGTCTCGCCGTCCTCCCCCGCGGGCGTCGCCCGCAGCGCCCGCGCCAGCAGTCGCCCCTCCGCGTCGATGAGCGCCCCGGCGATCTTCGTACCGCCGATGTCGATTGCGGCCACGAGTGGACCGGTAGCGCCTTGGGGGTGCATCGCTCGGGGATCTCCTCTTTCCTGACGTTCCTGACGAATGTCCTGGCGAATCGCCCGGGGTTCCGCGGAAACGGCACCAGAGATAGTCTCGCCTAACTCTGACAACGTTGTCCAACTCTTCCCGCAGGGAATACTACGATCGTGACCCACAGTTCTGGACGAGTTCCCCGGCCCACCATGAAAGATGTCGCCGCCCGAGCGGGCGTCGGCCTCAAGACGGTGTCGCGGGTGGTGAACGAGGAGCCCGGCGTCACCCCGGACACGGTCGCCCGCGTCCAGGCGGCGATCGACGCGCTCGGCTTCCGGCGCAACGACAGCGCGCGACTGCTGCGCACCCGCCGCACCGCCAGTGTCGGCCTGGTGCTCGAAGACCTCGCCGACCCGTTCTACGCCCCGCTCAGCAGGGCGGTCGAGGACGTGGCGCGGGCCAACGGCGCGCTGCTGTTCACCGGGTCGAGCGCCGAGGACCCGCGGCGTGAGCAGGAGTTGGTGCTGGCGTTCTGCGCCCGCCGGGTGGACGGGCTGATCGTGGTGCCCGCGGGTGACGACCACCGGTATCTGGTCCCGGAGATCGAGGCCGGGGTGGCCACGGTCTTCGTCGACCGTCCCGCGGGCCGGATCGACGCGGACATGGTGCTGACCGACAACGCGGGCGGCACCCGTGACGGTGTCGCGCATCTGATCGCGCACGGACACCGCAGGATCGGCTTCATCGGTGACCAGCCGGGCATTCACACCGCCGCCGAGCGACTGCGCGGCTACCGCGAGGCGATGGCCGACGCGGGGCTGACCATCAGGCCCGAGTGGTACTCGATGGGCCCGACCAACCCCGAGCGGGTCCGCGCCGTCCTGGCGTCCCTGCTGTCCGGTCCCGAGCCGGTGACCGCGCTGTTCGCGGGCAACAACCGCGTCACCGTCACGGCGGTGCGCGTGCTGTCCCACCACCCGCGCCCGGTCGCCCTGGTCGGCTTCGACGACTTCGAACTCGCCGATCTGCTCGACCCGCCGGTCAGCGTCGTGGCCCAGGACTCGCCGGGGCTCGGACGCAGCGCGGCGCAGTTGCTCTTCCGCCGCCTGGAGGGCGGCGCGGACGCCGCTCCCGCCCGGCTGGAGCTCCCCGCCCGCCTGATCGCCCGCGGCTCCGGCGAGATCCCCCCGTCCGACTGAGCACCCGCCGGGCCCGTAACGGCATCGGTCCTTGTCCTGCGGGCATGCGCCCGGCGCGTCAGGGGCCGTTCGCAATCCGCGGGACAGGCGCCTAGCGGCCCGCCAGCGTGTCCAGCTCCGCGCGGCCGAGGCCGGTGCGCTCGATGACCTCCTCGGCGTCGATGGCGCCGCAGTCGAGGCCGCGCAGCAGGTAGCCGCTGAGGGCGCGGGCCGTGGCGGGCTCGTCCATTACGTCGCCGCCCGCCTTGGCGACGTAGGCGGCGAGGCGGGCGGCGGAGGCGTCCAGGCCCTCGCGGTAGAAGGCGTAGACGGCGGCGTAGCGGGTCGGCAGGTGGGCGGGGTGCATGTCCCAGCCCTGGTAGTACGCGCGGGCCAGTGAGCGGCGGACCAGGCCGTAGTGCAGGCGCCAGGCGTCGTGCACCTGCTCGGCCGGGCCGACGGGGAGCACGTTGGTGGAGCCGTCGGACAGCCGGACGCCGGTGCCCGCCGCGGCGACCTGCATGACCGCCTTGGCGTAGTCGGCGGCCGGGTGGTCCATCGACTGGTGGGCGGCGCTGACCCCGCACGCGGCGCTGTAGTCGAAGGTGCCGTAGTGCAGACCGGTGGCGCGGCCCTTGGCGGCGTCGATCAGCCGCGGCACGGTCGCCGTGCCGTCGGGGCCGAGGATGGACTGGGTGGTCTCGATCTGGATCTCGAAGCCGATCCGCCCCCGCGGCAGCCCGGCCGCCCGCTCGAACTCCTCGCACAGCCGCGCCATCGCCGCGACCTGCGCGGGGAAGGTCACCTTGGGCAGTGTCAGCAGCAGCCCGTCGGGCAGACCGCCCCCGTCCAGCAGGGCGGTCAGGAAGAGGTCGAGCGTACGGATGCCCCGGTCGCGGACCGCCGCCTCCATGCACTTCATCCGGATGCCGACGTACGGCGGCGCGCTGCCGTCCGCGACGGCGGCCGTCACGGTGCGGGCGGCGGCCACGGCCGCCGCGTCCTCCTCGGTGTCGGGGCGCGGCCCGTAGCCGTCCTCGAAGTCGATCCGCAGGTCCTCGACGGGCTCGCGCTCCAGCTTGGCCCGCACCCGGTCGTGGACCTCGGCGGCCAGCCCGGTGGACGGCCCCGCGGGAAGGCCGAGTACGGCGGCGAGCGCGGCGGCGTCCGGGGCGTGGGCGTCGAGTGCGGCCAGCGCCTGGTCGCCCCAGTCGCGTACGGTCCGGGGGCCGAAGGCGTCGGCGGGTACGTAGACGGTGTGCACGGGCTGCCGGGTGCCGGGGTCGCCGGGGTAACGGCGGGCCAGTTCGGCGTCGGTGCCGGCCAGACCGGCGCCGATGTCCGCCCGTACCGCGTCCGCCAGTGTCGTACCGGCCGCCGCCGCGCCCGCTGAGCCCTGCGCCATGTGCCACCCTCCCGGAAATTCAACAAATCGTTGAAGTGAAGCTAGCCGTGCCGTAGGCCGAGGTCAACACCCCACCAGGGGGGCGCCGGACGGACGACGGCCCCCGCACGCGGCTGGCGTGCGGGGGCCGTCGGGAGGGGTCGGTCAGCCCTTGCGGGCCTTGATCTCCTCGGTGAGCTGGGGGACGACCTGGAAGAGGTCGCCGACGACGCCGTAGTCGACGAGGTCGAAGATCGGCGCCTCCGCGTCCTTGTTCACCGCGACGATCGTCTTGGACGTCTGCATGCCCGCGCGGTGCTGGATCGCGCCCGAGATGCCGTTGGCGATGTAGAGCTGCGGCGACACCGACTTGCCGGTCTGGCCGACCTGGTTGGTGTGCGGGTACCAGCCCGCGTCCACCGCCGCGCGCGACGCGCCCACGGCCGCGCCCAGGGAGTCCGCCAGCGCCTCGATGACCGAGAAGTTCTCGGCGCCGTTGACACCGCGACCGCCGGAGACCACGATCGCGGCCTCGGTCAGCTCAGGACGCCCGGTCGACTCCCGCGGGGTCCGCGAGACGACCTTGGTGCCGGTGGCCAGTTCACCGAAGGCCACCTCCAGCGCCTCGACCGTCCCGGCCGCCGAAGCCGCCTCGACCGGCGCGGAGTTCGGCTTCACCGTGATGACGGGGACGCCCGTGCTGACCCGGGAGCGGGTCGTGAAGGCGGCGGCGAACGCCGACTGCGTGGCCACCGGGCCGTCGGCGCCGGCCTCCACGTCGATCGCGTCGGTGATCAGGCCCGAGCCCAGGCGCAGCGCGAGCCGCGCGGCGATCTCCTTGCCCTCGGCGGAGGACGGCACCAGGACCGCGACCGGGCTCACCGCCTTGGCGGCGGCCTCCAGCGCGTCGACCTTCGGTACGACGAGGTAGTCGGCGAACTCCGGCGCGTCGGCGGCCAGTACCCGCACGGCGCCGTGCTCGCCCAGCACGGAGGCGGCGGCGTCGGCGCCGGGGCCGAGGTGGACCGCGACCGGCTCACCGATCCGGCGGGCCAGCGTCAGCAGTTCGAGAGTCGGCTTGCGGACGGCACCGTCCACGTGGTCGACATAGACGAGGACTTCACCCATGGAAATGCACTCCTACGAAAAAGTTTGACGGGGCGGATACGGACCGGAACGGCCGGAGGCGGGCCCGGGACAGCGTCCGGGAGGGCGCCCGGCATCCGGTCAGATGAACTTCTGGCTCGCCAGGTACTCCGCGAGCTGCTTGCCGCCCTCGCCCTCGTCCTTCACGATCGTGCCCGCCGTCCGCGCCGGACGCTGCGTGGCGTCCTCGACGGCCGTCCACGCACCCGCCAGGCCCACCTCGGCCGCGTCCAGACCCAGATCCGACAGGTCCAGGGCCTCCACCGGCTTCTTCTTCGCCGCCATGATCCCCTTGAACGAGGGGTAACGGGCCTCGCCCGACTGGTCGGTCACCGAGACCAGCGCCGGAAGCGACGCCTCCAGCCGCTCGCTGGCCGCGTCGCCGTCGCGGCGGCCGGTCACCTTGCCGTCCTCGACCGACACCTCGGACAGGAACGTCACCTGCGGCACGCCCAGCCGCTCGGCCAGCAGCGCGGGCACCACGCCCGCGGTGCCGTCGGTCGAGGCCATGCCGGTCACGACGAGGTCGAAGCCCGCGCGCTCGATGGCCTTGGCGAGCACCAGCGACGTGCCGAGGATGTCCGTGCCGTGCAGGCCGTCGTCCTCGACGTGGATCGCCTTGTCCGCGCCCATCGACAGCGCCTTGCGCAACGCGTCCTTCGCGTCCTCGGGACCCACGGTCAGCACCGTGATCTCCGCGTCGTCCGCCGCGTCGGCGATCTGCAGCGCCTGCTCGACCGCGTACTCGTCCAGCTCGGAGAGCAGGCCGTCCACCGCGTCGCGGTCAGTGGTCAGGTCCTCGGCGAAGTGACGGTCGCCCGTGGCATCGGGCACGTACTTCACTGCGACTACGATCCTCAAACTCACGCCAGCTCTCCTACCTACTGCATCGTTGCAACGTCTTCGTCCAACTGCCCCGGAATCCGCCCCGGAATGGCAGCATAGGCGTCCGCGGCGGCGGCTCCCCGCCGGGACGCAGCAACTGCCCCGACAGAAATATTACTCGCCAGTACACAGAGCTGGTTCCCCGTTAGCAAGGACCTTGAACTGTGATGTGGCCGACGCCGCCGCCGTCAGTGGCCGAGTGAGTTGAAGCCGCCCTGGTGGTAGAGGAGCGGGCGGCCGGGACCCTGGGGGTCACCGGCGACGGCCTGGGCGATGACGATCCGGTGGTCGCCCGCCGGGATGCGCGCCACCACGCGGCACACCAGCCAGGCCGGTACCTCGTCGAGCAGCGGGACGCCGTGCGGGCCGGACGCCCAGGCGGTGGCGGGGCCGAAGCGGTCGGCGCCGCTGCGGGCGAACGTGCCGGCCAGCACTTCCTGGTGCTCGCCGAGTATGTGGACGCCGACGAACGACGCCTCGGCGACGGTCGGCCAGCTCGACGACCCCAGGCTGATGCCGAAGGAGAGCAGCGGCGGCTCGGCGGACACCGAGGTCAGGGAGGTGGCGGTGAAGCCGACGGGATCGGGGCCCGCGGCGGTGATCACGGCGACTCCGGCCGCGTGGCGGCGGAAGACCGAACGGAAGACGGCGGGGTCGAGAGCGGGGCCGGGCGTGGGGTCGAAGGCCGAGGAGTCAAAGGCGGCGGGGTGATCGCTGATGGCAGTCACGGTCAGATCCTTCTGAAGCGGTCGAGCGGCGGAGTGCGGGTCGTGGGCGCTCAGCAGCTCGGACAACGCGCGCTGGAGTGCCGACCGAAGTCGACATCGGCGCGCGCGTACAGATACGCGTACAGAAAGTGGTCGTGCGACATAACGTCAGAGTGACGATTCGGACGGGGTCACGTCAAGACCCGCCCGGAATATGGAATTTCCGTCACACCGCGCTCCGCCGGAGGCTGACAGCCCCTCAGATCGGCCGGCCCGCCCGGCTCGTCAGACAGCCGCGCCCAGCGCGGCGATCACGTCCGCCTTGCGCGGCTGACCGGCGGCCCTGCGCACGATCGCGCCGTCCGCGTCGAGGACGAACACGGTCGGGGTCTTGAGGACGCTCAGCCGCCTGACCAGCTCCAGGTGCGCCTCGGCGTCGATCTCGACGTGCCGGACGCCGTCCACCATGCCCGCCACCTCGTCGAGCACGCGCCGGGTGGCCCGGCAGGGCGCGCAGAAGGCGCTGGAGAACTGCACCAGGGTGGCGCGCTCCCCCAGCGGCCCGCCGAGGTCAGCGGCCGTCAGCCGCTCGTCGCCGTCCTTCGTCCGCACCCGGATTCTCCCGTCCCTGCGCCGGTGCACCAGCCCGTAGGCGCTCGCGGCCAGCAGTACGGCCAGGCAGACCACCAGTCCCGTCAACGCCGTGCTCCTCGTCCGCTCACACATCTCGTACGTCTCATACGCCTGCTCATACGTCCGGTCACACACCGTCGTACGTCCGGTCACACACACGGTCGTACGTCCGGCGGCTTCCCGCCCGCGTCATTCCGATCCGTGCAGCGTTCATGCGAACGCAATGATTCCCGCGGTCGCGTTCCGTCGCTGGTCGGCCATTATTTCAGTCATGGAGATCGATGTACGAGGGCCCCGCTTCGGTGCGTCCCTGACCACGGTGGTGCTGGCGGTCGTGCTGATCACCGGCAGCGGCTGGCTGCTGGCCGTTCAGGCCGCGGTCTTCGCCGTGGGAGCGGTGGCCGGAGTGCAGAATTCGCCGTACGGCTGGGTTTTCCGCACCCTGGTGCGGCCCAGGCTGGGGCCGCCGCCCGGCACCGAGGACGCGGCCCCGCCGCGGTTCGCGCAGGCGGTGGGTTTCGGCTTCTCCGTGATCGGTGTCATCGGCTACCTGGTGGGCCCGCAGTGGCTGGGTCTGGCGGCCACCGCGTGCGCGCTCGCCGCCGCCTTCCTCAACGCCGCTTTCGCCTACTGCCTGGGGTGCGAGGTGTATCTGCTGCTGAAACGGGCAGCAGCCTGATGGGTTCCGCCGCAGGTCGTGAGAAGAATCTCGCCTTGGCACCGGTCCCCGGGATGACAGGGGGCCCGCCGGCGGGGCACCATCGCTCAGCGGCCGAACAACTTACGGGCGCGTAACTTCCGCCGGGAGCGCCGCCCCGGAGAGAGCAGGTGCCCCGACATGGCCGAACTCGTCTATCCACCGGTGATCGCTTGTGCCCGCACCATGTTCAAGGTGCAGGGGCTCAAATTCGACATCCGGGGCACCGAGAACGTCCCCCGCCAAGGCGGCGCCCTGCTCGTCAGCAACCACATCGGCTATCTGGACTTCGTCTTCTGCGGTCTGACGACGCTGCCCGCCAAGCGCCTGGTGCGCTTCATGGCGAAGGAATCGGTTTTCCGGCACAAGGTGTCGGGTCCGCTGATGCGCGCCATGAAGCACATTCCGGTGGACCGCTCCGAGGGCATGCACGCGTACGCGCACGCCTTGGACGCGCTGCGCGGCGGTGAGATCATCGGGGTCTTCCCCGAGGCGACCATCTCGCAGTCGTTCACGTTGAAGTCGTTCAAGTCGGGTGCGGCCCGGCTGGCGATGGAGGCCGGTGTGCCGCTGCTGCCGATGGCGCTGTGGGGCACTCAGCGACTGTGGACGAAGGGGCACCCGCGCAATCTGGGCCGCAGCAAGTTCCCGATCACGCTGCGGATCGGCGAGCAGATGCGCCCGCAGGAGAACGAGAAGGCGGGCGCGCTCACCCGGCGGCTGCGGCTGCGGGTGCAGGAGCTGCTGGACGACGCGCAGCGTACGTATCCGGGCAGGCCCTCGGGCCCCGCCGACCGCTGGTGGCTGCCCGCGCATCTGGGCGGCACCGCCCCGACGCCGGAGGAAGCGGCGGCCAGGGACCGCGAGCAGCAGCCCCAGCCGAGCTGAGGCGGGACCCTCCGGACGCGGGCGCGGAACCCCAACCGGACGCGGGACCCCTCCGGACGCGGGACGCGGGACGCGACGGCGTCCTCACGGCAGTTCGGTGGGCAGCGTCCTGGCCAGTTCCGACCGGTCGCGCGCGCCGCGCAGGGCCTCCAGTACGGCCGTGGGCGGCGCCGCGTGCACGAGCGGATAGTCGGCCTCGCCGATCTCCGGGCGCGCCGCCCACGCGAGCCGTTCCTCGTCCAGCGAGAAGCGCGCGTCGACGCCGGGTTTGTTGCCGCGCGCGTCCAGCCGTGACCAGTGGCCGCGCCCCGGCAGCAGCAGGGCGATCAGGCCGTGGACCACCGGGTCCGTACCGTCGTCGTCGGTGAGCCGCTGGTAGCAGAGCCCGGCGGGGATGGACGCGGCGCGCAGCAGCGCCGTCAGCGCGTGCGACTTGGCGTAGCAGATGCCGGTGCGCTGCTCCAGCACGTCGGAGGCCCGCCAGGTGACGCGGTCGTCGCCGGAGTCGAAGGAGTGCGGGATCGTGTCGCGGACGAATACGAAGGCGGCCCGCGCATAGTCATGCGGTCCGGTGGTATGGGCCAGCAGCGCGGCCGCGGTGTCGCGCACTCGTGGGTGGCCGTGGTCGATGACGTCGTCGGCGGCCGTATAGGCCGAGAGGTCGGCGGTCTCCAGGATCAGCTCCATGTGCGGGAGCCTAGGAAACCGCCGACCACTCGATCAATCGAATTACCGCCAACCGCATACTCATGCGGCCGACTCCGGGCCGCCGGACAGGCCCTAGGCCCGCATCTCCTCCTCGAGCGCGGCGGCGAAGCCGTCCACGTCCGACTCGGTCGTGTCGAAGGAGCACATCCAGCGGACCTCGCCCGTCGACTCGTCCCAGAAGTAGAAGCGGTAACGCTTCTGCAGCCGCTCGCTGACCTCGCGCGGCAGCAGGGCGAAGACGGCATTGGACTGCACGGGCCGCAGCACGGTGACCCCGTCCACGCCCCGTACGGCCTGCTCCAGGCGGCGGGCCATCGCGTTGGCGTGGGCGGCGCTGCGCAGCCACAGGTCGCCCGAGAGCAGCGCCTCGAACTGCACGGAGACGAACCGCATCTTGGAGGCGAGCTGCATCGACAGCTTGCGCAGGTAGTCGATGGCGCGCACCCGCTCGGGGCTGAGGACGACCACGCACTCGCCAAGCAGCAGGCCGTTCTTGGTGCCGCCGAAGGAGAGGATGTCCACGCCCGCCTCGGTGGTGAAGCGGGCCAGCGGCACGTCGAGGCCGGCCGCCGCGTTGGCGATCCGCGCGCCGTCCAGGTGCACGGCCATGCCGAGCTGGTGCGCGTGGTCGCAGATCGCCTTGATCTCCTCGGGCGTGTAGCAGGTGCCCAGTTCGGTGGTCTGAGTGATCGAGACGACCTGCGGCTGGGCCCGGTGCTCGTCGGAGAAGCCGTACGCCTGCCGGTCGATCAGCTCGGGGGTGAGCTTGCCGTCCGGGGTCGGGACGGTGAGCAGCTTCAGGCCGCCGACCCGCTCGGGGGCGCCGCACTCGTCCACGTGGATGTGCGCGGACTCGGCGCAGATCACCGCGCCCCAGCGCTCGGTGACGGCCTGGAGCGCCGTCACGTTGGCGCCGGTGCCGTTGAAGACCGGGAAGACCTCCGCGCGCGGGCCGAAGTGGCCGCGGAAGACCTCCTGGAGGTGGCCGGTGTACTCGTCCCCGCCGTAGGCGGGCTGATGGCCGCCGTTGGCGAGGGCGAGCGCGGTGAGGATCTCCGGGTGCACCCCGGCGTAGTTGTCACTGGCGAAGCCGCGCACCTGCGGGTCGTGGCGGCGCACGGCGTCGCTGGCGAGCTGTTCTGTCACGGTCGGGGCGTCAGCCACTGTCGGGTCCCGTTCACTTCCGTAGGGCTCTGGTCCCAGACGTCCGCGATGGCCTCGGCGAGGTCGCGCACGTCGGTGAAGCCGGCGAATTTGGCGTTCGGGCGCGTGGCCCGCATCTCATCGTGCACCAACGCCTTGATCACCAGCACAGTGGCCGCGGCCGTGGGTCCGTCGGCGCCGCCGAGCTTGCGGAAGGAGTCGCCCAGCGCGAGCGTCCACGCCTCGGCCGCGGCCTTGGCCGCGGAGTAGGCGGCGTTGCCCGCGGTCGGCGTGGTGGCGCCGGACGCGCTGATCAGCACGTACCGGCCGCCGTGGCTGCGCATGAGGCCGTCGTGGAAGGCCAGCGAGGTGTTCTGCACGGTACGGATCAGCAGCTTGTGCAGCACGTCCCAGTCGCCGAGGTCGGTCTCGGGGAAGGACGCGGAGCCGCGCCAGCCGCCCACGAGGTGGACCAGGCCGTCGACCCTGCCGTGGTCCTTCTCGATCCGGCCGGCCCAGTCCTGGGTCGCCTCCAGGTCGAGCAGGTCGACGATCTCGCCGGTGATGTCAGCGCCGCCCGCGTCGTAGCGCGCCGCGTCGACGGCCTCGGCCAGCCGCTCGGGGTCGGCGTCGGCGGCGATCACATGGCCGCCCTCGCGCGCGAGCCGTTGCAGTACCGCCCGCCCCGCGGGGCCGCCCGCGCCCGCCACGGCGATCACCGCTCCGTCGAGACCACCCGTGTACGTGTCGGTCGTCATGTCCGCCTCCTCGGCCGCACCGGTCACGCGGCGCCCCGAAGTGAGCTCTCGCCGGTGATTCCCTTGGTCGAGGTGATCACCGTCCGCAGCTTCTTCGCAAGGGCCTCGTAGAACATGCTGAGCGGAAACTCGTCCGCCAGCACGTCGTCCACGAGTTTGCGCGGGGGCTGGGACAGGTCGAGGGCGTCGGGGCCCTTCGCCCAGACCGAGCCGGGATGCGGGGAGAGGTAGCTGGCGACCAGGTCGTAGGCGGCGAACCAGTGCACGAGCTTGGGCCGGTCGATGCCGTCCCGGTAGAGCGTCTCGATCTCGGCGCAGAGCTGGTTGGTGACCTGCGGTGCGCGCTCCCAGTCGATGTGCAGGGTGTTGTCTGTCCAGCGTACGGCGTCGTGCTTGTGCAGGTACGCGAAGAGGAGTTGTCCGCCGAGTCCGTCGTAGTTGCGGACGCGTTCACCGGTGACCGGGAAGCGGAAGAGCCGGTCGAAGAGGATCGCGTACTGCACGCCCAGGCCCATCGGGTGGCCCTCGGCCTGGAGCTTCACGGCCTCCCTGAACGTGGTCAGGTCGCAGCGCAGCTCCTCCAGCCCGTACATCCAGAACGGCGCGCGCTGCTTGATCATGAACGGGTCGAACGGCAGGTCGCCGTGGCTGTGCGTGCGGTCGTGGATCATGTCCCACAGGACGTACGTCTGCTGCGCCAGGTCCTGGTCGGCGATCAGCCGGGCCGCCTCCTCGGGCAGTTCCAGGCCGAGGGTGTCGACGGCGGCGGCGGTCACCGCGCGGAAGCGGGCGGCCTCGCGGTCGCAGAAGATCGCGCCCCAGGTCCAGCGCTCGGGGGCCTCGCGGACGGCGACGGTCTCCGGGAAGAGCACCGCGGAGTTGGTGTCGTAGCCGGGGGTGAAGTCCTCGAAGGTGATCGGTACGAACAGCGGGTTGTCGTACCGATTGCGCTCCAGCTCGGCCAGCCAGTCGGGCCAGACGACGCGCAGGGCGACGGCCTCCAGATTGCGGTCCGGGTTGCCGTTCTGTGTGTACATCGGGAAGACGACCAGGTGCGGCAGGCCGTCGCGGCGGTCGGCCGCGGGCTGGAAGGCGAGCAGCGAGTCGAGGAAGTCCGGGACGCCGAAGCCGTCGTCGGACCAGCGGCGCAGGTCGGCGACCAGGGCGCGGTGGTACTCGGCGTCGTGCGGGAGGAGCGGGGAGAGCTGTTCGACCGACTCGGTCACCCGGCGCACGGTGCGCTCGGCGTCGTCCTTGCTGGGCGCGCCCTCGGCCTCGAAGTCGATGGAGCCGTCCTTGCGCTGCCAGGGCCTGATGGCTTCGACGGCCTGCTTCAGCACCGCCCACGCGGGGTGGCCGACGATGCCCACGCCGGACGTACCGCCGCCGTCCGCCACCTTCGCCGAAAGAACTTCGCCCATGACCCCTCCTCCACAAAAGAAACTGTCGTCCGGACACCGTATCCGTGACCTTGTTGATCCATCAAGGGGAGCCGGTGGAGATTGTCCTGCCTGATGGTCGACAGGCCGCTGTTCTTCCTGTCGTCTGCCGGGATGGGTCACTAAAACTTGCGCATAGGGGCCGCTTGAGCACGCGGTCCCGAGTCGTCACGGCGTGTTCGGCCCGCCGTCGCCCGGTCTCGCTAGGGTGCCGGTATGAGCTTCCTCACCGTCGGCCACCGCGGGGTCATGGGCGTCGAGCCGGAGAACACCCTGCGCTCCTTCCGCCGAGCCGAAAAGGCGGGCCTGGACCAGATCGAGCTGGATCTGCACCTCAGCAAGGACGGCGCGCTGATCGTCATGCACGACGCCGACGTCGACCGCACCACCGACGGCGCCGGGCTGGTCCGCGACCTCACGCTGGACGAGATCCGCGGCCTGGACGCCGGGCTCGGCGAGCGCGTACCGGTCTTCGAGGAGGTCCTCGAAGCGGTTGGCCGGCCGATCCAGGCCGAGATCAAGGACGTGGCGGCGGCCCGGGCGCTGGCCGACACCCTGAGCGCGCACGGCGCGACCGACCGGGTCAGTGTGCTGTCCTTCCACGACGAGGCGCTGGCGGAGATCCGTACGCTGCTGCCCGACGTGCGCACGGTGCTGGTCGCCAGCGACCTCGGCCCGGAGATCGTCACCCGCGCCCAGGCGGTGGGCGCCCGCCTGGTCAGCCTGGAACTGCGGCAGGTGAACCTGGACGTCGTCGAGCGCTGCCAGGCCGCGGGCATCGCCGTCATGGCCTGGACCGTCAACACCGCGCAGGAGTGGGCCCTGGCCCGCGCGCTGCGGCTGGACGGCGCCGCCACCGACCTCCCCGAGGAACCGGCCATCGCGTAGCGCCGCGGTACCGTACCGGCGTCATCCTGCGGCGCCGCGGTCCCGCGGCCCCGCGCAATGTGCCGGACACAAAGGTCCGGCATCCGGACAACTGGCCGAATCGCGTGGACAGACGCGCCCGCGCGGTGCCAAGGTCCCGCCATGCGTCCCGCGATCTCGCTGTCCCCGCGCCGTGCCGCGCTCGCCGCGGCTGCCCTGCTCACCCTCGCACTGGCCGGCTGCTCGCCCCAGGACGACACGACCGACGCCGGTCCCTCGTCCTCCGCGGCGTCGGCCGGTGCGACCGGCACCACCACCGCCACCACGGCGTCGTGCGCGCCCGGCACGCTCGCCACCCGTACCCCCGGCAAGCTCACCGTCGGCACCGACAATCCGGCGTACGACCCGTGGTTCTCGGACAACAAGCCGTCCAACGGCAAGGGGTACGAGTCGGCGGTCGCGTACGCGGTGGCCAAGCAGCTCGGTTACGCGCCGGACCAGGTCGTCTGGCAGACCGTGGCCTTCAACAAGGCGTTCGCGCCCGGTGCCAAGAACTTCGATTTCGACATCAACCAGGTTTCGATCAACGACGAGCGCAAGAAGGCCGTCGACTTCTCGCCCGGCTACTACGACGTACGGCAGACCGTCGTCGCGCTGAAGACCTCGAAGATCGCGAACGCGCACAGCGTCGCGGACCTGAAGAACGCCAAGCTCGGCGCCCAGGTGGGCACCACCAGCCTGGACGTCATCGACAACCTGGTGAAGCCCGCCAAGCAGCCCGCCGTCTACCAGCGCAACGACCTCGCCGTGGCCGCGCTCAAGAACGGCCAGGTCGACGGGATCGTGGTCGACCTGCCGACCGCCTTCTACATCACCGGGGCCGAGGTCACCGACGCCAAGGTGGTCGGGCAGTTCGCGGCGGCGGGCTCCTCGCCCGAGCAGTTCGGGCTGGTCCTCGACAAGGGCAGCAAGCTGACCGCGTGCGTCTCGCGGGCCGTCACCGCCCTGCACGGCGACGGGACGCTGGCCGCCCTGGAGAAGCGGTGGCTGTCGGACGCCGTCGGCGCCCCGGTGCTCGGATGACCGTGCGGGACGACCCCGCGCAGGTCGACACGTACCAGCCGTCCGCGCGGCGGATCGAGCGCGAGCTGTACCGACGCGCCCGCGGCCGCCGCGCCTTGGTGGTGGCGAGCGTCAGCACCCTGGCGACCGCCGGGGTGCTGATCGGGCTGATCGTCAGTTCGCCCGGCTGGCAGCGCACCCGTGAGACGTTCCTCAACGGGCACTACGCGCGGCTCGCGCTGCCGGACGTGCTCCAGGGCCTCTGGCTCAATCTGCGGCTGATGGTGGTGTGCGGCGCCGTCGTCTTGGTCGCGGGGCTGCTGCTGGCGGTCGTGCGCACCCTGCGCGGCCCGGTGTTCTTCCCGCTGCGCGCCCTGGCGACGGCGTACGTGGACTTCTTCCGCGGGCTGCCGCTGATCATCTGCCTGCTCGCGGTGGTCTTCGGCGTGCCCGCGCTGCGGCTGAGCGGCGTCACCAACGACCCCGTGCTCCTCGGCGGCCTGGCGCTCTGCCTGACGTACACCGCCTATGTCGCCGAGGTGTTCAGGGCCGGGATCGAGACCGTCCACCCGAGCCAGCGCGCCGCGGCCCGCTCGCTCGGCCTCAGCAGCGCGCAGACGATGCGGTACGTGGTGCTGCCGCAGGCCGTGCGCCGCGTGGTGCCGCCGCTGCTCAACGACCTGGTGTCGCTCCAGAAGGACACCGGTCTGGTGTCGATCGCGGGCGCCGTGGACGCCGTCTACGCGGCGCAGATCATCGCCAGCCGTGACTTCAACTACACGCCGTACGTGGTCGCGGGGCTGATCTTCGTCGCGCTGACCATCCCGATGACGCGGTTCACCGACTGGGTGACGGCCAGGATGAACCGGCGGCAGTCGCAGGGAGGCGTCGTATGAGCGGCACGGGCGGGGACCGGCTCGCCAAGGACGTACCGCCCCAGGCGCGGGACCTGGCCGATCCGGACCGGAGCCGGGACACGCCCGTGCTGCGGCTGGAGTCGGTCCGCAAGACGTACGGCTCCTCCGTCGTTCTGCGGGACATCGCGCTCGACGTGCCCGCGCACACGGTCACGGCGCTGATCGGCGCGTCCGGCTCAGGGAAGTCCACGCTGCTGCGCTGCGCGAATCTGCTGGAGGAGATCGACGACGGCGCGATCTTCCTGGACGGCGAGGACATCACCGACCCGCGGGCCGACCAGGACGCGGTACGGCGCAGGATCGGCGTCGTCTTCCAGGCGTACAACCTGTTCCCGCACATGACGGTGCTGGACAACATCACGCTGGCGCCGCGCCGGGTGCACGGGGTGCCGCGGGGCGAGGCGGAGGAGCGGGCGCGGGAGCTGCTGGCCCGGCTGGGGCTCGCCGACCGGGCCGCGGAGTATCCGGACCGGCTCAGCGGCGGCCAGCAGCAGCGGGTGGCGATCCTGCGGGCGGTCGCGACCAGGCCGCGGCTGCTGCTTCTCGACGAGGTGACCGCCGCGCTCGACCCGGAGCTCGTCGGCGAGGTGCTGTCGGTGGTCCGCGACCTGAAGGAGCAGGGCATGACGATGGTGATCGCCACCCATGAGATGGCGTTCGCCCGCGATGTCGCCGATCAGGTCTGCTTCCTGGACGCGGGCGTGATCCTGGAGCGCGGCACTCCCGCCGAGGTGTTCGGCGCCCCGGCCGAGCAGCGCACGCGGGACTTCCTGCGCCGGATCACGGAGGCGGGACGGCTGTGACGGCCGGGGCCGGGCGACCGGGTTCGGGGCGCCGGGTACCGGGTGGATCGGGTGTCGGGTGGCGGGCGTCCGGGTCTCAGACCAGCTTCTTCGTGAGCAGCTCGAACTCCAGGTCGTCCCTGGTCGGCAGCCCGAAGCGCTCCTCGCCGTACGGGAAGGGGCTGGTCTGCCCGGTGCGCTGGTAGCCGCGGCGGACGTACCAGGCGATCAGGTCCTCGCGGACCGAGATCACCGTCATGTGCAGCTCGGCGACGTCCCACTCCTCGCGGGCGAACCGTTCGGCCTCGGCGAGGATCACCTTGCCGAGCCCGGCGCCCTGGAGCGCGGGCCGTACGGCGAACATCCCGAAGTACGCGTGGTCGCCGCGGTGTTCGAGCTGGCAGCAGGCCACCACCTCGTCGCCGGACTCCACCACCGTCAGCCTGCTGTCCGCGCCTTCGATGACGGCCAGCACGCCCTCGGGGTCGGTCCGCTGCCCCTGAAGGATGTCCGCCTCCGTCGTCCACCCCGCGCGACTCGCGTCGCCGCGATAGGCGGACTCGATCAGCCCGACCAGG
This sequence comes from Streptomyces sp. NPDC025721, assembly GCF_055558595.1. Taxonomy (NCBI): domain Bacteria; kingdom Bacillati; phylum Actinomycetota; class Actinomycetes; order Kitasatosporales; family Streptomycetaceae; genus Streptomyces; species Streptomyces sp. NPDC025721. The sequence continues at coordinate 38,474 of NZ_JBVHMF010000016.1, read as the reverse complement.
ACGGGGACGTCGTCGGGGGTGGCGGCGCGGAAGCGGGGAGCGGCGATATCCATGCGGGCAAGGCTATCCCCAGGTCCGGGCCGCGCTCACGGGTCCTGCCGAGGTCTTCGCGGGCGGGCGGCGTCGGCGCGCGACGGGGCGCGTGCTCGACGTGGGGCAGGGCGCGTGGTCGGCGTGCGACAGGACGCGTGCTCGGCGCGCGGAAGGGCGCGTGTGCGGCGCGCGGAAGGGCTTCGTGACAGAGCTGGTGTTCACAGCGCGGGGGCGGTCTCGCGCAGCGCCAGCTCGAAGCGCCGGACGCCTTCGGTGATCTCGGCGGCGCCCGTGGTGTAGGCGAAGGTGATCCGTATGTACGGGGCGGGCGACTCGGCGGGGAAATAGGGACGGCCGGGGGCGACGGCCACGCCCGCGCGGAGCGCGGCGCCGGTCAGCGCGGTCTCGTCGGTGCCGTCGGGCAGCCGCAGCCACAGGTGGTAGCCGCCGGTGGGCACCGGGTCGGGGACCAGTTCCGGCAGGCGGTGCCGGAGCGCGGCGAGCATGGCGTCGCGCCGCTCGCGCAGTGCGGCGGTGACAGCGCGCAGATGGCGCGGCCAGGAGGGCGCGCCGACGAGTTCCAGGGTCGCCTCCTGGAGGGGCCTGGGCACGAAGAAGCTGTCGACCACCTGGATGGCGCGCAGCCGTTCCATCACCGGGCCGCGGGCGATCAGCGCGCCGACGCGCAGATTGGGCGAGGTCGGCTTGGTGAGCGACGCGAAGTGGACGACGGTGCCGTACGGGTCCTCGGCGACCAGGGGCGGCGGCAGCGGGTCGCCGTGGCCGAGCCGCCGGGCGAAGTCGTCCTCGACCACGAAGGCGCCCGCCGCCCGCGCGATGTCGAGCACCTGGCGGCGGCGCCCGGCGGCGAGCACCGCGCCGGTCGGATTCTGGAAGAGCGGCTGGCAGAAGAAGACCCGCGCGCCGCTGGCCTCGAAGGCGTCGGCGAGCAGATCGGGCCGGACGCCGTCCGCGTCGAGCGGGACCGGCACCGGCCGCAGCCCCGCGGCGCGGGCGGCGGAGAGCGCGCCGGGGTAGGTGGGCGATTCGACGAGTACGGCGGAGCCCGGCGCGGCCAGCGCGCGCAGGGCCGTGGTGAGGGCGGCCTGCCCGCCGGAGGTGATCAGCACCTGGGCGGGCGGAACTCCCGCCTCGCGGCCGAACCAGTTCCGCAGCGCGGTGAGCCCTTCCAGCGGCGGCCGTTCCCAGGCGCCGGGCCTGCGGGCGGCACGGGCCAGCGCGGCGCCGAGCGCCCGCTCGGGCTGGAGGCCGGGGTGCAGATAGCCGCCGTTGAGGGGGATGACGCCCTGCGGCGGGCCGACCAGGCAGCCCAGCACTCCGGAGGCGTCGACCACGCGCGGTGCCACGTCCGGGTCCTCCGCGGTGAGCGCGACCTGCTGCCAGGAGGTGTCGACGGCGGTGGTGGTCGCCGCGCCCTCGGCGGCCCGGTAGGTGCCCGCGCCGGGCCGGGTGACGACCAGTCCCTGCGCGGCGAGCGTCGCCAGCGCCCGCGAGACCGTCACCGGACTGACCCCGAACCGCTCGACCAGGGCCCGGCTCGACGGCAGTTTCGCTCCCGGTGAGAAGCGGTCCAGCTCTCCTCGGAGGGATTCTGCCAGCGCACTGGCACTGCTATCGTCATTCATGAAGGATAAGAATAGCGCTACTCCCCGCACCTCAGTAGCGGTCGCGGGCACCGCGCTCGCCTGTCTCGGTGTGGCCGCCTTTTCGCTCACCTTCCCTTCCACCCACTGGGCGCTGAGCGGATTCGGCGCCTGGTCGGCGGTGACGGTCCGGGCGGTCCTGGCCACCGCGGTCGCCGGGGCCTTCCTCGCGGCGGGCCGGGCGAAGGTGCCGGACCGGGAGCACTGGGCGGGACTGGCCGTGGTCGCCTGCGGTGTCGTCATCGGCTTCCCGCTGCTGACCACCCTCGCGCTGCGCACCACCGACACCTCGCACGCCGCCGTCGTCGTCGGCGCGCTCCCGCTGTGCACCGCGGTGCTCGCGGCCGTGCGCACCGGTGCGCGGCCGTCCCGTACGTTCTGGATCGCGGCCGTCGCGGGCGCGGCGGTGGTCACCGCCTTCTCGCTCGGCGAGAGCGGCGGCGCGCCGACCGCCGGGGACGGCTTCCTCTTCGCCTCGCTGCTGGTCTGCGCCGCCGGTTACGTGGAGGGCGGGCGGCTGGCGTCGGTGCTGCCGGGCTGGCAGGTGGTCGGCTGGGCGCTGGTCGGTACGCTGCCGCTCACGCTGCCCGCCGCGGTCGTGTCGCTGTCGCTGGAGCCGGTACGGCTGACCGGCGAGTCGGTCGGCGGCCTGGTGTGGGTCTCGGTGGTGTCGCAGTTCCTCGGCCTGATGGTCTGGTACCGCGGCATGGCGGCGATCGGGGTGACCAGGGCCAGCCAGCTCCAACTCGCCCAGCCCGTGCTGACGTTGGTGTGGTCCGCCGCGCTGCTCGGTGAGCACCTGGGCCGTGCCACACTGCCCGCGGCGCTCGCCGTACTGGTCTGCGTGGCCGTCACCCAGCGCTCCGGCGCCCGGCAGGCGCGGGAAGTACGCAGGTCGCGGGCCGCGGCGCGGGCGCGCGGGGCCGAGGCGCCGGACGCCGGCCCGGAGGCGTTGCGGTCGGGCGACGCGCACGAGATCGTGGCACACGGCGATCCGCGACGGCGCGCGCCGCGGTGACACGCTCCCCCGACTACCCCGATGCGCTCGGGTGTGCGCCCTCGGACCTGGGCAGTTCTCCTGGGACCGCCGAACAACCGTCCGGCGGTCCGGTCGTCACGGACTGGACCGGGCCGGTCGTCACGGACCGGACCGGACCGGCCGAGGGTCACCGCACGGACCGGGGCGCGCCGAAGAGGCGTGGGGATGAGGGGGAGGACGGCATGCACGGACCACCGCTGGTGGCCTGGCTGCTCGTGGCGCTCAGCACCGTCGCCGCGGTCGCGTGCCTGTTGCGCCGCGAAGCGCGCGACGAGGCGGTGATGGCGGCGGGCATGGCGGTGATGGCCGTCCCGATGTCCGTCCTCGACCCGCGGCCGTGGGGGACGCCGCTGTTCGCCGTCGTCCTCGGCGTGGTCTTCGCGCTGGCCGGGGTACGGGCGCTGCTGCTGGTCCGGCGGCCCGGCCACCATCTGCACCACTCCGTGTGCTCGGCCGCGATGGTCTACATGGCCGTGGCGATGGGCGGGGCGGCGTCGGCGCACGGCGGCCACGCCGAGCACATGGCGGCCACCGGCGCGGGCACCCCGCTGCTCACCGGCCTGCTGCTGCTCTACTTCGCGGGCTACGTCCTGCGCAGCGGCACCACCCTGGTCGCGCTCCCGGCGCAGGCGCACGGCGCGCCGGGCGGCGGCCCGCTGATATCCACCGGCCAGGCGGAAGGAGGCGCGGGCGGCGACCGGGACCGTGTCCCGCTGCGGCACGCGCCGGAGGTCGCGGCGGCCTGCCGGGTGGCGATGGCGCTGGGGATGTTCGCGATGCTGCTGACCCTGTGACCGACTCGCTGCCGTGAGTCATGCGTCACATCGGGTCGTGGTCCGTCCCCCGTGAACCGCGCGCCTCCTAGGCTGATCACCATGACGGTCCCGTTCGTGCTGCTGATTCTCGGCGCACTTGCGGCGGCGATGGCGCCGCGTCTGCTGTCCCGTGCCAAGTGGCCGGAACGCGAACCGGTGCTGGCCCTGTGGGTCTGGCAGTGTGTGGTCGCCGCCGTACTGCTGTGCTGCGTGCTGGCCATGGCGCTCTCCGCCTCGGCCGCCTGGGCCGCGGTCCGCGGCAATCTCTTCGCGTTCGCCCCGAGCGGTGTGGTCGACGCCTACGCGCTGTCCGAGTACGGCCGCTGGGCCGGGACCATCGCCGTCCTGCTCGCGCTCGGCGGTGTGTGGACCGCGGCGATGCTCACCCGCGAGGTGCGCGGCACACGGTCGCGGCGCAAGCAGCGCCGCGCGGAACTCCGCGTGCGCGCGCCCCGGCTGCCCGGCGAGACCGTCACGCCCGGCGAGCGCCTGGTGGTCCTGGAGGACGCCCGCTCCGACGCCTGGTGGCTGTCCGGCGCCGAGCCCCAACTGGTCATCACCACGGCCGCGCTGCGCCGCCTGAAGGGCCGCCAACTGGACGCCGTGCTGGCCCACGAGCAGGGACACGTACGCGCCAGGCACGACGTGCTGCTGCACTGCTCGGGCGCGCTCGCGGGCGGCTTCCCGCAGGTGCCGGTCTTCGCCGCCTTCCGTGACCAGGTGCACCACCTGGTGGAACTGGCGGCCGACGACACCGCCTCGCGCCGCTTCGGCCGCCTCACCACCGCCCTCGCGCTGGTCGAACTCAACGCGGAACGCGGTGTCTTCGGCCCCTGCCCCACGCCGCTCGCCGCGCTGCCCGGCCGCGTGCACCGGCTGCTCGATCCCGCGCCCCGGCTGCCGCTCGGCCAACGGGTGCGGATGACGGCCTTCGCGCTGCTGGTCCCGGCCGTCCCGCTGCTGATCGCTTTCGGCCCCGGCCTCGGCGCGCTGACCTGAGCGGCGGCGGGAGAGGCGGGGCCATGGCCGTCAAAGGCGTGATGTTCGACTTCTCCGGCACCCTGATGCGGGTCGAAGCGGCCGAGTCCTGGCTGCGGTCGGCGCTCACCGCCGAGGGCGTCACGGCCACCGACGACGAGGTCTCCGCGTACGCCGGAACGCTGGAGCGGGCGGGCGCGCTGCCCGGCGGCGGACCGCCCGAGCGGATTCCGCCGCGATTGGCGGCGGCCTGGGCCCGGCGCGACACCAGCGCGGCCGAGCACCGAGCGGCGTACGGCGGCCTGTCCCGTACCGTCGCGCTCCCCTGGGATGTGCACGACGCGCTCTACGACCGGCACATGGCGCCCGCCGCGTGGAATCCGTACCCCGACACCGAGCGCGTGTTGCGGGCCCTGCGGGACCGGGGCGTGCCGGTGGCGGTGGTGAGCAACATCGGATGGGATCTGCGGCCGGTCTTCGGGGAGCACGGGCTGGACGAGTTGGTGGACGTCTTCGCGCTGAGCTTCGAGCACGGCGTCCAGAAGCCGGACGAGCGGCTTTTCCGGATCGCCTGCGACGGGCTCGGACTGGAGCCCGCGGACGTCGCGATGGTGGGCGACAGCCGTGCGGCGGACGGCGGCGCCGCCGCGCTGGGCTGCCCGGTGTTCCTGGTGGACCATCTGCCGGTGACGGCACGTCCCGACGCGCTGCTCGGCGTCCTGGACCGACTGGGCTACCGACTGGGCTGATGCGGCGCCGCGCACCGTACGCGCCGAGCGCTCATGAACCGGCCGCTGAAGGGGCAAGCGCTTTCAGGACACGAGCCTCGATGACAAGCGCTTTCGGGATCGGCGCCGGTCCCGGCGATCCCCCGCGCCGCCGGGCCCGGCACCATCCCCCGTTTCCCGGACAGGGCGAAGCCCGCCGGGTTGCGCTGAGTATATTGGCTCGCAGCCAGTCAACGCAGGAGTAAATAATGTCCCCTCGGAGCGCATCGGTCAATGAAGCTATGCGTCAGCGTTCCCGGGAACGGTTGCTCCAGGCAACCGTGGAGCTGGTGGAGGAACGCGGCTACGCGGCCACCACGCTGGCGGACATCACCCAGCGGGCGGGGTCGGCACGCGGCCTGGTCTCGTACTACTTCGCGGGAAAGCGCGAACTGTTGCAGTCCGCCGTGCACCGGCTGATGCACATGGAACTGGCCGCCGCGCTGGACCGCGAGCCGCGGTCGGAGGACGGCCAGGAACGGATGGCGCGGGCCATCGACGCGGTCCTCGGCCTTACGCAGACGCACACCACCTTGATGCGTACGCACATGGCGTCGATCCTCCAGGCGGAGGGTTTCATCCAGTGCCCGGAGCAGCAGAAGCTCGCGGCGCTGCTGAGCCAGGCGGTGGACGGCGCGGGAATCGTGTCGGGACCCGAGGGTCCCGAGGCGGAGTACCGGCTGCTGCGCGCGCTGCTGATGGGCGCGACCGTGGCGCTGCTGCTGCCGGGCGCTCCGATGCCGCTGTCGCGGCTGCGGGCCGAACTCTTCGAGCGGTACGGGCTGGAGTGGACGCTGGGGGTGCCGCCGAAGGACTGCGCGGTGGCCCCCGCGAAGGCCGGCGCGGGCGGGGACGGGGGCGGCGGGGACGGCGGGGGCCGGTGACCGGTGGGCTGAAATCGTGCGCCTCGACCGGGCCGCCGGGTGCGGCGCTCTGCCGCGACGCGTCCGGAGGGCGCATGCTGGTGACGTCCCGCCGAAGGGAGCACCGTCGTGTTACGCGTCGCAGTCGTCGGTTCGGGTCCGAGCGGGGTGTACACCGCGGACGCGCTCACCCGTCAGGAGTCGGTGCCGGATGTCGCGGTTGACGTGCTCGACCGGTTGCCGTGCCCGTACGGCCTGGTCAGATACGGTGTCGCGCCCGACCACGAGAAGATCAAGTCCCTCCAGGGCAGCCTGCGCAAGGTGCTGGAGGACCCGCGGGTCCGCTTCCTCGGCAACGTCGGCGTAGGGCCCGCGCCGCTGACGCCGGAGCGGCTGCTCGGCCTGTACCACGCGGTGGTCTACTGCGTGGGCGCCGCGACCGACCGCAGACTGGGCGTGCCCGGCGAGGAGTTGCCCGGCAGCTACTCGGCGACCCGCTTCGTGTCCTGGTACAGCGCGCACCCCGACGAGCCGCCGGACGGCTTCGCGCTGCGGGCCCGCTCGGCCGTGGTCATCGGCGTGGGGAACGTCGCGGTCGACGTGGCGCGCGTGCTGGCCCGGCGCGCGGACGAACTGCGGCGCACCGACGTACCGGAGGCGGCGCTGCGGGCGCTCGCCGACAGCCGCGTCACCGACATCCACATGGTGAGGCGGCGCGGACCCTCGCAGGCGAAGTTCACCACCAAGGAGCTGCGTGAGCTGGGCGCGCTGGCCGACACGGATGTGATCGTGCGCGAGGACGAGTTGGCGCTCGACCCGGCGTACGCCGACCCCTCCGGTCTGCCGACGGCGGCCCGGCGCAATGTGGAGGTGCTGCGCTCGTGGGCCGCGCAGCCGCCGCGGGGACGGCCGCGCCGACTCCATGTGCGGTTCTTCCTGCGCCCCACCGCGTTCCTCGCCGACGAGGCCGGGCGGGTGCGCGCGGTCCGTTTCACCCGAACGGGTCCTGACGGGCGCGGCGGTGTGTCCGATACAGGCGGCGGCGAGGAGATCGACGCGGGACTCGTCCTGCGCTCGGTCGGCTACCAGGGGGTGCCGCTGCCCGGCCTGCCCTTCGACCCTCGGGGCGCGGTGGTGCCGAACGACGCGGGCCGCGTGCTGCGCGACGGTACGCCCTCCCCCGGCGAGTACGTGGCGGGCTGGATCAAGCGCGGGCCGACCGGTGTGATCGGCACCAACCGGCCGTGTGCCAAGGAGACCGCGACGGCGCTGATCGCCGACGCGCCGGGTCTGCTGACGCGAGAGCTGTCGGCCGATCCGCTGGCCGGATTGCGGGCCGCGGGCGTACGGCCGGTCGCCTGGCCGGGCTGGCTGGCGATCGAGGCGGCGGAGGCGGAACGGGGCCGTTCCCTGGACCGGGGGACGGTCAAGATCCCCGACTGGGAAGGGCTGTTGACGGCGGCGGGCCACTCGTCGTCGCCGCCCGCCGAGGGACCGGCCTGAGGCCCCGTCAAGGACGGGACGGATCGAGGCGCGTCGAATCCAGCCACTCGAAATCCGGGCACTCGAATCCGGGCACTCGAATCCAGGGACTCGGATACAGGCACTCGGATACAGACTTTGGATCCGGGCGCCCGACGCCCCACGGTCAGCCGTCGAGCCGGGCCGCCTGGCGGGCCGCCGCGTCGAGGACGCGGTCGAGCAGACCGGGGAAGAGCGCTTCGAGGTCGTCCGTGCGCAGCGCGTTCATCTTGGAGGTGCCGCGGTAGATCTGGCTGATGACGCCCGCCTCGCGCAGCACCCGGAAGTGGTGCGTGGTCGTGGACTTGCTGACCGGCAACGGCACGTCGGAGCAGGCCACTTCACCGTGGGCCGCGGCCAGATTGCGGACCACGATCAGCCGCATCGGGTCGGACAGCGCGTGCAGCACCTCTTCGAGCCGGATCTCCCCGGCGCCGGGGTGCTCCAGCGCGCGCCCGGCGGCGGCCGGGGCGTCGGGGCCCGCAGCCGACACCGACGACGACGGTGCCGGTGCCGGTGGCGCGTGGGACGGAATCGGGAGTGTCATGAACGTCATATTACGATACCTGTCGTAGTTTGACGTCTGCCGTACTACGGCGTCTATCGTAGAAGCCGTCACCAGTGCGCGGCGACAGGCCCCGACCGGTGGAGCCCCGCGACGGAGTCCGACGACGAGGAGAGTGCCGTGAGCGCGCTGTTCGAGCCCTTCACCCTGCGGTCCGTGACCATTCCCAACCGGGCGTGGATGGCGCCGATGTGCCAGTACTCGGCGGCGACCGAGGGGCCCGACGAGGGAGCGCCCGGCGACTGGCACTTCGCGCACTACGCGTCGCGGGCGGTCGGCGGCGCCGGACTGATCCTGGTCGAGGCGACCGCGGTCAGCCCCGAGGGCCGGATCAGCCCCGCCGACCTCGGGATCTGGAACGACCACCAGGTGGCGGCCTTCAGCCGGATCACCCGCTTCCTCAAGGACCACGGCACCGTGCCCGGCATCCAGATCGGCCACGCCGGACGCAAGGCGTCCACGGACCGGCCGTGGGCGGGCGGCGGCCCGCTGGGCGCGGACGAGCGCGGCTGGCAGCCGGTGGCGCCGAGCCCGGTGGCGTTCTCCGACGACTCCAAGGTGCCGACCGAGCTGTCGGAGGCGGACATCAGGGACGTCGTCGGGCAGTTCGTGGCCGGGGCCCGGCGCGCGCTCGCGGCGGGCTTCGAGGTGCTCGAACTGCACGGCGCGCACGGCTATCTGATCGGCGAATTCCTCTCACCGCACAGCAACCACCGCACCGACGGCTACGGCGGCGCCTTCGAGAACCGGATCAGGTTCGCGCTGGAGACGGTCGACGCCGTGCGCGAGGTCTGGCCGGAGGAACTGCCGCTGTTCTTCCGCATCTCGGCCACCGACTGGCTGGAGGACGGCGGCTGGACGGCGGACGAGACGGTCCGCTTCGCCAAGGAACTGCTCGTGCGCGGGGTCGACCTGCTCGACGTGTCCACGGGCGGGAACGCCGCGGGCGTACGCATTCCGCTCGGCCCCGGCTATCAGGTGCCCTTCGCGGCCCGCGTGAAGGCCGAGACCGGCCTGCCGGTGGCGGCCGTCGGCGAGATCACCCACCCCCGGCAGGCCGAGACGATCCTGTCCACCGGCCAGGCCGACGCCGTCCTGCTCGGCCGCGAACTGCTGCGTACGCCGAACTGGCCGCTGCACGCCGCCCGTGAGCTGGGCTCCGAGGTGGCGGTGCCGCAGCAGTACGGGCGGGCCTTCCGCCGGGCCGGTATCTGACCGGTCCTGCCCGGCGGTCCGCCATCGGCGGCGTCGTTGCGCGGGCGGGTCCGATCCCCGTCCGCGGCACGGCCGTTGAGCCAGTAGAGTGACGGACCGTGACAGCGCGACCATTGAACGAGATCGTCGAAGCGGGCTGGGCGAAGGCGCTCGAACCGGTGGCGGACCGGATCGCGGCGATGGGGGACTTCCTCCGCGCCGAGATCGCCGCGGGGCGTACGTACCTTCCCTCCGGTGCGAACGTACTGCGCGCGTTCCAGCAGCCCTTCGACGACGTGCGGGTGCTGATCGTCGGGCAGGACCCGTATCCGACCCCGGGTCACGCGGTGGGACTCAGTTTCTCCGTCGCACCGGACGTACGGCCGCTGCCGGGCAGTCTGGAGAACATCTACCGCGAACTGGGCTCCGACCTGGGGCTGCCGCGGCCGTCCAACGGGGATCTCACGCCGTGGACCCGGCAGGGTGTGCTGCTGCTCAACAGGGCGCTGACCACCGCGCCCCGGCGGCCCGCCGCGCACCGCGGCAAGGGCTGGGAAGAGGTCACCGAGCAGGCGATCAGGGCGCTCGCCGCCCGGGGCCGTCCGCTGGTCTCCGTGCTGTGGGGCCGGGACGCCCGCAATCTGCGACCGCTGCTCGGGCAGTTGCCCGCCATCGAGTCCTCGCACCCCTCCCCCATGTCGGCCGACCGCGGCTTCTTCGGCTCGCGGCCCTTCAGCCGCGCCAATGATCTGCTGGTCCGGCAGGGTGCGCAGCCGGTCGACTGGCTCCTTCCCTGACATGTCTTGACGGTACTCTGCCCGGGTGACGACGCATCCCAATACTCCGGCGGGCTGGTACGCCGACCCGCAAGGCACTCCGAATCTGCTCCGCTACTGGGACGGCAAACAGTGGACGGAGCACACGAACCCCGGCCAGATTCCGCAGCAGCAGCAAGGCGGCGGCAACGCGTGGGAGGTGAATGTCAGCGGCGCCCCCGACCCGTCCAAGGTCCAGCGCCAGGTGCAGCAGCAGGCCGGGATAGCGCCGACCTCGTTCGGCGGCGGCACCCTGTTCACCGAGCCGATCCTGGTGGTGAACCAGAAGGCCAAGCTGATCGAGCTGGTCAACGAGTACAGCGTCTTCGACCAGCAGGGCCGTACCCTCGGCTCGGTCGTCGAGATCGGGCAGAGCACGGCGAAGAAGGTGCTGCGCTTCGTCTCCAGCGTGGACCAGTTCCTGACCCACAAGCTGGAGGTCAGGGACGCGCACGGGCAGCCGCAGTTGGTGCTCACCCGGCCCGCGAAGTTCATCAAGTCCAAGGTGCTGGTGCACCGCTCGAACGGTGAGCCGCTCGGCGAGATCGTGCAGCAGAACGCCTTCGGCAAGATCAAGTTCGCGTTCATGTACAACGGCCAGCAGATCGGTGCCATCAAGGCAGAGAACTGGCGGGCATGGAACTTCGCCATCGTGGACCACACGGAGACGGAGATCGGCCGGATCACCAAGACGTGGGAGGGCCTGGCCAAGACCATGTTCACCACGGCGGACAACTACGTCCTCCAGATCCACCGGCCGCTGGCCGACCCGCTGCTGAGCATGGTCGTCGCCTCGGCGCTGACCGTGGACACCGCGCTCAAGCAGGACTCGCGCGGGCTCGGCTGATCCGTGCCCGCTTCCGCTGACTGGGTGCTCGGGATCGACTCCGGCGGTTCCGGTGTGCGGGTGGCCGTCGCCCGCGCCGACGGCACCGAGGTGTCCGCGCCCGCCGTCTCGGCCCGCCCGGCCGTGACCGGCGAGCGCGGGATCGACGCCGCGAGCCTGCTCGACCAGGTCGTGCCCCTGGTGAACGGCCTGCTGGACAAGGCCGGGGCCGGCACGCTGGCCGCCGCATGCGTCGGCGCGGCCGGTATGGCCACACTCGGCACCGACCTGCGCGCCGTGCTGCCCGACGCCCTGGCCGCCGCCTTCGGGGTGGAGTCGCTGGCGCTGGCCGGTGACGCGGTGACCGCGTACGCGGGCGCGCTCGGTCTGCGGCCGGGCGTCGTCGTCGCCGCGGGGACCGGCATGATCGCGCTCGGCACCGCGGCCGACGGCCGCGGCTGGCTGCGCGCGGACGGCTGGGGCCATCTGCTGGGCGACGCGGGCGGCGGGTCCTGGATCGGCCGCGCGGGCCTGGACGCGGCGATGCGCGCGCACGACGGCAGGGCGGGCGGCTCCACGGCGCTGCTGGCCCGCGCGGAGGACCGTTTCGGGCCGCTCGACGGGATGCCCGCACGGCTCTACCCGCGCCCCGACCGGCCCGCCGTGCTGGCCTCGTTCGCGCCCGACGTGGCCGCCTGTGCCACGGGGGGCGACCCGGTGGCCTCCGGCATCCTGCGGGCCGCCGCGACGCACATCCTGGAGTCGGCGGCTGCCGTACGGCCGGACGCCACCGCGGTGGACGTGGCGCTGACCGGTGGCCTGTTCAAGATGGGTGAGCCGCTGCTCGGGCCGCTGCGTGAGCGGGCCGGGCGGATGCTGCCGGACGCCAGGCTCGTACCGGCGGCCGGGGATCCGCTGGACGGCGCGCTGCTGATCGCGGGGGCGCTGCACCGGGACGCGCTGCCGCTTCCGGCCGACCCCGCGCTGCTGCGGCTCGTCTCCCGTGCCGCACCGGCACGTTCGCGTACCGCACCGGTTCGTTCCGGTGCCGACGCGGCGCGTTCCGGCACAGCTCAGACTCGTTCGATGACCGAACGTGAGCGGTGAAAGGGACAGATCAGGACAGGTCTGCCGCGGCTCCGACCCGGCCGAACATCCAGGCGCCCCAAGGCGTTAGCATGCGTCGCCATGAGCACTGCCACAGGGCCCGCCTCCGGCCTTCCCGTTCGAATGCCGCGCCCGCGCCAGCCGGGACGTCACCGCCGACCGGAGGCGCTGGCCGCGCCCGAGGGCGCGCCGGTGCTGGTTCTGGCCGTCCCCGGCACTCCCACCGCCGCCGCGCTCAGTCTGGCGGAGGAGGTCGTGAGCATCGCCCGCTCCGAGCTGTCGGGACTCGATCCGCGGATCGGCTTCGTCGACGGTGAGGACGGCGCGGAGACCGAATTCCCGGCGCTGCGCGGCGTCCTGGCCGCCATCGCGGACGAGCGGTCGGGGGAGGACACCGCGGCCGTCGTCGTCCCGCTGCTCGCGGGACCCGAGGCTTCGGTGCTGCGCAGGATCCGGCAGGCCATCGCCGACACCAAGGCGCAGGTGGAGCTGACCGACGTCCTCGGTCCGCACCCGCTGCTCGCCGAGGCGCTGCACGTCAGGCTCGCCGAGGCGGGTCTGGCCCGCGCCGACCGCGCCCGGCTGTTCACCGTGGCGACCGCGGCCGACGGGATCATCCTGGCGACCGTCGGCGGCGAGGAGGCGGCGCAGGCCGCGGGTGTGACCGGGCTGCTGCTGGCCGCGCGGCTCGCCGTGCCGGTGCTGGCCGCCGCGCTCGACGAGGACGGCTCCATCGCACGGGCGGCGGAGCAACTGCGCTCCTCCGGCTCCGGCCGGCTCGCGCTCGCCCCGTGCCTGATCGGCCCGGAGATCGCGCCGCAGCTCCTGCACACCGCCGCGGCGGAGGCGGGCTGCTCGGGCGCCGACGCGCTCGGCCCGTACCCGGCGGTCGGCAAGCTGGTGGTCACGCATTACGCGGGCGCGCTGGGCATCGCGATGCAGCAGCAGGAGAGCGCGCCCTCGCACTGAACGAGGCGGCGCGTCGACACGGCGACGACAACGGCGGGGGGGGGGGGGGGGGGGGGGGGGAGGGGGTGGGGGGGGGGGGAGACCCGTTTGGGGGGGGGGTGTGTGGTTGC
>NZ_JBVHMF010000016.1:18861-25198 GCF_055558595.1 Streptomyces sp. NPDC025721 | reverse complement strand
CGGCACGCCAAAAAGGGGGGAAGGAGGAGAACGGAGGCAACATCGAGCGGGGCTCCCCCCCCCCCCCCCCCCCCCCCCCCCCCGCGCCGTTTCCTCGTCGTGCGGGCCGCGCGAGCCCGCCGCCGCGGTGTCAGGCCCGGGCGAAGAGCACGCAGGACACGGCGGGCAGCGCCAGCGAACCGGCCTGCTTGGGGATGCCGGTGCCCGGGTCGACGTCGAACCAGGTGACGTCGCCGGAGCGCTCGTTGGCCGCGTACAGCCGGGTGCCCGACGGGTCGAGGGTCAGGTGGCGCGGCCAGTCGCCGCCGCAGCTCACGGTGTCGAGCAGTTCCAGCCGCTCCCCCGTCTCGTCCAGGGCGAGCACCGCGATGCTGTTGTGGCCGCGGTTGGCGGCCCAGGCGAAGCGGCCGTCGGGCGAGACGACCAGCTCCGAGGGGTAGTTCTCGCCCTCGGTGCCGTCGGGGAGCACGCGGACCTCGGCGAGCGGGCGCAGGCTGCCGATGGAGGGGTCCCAGCGGCAGACGGTGACGACGGAGTCGAGTTCGTTCATCACATAGGCGTGGTGGCCGGCCGGGTGGAAGGTGAGGTGGCGCGGGCCGATCCCGGAGCGCAGTCCCAGCTCGCGCTCGATCTCCAGCTCGCCGCTGTCGGTGTCCAGTTCGCAGACCCGCACCGAGTCGGTGCCGAGGTCGACGCTGACCGCCCAGCGTCCGCTGGGGTCGGTCAGCACGGCGTGCGCGTGCGGCCCGGTCTGGCGCTCGGGGTGGGGGCCGTCGCCCTCGTGCTCCAGCAGTGAGCGCAGTCCGCCGAGCGCGCCGTCCTCGCCGATGGACAGGACGCTGACGCTGCCGGGCTCCGCGTAGTTGGCCGTGAGCAGGTGGCCGCGGTGGACGGCGAGGTGGGTGGGCCAGCCGCCGTGCACCTGCACGGGCGCGCCGAGCAGCCGGGGCGCGGCCGGGTCCGCGAGCGAGAACGCGGCGGCGGTGCCCTCCGGCTCGGTCTCGCCGACCGTGTAGAGCGTCCGCCCGTCGTCGGACAGGGCGAGGAAGGACGGATTCTGCACCTCGGCGGTGTCGCCGAGCGCGGTGAGCGCTCCCGTGTCCGGGTCGACGGCGGCCGTGGTGAGCCCTCGCCCGCCCGCCGAAGTGAACGACCCGATGTAAACGTGCCCGGCCACTGCCGTACCTCTTCCGCCTGATGTCTGTACGGCGGCTGAGATTAGTACCTGACGGCGGCCGCGTCGCCCCCGGGTCCCACTGGTCAGGCGGCGAGCGGCGCCCGGGGGTCGGCGTGCAGGGGGGCGGCGAGGTCGGTGAGCGCCGTTTCCAGGACCCGCAGGTGGCCGAGCGCGCGTTCGGCGTGCGGATGTCCCACGCCGTCCCGGGGCGTTTCCGGCCGGGGTTCCGGTGCCTCGACGCCGCGTACGACCAGGCGGCGCACGGCGTCCTCGACCCGTCGGCAGGCGGCCGACAGCCGCTCGTCGTGGCCCGCTTCGGGGTGGGCGACGACCTCGGCGAGGCCGCGCACCTGGTGGGCGCAGGCGTCAAGGAGGCGCAGTACGTGACCGGCCCGCGCTCTGCGGGCCCGCAGGGGGCTCAGCGGGTGCACCAGCGGCGCCAGGCAGGCGCGTACCCGGCCGAGTACCAGGTCCAGTTCGGCGGCGCGTCCTGCCAGGTCGGCGCCGGGTTCACCGGCGAGGTGCCGGGCGGCCTGCGCGGTGAAGTCGCGTACGGATTCCAGGGCGCGCTGGATCCAGGCGTCGGTGGCGGCGTGCGTGGTGACCGGCAGCACCAGCAGCACGGCGAGGGCAGCCCAGAGCGCGCCCGCCCCGGTCTCCTCGAGGCGCAGCAGGAGCAGCGCCGGGTGCAGGACGCCGAGCAGCCCGTAGAGGGAGCCGGCCATGACGGTGACGAAGAAGGTCATCCAGGAGTAGGAGACGGCCGCGCTGTAGAAGATGCCGAAGACGCACACCGCGACGAGGACGGCGGACGGTACGGGGGCGCCGTGCAGGGGAAGGGCGAGGGCGAATCCGGCCACGATGCCGAGCGCGGTGCCGAGCACGCGGCGGAAGCCGCGCACCAGGGTCTCGCCGCGCGACGCCGTGTTGACGAAGATCCACCAGGAGGTGGCGACCGCCCAGTACCAGCGGTCCTCCGACAGTGCCTGGCCGAACGCGAGGGCTCCGGCCGCGGCGGTCGCGGCCTGGACGGCCTGCCGGGTGGTCGGCCTGCGCAGACCGGGCGGTTGGACAAGAGAGATGGCCGGTACGGGAGCGGCGCCGCGTTCGTAGCACCACAGGCCGAAGCGGACGGTGGCGGCGACGGCGAGGCTGAGGCCGATCGCCGCGTACAACTCGGGGAGTTCGGCCGGTACGGCGTGCAGGAACTGCGCGATGAAGAACATCATGAAGCCGAAGACGCCGAGCGCGTGGCCGCGGGCGCCCCAGCGGCGGACGTAGACCCCGGCGAGGACGACGGCGACGAAGGCGGCGTCGCGGGCGAGCGGGTACGGGTGCAGCCAGGCCGCGGCGGTGAGCACCGGCAGTCCGGTCAGGGGCATCAGGGCGGTGGTGACCGCCTGCTGGCCGACGCGGGGGTCGGCGACGACGAAGAAGGCGAGCAGCGCGGCGAGACCGCCGCCGCACATCGCGGGCAGCGGAAATCCGGCCAGGCCCGCCGCGGTGACGGCGAGCGCGATGCCGAGGACGGCGCGGGAGGCGTGGCGCAGCCGCGCGCGGCCCGGATCCGGTGCGACGAACAACTTCTTCACGTGTGCGGTTCCACCCCTGTCCGGTACGGGTGCCCGGCGGCGGTCGGCGCCGGACATGGCAAAGGCGTTGCGGAGGACCGCAACGCCATCGTCACCACCAGGAAAGCACCCGAGCGGGCAGTGGCTCAAACTGGTCGCTCGGCGCTGTGCCATTGGTACGGTGAGGGTGCCCTGTCATCGACCATGAGGAGACCAGTGGCCCATGGCCGTCGACGCACTGGACACCCGCATCCTGCGGCTGCTGCTGGAGCAGCCGCGCACCAGCGTCCGCGAGTACGCCCGCATACTCGGCGTGGCCCGCGGCACCCTCCAGGCCCGGCTCGACCGGTTGGAGCGGGACGGGGTGATCACCACGGCGGGACCACGCGTGTCGCCTGCCGCGCTGGGCCACCCGGTGCTGGCCTTCGTGCGGATCGAGGTGACGCAGGGGCGCCTGGACGACGTGGGCGAAGCGCTCGCGGCCGTGCCGGAGATCATCGAGGCGCTCTCGATCACCGGCGGCGGGGATCTGCTCACCCGGGTCGCGGCCCGCGACAACGCCCATCTGGAGGACATCATCCAGCGGTTGATCCAACTGCCGGGCGTGGTCCGCACCCGTACGGAGATCGCCCTGCGCGAGCGGGTCCCGTACCGCGTGCTGCCGCTGGTGGAAGCCGTGGGCCGCAGCGCGGCGACCCGACGCCAGGGCGGACCGGGCGGCAGGGCGGCCGGGGTCCCGGGGCCCGGCGCCGGATCGGGCGACGGATCAGGCGGTGGCGCTCAGCGGGCGACCCGGTAGCCCTTCACCGCCGGGCGACACCCCCAGCGACCGCGCCCGATACGCGGGCGGCGGGCGGCAGGCGGCAGGCGGCAGGCGGCAGGCGGCAGGCGGCAGGCGGCAGGCGGCAGGCGGCAGGCGGCAGATCGTAGGCGTACGCGAGCCGCCGTGGCCGCGGCTGGCTGGATCACGACATCCCGGGCACCCCGCGAAAGACGGCCCACGCGTCCGCGCGGCGCGCGGCGGCCGTGATGCCCGAGGCCAACGCCCGGTACCCCGCACCGTCCGGCTCGTGCCGCCCGCCCCAAGGGCCTCTCGTGTCTCCCGCCCTCTGGCGGACGCGCGTAGAAGCGCGCATCATGGCCGTGTTCCACCATCACTGCCGACCCATCCGACGCACACCTTGTCATGGGCATGCAATTCTCCCGGCGTCCCCACATGCCCCGGAATCCCCACAGGACCCGCGCCACCCTCAGCACTCACAGCACCCGAACCCCCCAATATCCCCCCACACATCGAGCGCACCATGCACCTCGCGCATCCGTGCGATTCACGCCACACCGCCCCACCGCCTCGCGGTCCCGCCCGTCGCCCCACCTCCCCCGCGAGCGCGCGCATCCCGGACGCCGAACACCCAGCACCGCCGCCGTCCCCACCGGCGGCCCCGTGTCACGTGTCACGCATGGCGCGGCACGCACCTTGTGTTGTCATGCGCAGGTCATAACACCTGCGCGCGAGCGAAGGGAATCGACATGGCTTGCGGATCGACCAGTCTCTGGGCAGGTGAGACCACCTGGTTCTGCTGCGGCAGCGCCTGGGGCCCCTGCGGCAGCACCGGCACCGGTGCCTGCGGCACCTGCCAGTCCAACGCCCACCAGGCGGCGTGGCCGAACGCCTCCCAGGCGTGCTTCGACATCACCCGGCCCGACCTGTGCGGTGAGACGATCGCGCGCCGCGGCTGCGGCTCGGTGATGAACGTCAAGCACCAGTGCTCCGGCGCGACGGTCTGCGTCACGGTCTCCGACTGCGGACCGCGCACCAAGAGCTTCTGCGGCGAGTCCGCGTGCTGCAACGGCGTCTGCCGCACCAACCGGGTCATCGACCTGACCCCGGCCGCGTTCTCCGCGATCGGCAATCTCAGCTCCGGCAAGCTCCCCGTCTACATCTACGAGTGAGGAGGACCGACATGAGCCACGACCAGAATCCCGCGGGCCGCGGCCGGATGGACCGCCGGCGCTTCCTCACCACCGCCGCGCTCGGCGGTGCGACCATCGTCGGCGCCACCGCGCTCGGCGGCATCGACGCGGACGCCGCCTTCGCCGCGCCGATGCCGTCGCTCGACCCGGCGATCTCCAAGTCGGCGTTCGCCGAGGGCCGGATCACCGCGATCAACGGCACCGTGCTGGAGGTCGCCGGTTCCTACGGCGACCAGCACCTCATCCAGCTCACCAACGCCACCAGCGTCTGGAAGCTGCGCCCCACCACCGCGGCGGAGATCAAGGTCGGCGACGGCCTGTACGCGCGCGGTGTCGACATGCCCGACGGCACCATCGCGGCCGACGCGGTGTGGGTCAACATCGTGAATCTCTTCTGCGAGATCCAGGGCATCGCCAAGGACCGGCTGCACCTCACGCACGGCAACAACCACGCCGTCGTGGGCCGGATCGTCACCGAGACGACCACCGCCTCGTACCTGGGCGGCGCGCTCACCTCGGACCTGTCGCGGGTGCGGATCGGGCAGTCGGCGCAGATCCTCGGCGCCTGGCGTCCCGAGGACGACACCGTCGACATCGCCCGCGTGACCGTCGGCCACTAGGAGGGAGCGCGATGATCTCCGTCATCCCGAGTCTGGCGCCGCTGCTGTGCGGGGTCCTGCTCGCCGTGACCGGCGCGCCGAAGCTCTTCGGCCGCCGTACGGCCCAACTGGCCGCGAACACCGTCCTGGTGCGGGTCCTGGGCAACGGCCACCGCGCCACCCGGGCACTGCGCGCGGTGGGCGCGGTCGAGCTGCTGATCGCGGCGGCGCTGCTCGCCGTTCCCGAGGCCGTGGCGCCCGCCGTGGCAACGGCGGTGCTGGGCGCGGGCTTCACCGCGTATCTGGGGTACGCGCGGGCGACGGCGCCCGAGTCGTCCTGCGGGTGCAGCGCCCGTGACGAGGGGCCGGTCGGCTGGCGGTCCTTCACCCGTGCCGGTCTGGTCGTCGTGGGCGGTCTGGCCGCCGTGGCCGCCGACCGTACGTGGTGGTCGCGGATCGGCGGGGATCCGGTGCCGTCGGCCGTCGTCCTGGTGGTGGCCGCGGCGGTGCTGCTCGGTCTGTCCACCGACCTCGACCAGCGGTGGCTGCGGCCGTTGCGCAAGCTGCGGCTGCGGGTCCTCGGGCATCCGCTGAGCGGTTCCGGCGAACGGGTGCCGGTCGCGGCGTCCGTGGAGCTGCTGGAGAACTCCCTGGCCTGGCAGGCGACGGCTCCCGTCGTCCGCTCCGCCCTGCTCGACCACTGGGACGACGAGGGCTGGCGCATCCTGCGGTTCGCGGGCGTCCACGAGGACTCGCGCGGGGCGCGGCCGGTGAACGTGCTGTTCGCGCTCGACCTGGCGGCGACCATCGACACGGCGCCCGTGCCCGCGGTGCGGGTGTCCGTCATCGACGACGTCACGGAGGAGCCGGTCGACGTGGACCCGCTCATCTCGGCGGCCGAGCGCCTTCAGCTCCTCCCGCTGGTCAACTGACCCGAGAACGACGGGGCGGGGGGGGGGGGGGGGGGGGGGGGGGGGGGGGGGGGGGGGGGGGGGGGGGGGGGGGGGGGGAGGAGG
>NZ_JBVHMF010000016.1:0-18854 GCF_055558595.1 Streptomyces sp. NPDC025721 | reverse complement strand
TCCCCCCCCCCCCCCCCCCCCCCCCCCCCCCCCCCCCCCCCCCCCCCCCCCCCCCCCCCCCCCCCCCCCCCCCCCCCCCCCCCCCCCCCGCGTGGTGCCCGGACGGCCCGTGGTCAGGCGCCCGGTGCGGGATCCGGCGGATAGCCGACGGGCGTGTCGGCGTAACTGCCGTAGGCCCGCATCTCGGCTGCCGCCGCGAACGGCAGTCCGTTGAGCGCGCTGAGCGCGGTGAAGCGGACATAGCTCGCGCGGACCCGGTCGAAGGCGATGACCTGGGTCGACGGGGAGTCCACGAGGGTGCCGCGGGCGACGGTCGTCCAGGTAGTGCCGTTGTCGGAGACGGCGACCTCGTAGCCGGCCACCCGGCCGTTCTGCCCGCCGGTCTGGCGGTCGAGGTAGCCGAAGCCGTCGAGGTCGGCGGGGCCGCCCAGCTTGAGGGTCACCCAATGGGGGTACGGCGCCTCGGAGTTGGTGTAGTCGGTGTGCCAGATGGTGCCGGGGTCACCGTCGAGCACGTTGGAGACCGGACCCTCCGCGGCTCCCGAGGAGAGGTTCTCGGAGTCCGCGGTCGCCGTCATCGAACTGGGCGAGAGCAGCGCGCGGGTCGCGACGGTCGCCTTGGCGTCCGCCGACACCGACTTGGTGGCACCGTCGTCGGTGTAGCCCGCCACGACCTTCCAGGAGGCGGCGGTCCCCGCCGCTCCCGCGGGCGGGGTCAGCAGCCAGGTGGTGCTCACCGACGCGCCGGGCTTCACGGTGGCGAAGCTGTTGCCGTGCTCGGTCTTCACCGCCGCGGTCCACCCGGCGGGCAGGCCGTCGAGCCGCTGGACGACGCCGGTGGCGTCGGTCAGCTCGCTGTTGGTGAAGGTGGTCACGTACTCGCTCGGCACGCCGGGGCTCAGCTCGGCGGTCGGCGGCGTCGTCACACTCGCGCACGCCGGACCCGCCGGGGCGGGGCCCAGGTCGGTCACCGAGAAGTCGTCCAGCACGAAGTCCGTGCCGTTGGCGCCGCCGAGCTTGCGCAGCCCCACCCAGGTGTCGCCGCAGCCCGCGACGATCTCCTTGGAGTACGTGGCCGTGTCGAGCGCGGGCGCGAGCACGTCGCGCGTCACGTCCTTGGACGCGACCTTTCCGCCGCCGACGACATCCGCGCCGGTCACCCAGGCCCACTGGCCGTCGAGGTTGGTCTGGTAGCGGAAGGAGACCGCGTACGTGTGGCCCGCCACGAAGGGCACGGTCGCGGGCACCGTCCGGTAGACCAGACCGCTGTTCTCCTCGTGGGCCTTGAGCGAGTGGTTCCCGCCGATGACGTCGTCCACCGCCTGGCCCTTGAGGGTCCCTGAGTTGTACGGCGAGTAGGTGTTCTTCCAGGTCTTCTGGCTGTACGGGGCGTGCAGGTCGCTGATGCTGGTGCGCGGGTCGGTGGCGCCGCCCGCGTCGCCCTTGACGAAGGGTCCCCAGCCGGGCTGGTTGCCCTCGAAGTCGTCCCGCGCGAGGACTGTCCCGCCAGAACCGGCCGCCTTCTTGGGCAGCGGCAGCGTGGTGTCGGCCATCAGGCGTATGTCGTCCAGCGTGACGGCCGCGCCCCCCGCCACCGCGCTGACGGCGACGGTGACCTTGCCGTTGGACGGCGCGGTGAAGGTCACCGACGCGCGCTGCGAGTACGTGCCCAGCTTGGCGTCCGCGGCCATCTGGTTGGCGGCGGGCGTGGTGTCGAAGGTGTTCGCGGCGGGCTGCTTGCCGCCGGTGACGGCGAGGGTGGTGGCCCTGCGCTGCCCCTTGGCGATCTCGACGTTGGCGCTGAGAGTGTAGGTCTTGCCGGACGTCAGGCCCTTGACCTGCTGCGAGATACCGGAGGCCGCGGCGCCGAGCCGGGCGACGTTGTCACCGTTGGCGGTGCGTACGGCGGTCGCGCCGCCGCGGGCGTTCCAGGCCGTGAGGTCGCCGGCGTTGAAGCCGGGGTCGTTCAGACCGGTGCCCTGCCCGAAGTCGACGTTGGTGTGCGGCGCCTTGCCGGACTGCGGGGCGAGCACGTACGGCTGGTTCTTGTCGCCGCTGATCGTGACCTTGCCGCCGGTCGGGGTGATGTCACCGGCCTTCACCCGGCCCTGGTCGGTGAGCTTGTAGAGGGTGAAGCGCTTGGTGCCCGCGAACTGCCGTGTCACGTCGAAGGTGTGGGCGCCGCCGGACGCGCTGAAGTAGTACATCTTGTCGGCGTCGCTCGGCGAGGACGTGCCGTTGCCGCGCTTGGCCTCGCCCCACGGCAGCAGGTAGCTGTCGCCGTCGAGGACGAGCGCGCCGCCCATGGTCACCTGGCGCTTGCCGCCCGCCATCGCGACGTGGACACCGCCGGTGAGGTCGGCGGAGGCGCCGAAGTCCCAGGTGGTGAGCTGGTAGTGCTGGAGGAATTTGGTCGGCAGGTTGTCGGTCCAGATGTTCCGGTAGAAGGCGTTGTAGTCGTCCTGGCCGGTCCAGCCCTCGAACTCCTTGATGTCGGAGCCGCCGAGCAGCGGGTCGACGTTCCACACGTCGCGGTCGGAGTTGGCGATGAAGCGGACGATGTTGGAGTTGATGCCCTTGTTGGTGGCGCCGCCGTAGTTCTTGTCGCTCGCCCAGTGCGACCAGATCGAGTCGCCCTCGAATTTGTAGGCCCACTCGCTGGCGACCTCGAAGCCCATCGCGTGGAGCTGGCGGGCCAGTTCGTCGGCGAGCCAGCCGCTGGAGTAGTAGGCGTCGATGTAGACGGTCTTGATGCCGGGCGCCTGCTTGCGCAGTTCCTTGAAGCGGTCGAGGACGGCGCCGCTGCCGAGGTCGGTGCGCTGGTCGATGTGGTACGACTGGTTGAGCCAGTCCCAGCCGTTGACCTGGCCCTGGATGAGTCCCGAGCTGAAGTTCTTGGCCTGCGGGTACGCCTCGGTCACATTGACGTGGACGGCGATGTCGGAGTTGTAGTCGGCGCCCACGGAAGCCAGCTTGTTGAGGTCGGTGAGGCCGCCGGCCCTGACGTTGTAGTCGCCGCCGTAGTCCGGGTGCGCGGAGTCGTGGCCCTCGTTGGCGTAGCCCTTCTCCAGCACCCACTGGCCGAGGTCGTCGGTGGCCAGCGAGATCCGCTTGACGTTGTCGAGCGTCTTGAGGAACGGGTTGGTGGCCTGGCTCGCGAAGTTGAACGGGATGTGCTGCACGACGCGTTCGGGCACCCGGTCGGCGCCGAGCGGGCGCGTCATCGCGGCGCGGTAGGCGAGCGCGCCGTCCTCCCAGGTCACCTTGCTGTCGCCGTTGGCGTCACCGGAGAGCACGACCGTGGTCCGCGGCAGCGCGTACGTCGCCACCCGCCGGTCCGTGGCGCCCTTGGGCGCGTAGGTGTAGTTGCCGACGGACAGCTCCGCGCGGCGCGCGCCGCCGCCCGCGTCCACGATCCGCGACTGGAGCCGGGTGTTGCCGTTGTCGTTGTTGTCCTGCGCGGCGTCGTCGGTCGCGTCGGTGATCAGCCCGCCCGCGAGCGTGGAGTTGCTGACAAAGCCGTACGGGGTGCCGACGGACGCCTTGTCGGGCTTGGCCGCCGCGCTGATCGTGAGGAACTGGTCGGCCGTCGTCGTGGAGTCCGTGGAGATCTTCGTACGGGCCAGGCTCGCGTGCGGGTCGGAGGAGTCGACCGACAGCAGCGACTGGCCGGGGATCGAGAACTGGTTGACGGTACGGGCGGCGCTGCCGGTGATCTTCCGGACGGCGAAGACGACGGTCTTCTTCGCCGTCGCGGTGATCGTCGAGGTGATGGTGACGTTCGGCAGGTCGGCGAAGGTCGAGGTGTACGTCGCGGTGTCGCCGTGCGCGGACATCTTCGTGGTCGCGGTGTGCGCGGCGCCGTTGATGTCGAAGGTGTGCAGGACGGACGCCTGGCCCGCGAGGGTGCCGCCGTTCAGCGCGTACGAGATGACCTGCGGGAATTCCTTGGCGACCGTGACCTTGAGCGCGCCGTGCCTGATCTCGACGGGGGTCGCGGGGTCGGCCGGGGGCGGCGGGTCGACGGGCGCGGGCGTGGTGTCGCCGACGGCGCGGACCCTGATCTCGGAGGCGGAGGCGTTGTCGGACCCGTTGACGGCGCTCTCGGCCTCGACCTTCACATAGCGGCCGGTGACGGGCCTGTCGAAGACGACGGTCTGCACCTCGGTGTTGCTCGTCGGCTGGTGGAAGGAGCCGGTCGCGGCGGGCGCTCCCCAGTTCCCCTTCGGGTCCTTGGCGACGGCCGCGTCGTCGGTGACGAAGATCCGGTAGCCCTTGACCGGGCCGTTGGCCTGGTTCTTCACCGAGTAGTCGACACCGGTGAGGGTGAAGGAGCCGCCGACGTCGAGGGTGATCCAGTGCGGCATCGGGGTCTTGGCGACGCCGACGCCGCCGACCACGTCGTAGGCGACCGTCCACTGCGTCGACGGGTCGTTGTCGAACGCGGCGAGCGCCGTGCCGTCCAGGGCCGGGGGCGCGGGGTAGGCGGGCGACTCGGAGTCTGCCTGGACCAGCGTGTACTGGGCGGGGTCGATCGGGGTGCCCGCGGCGGCGGCCGGGTCGGCCGACGTCTGCGGCGGGGCGGCGAGCGCCGGAGTGACGCCGACCGACAGCAGGGCGAGCGAGGCGAGCAGGGCGGCGGCGGTCGCGGACCGCTGCCGCCGCCACCTTCCGCGGTGGGGTGATCGGGGCGAGCGCGAGGTCATTCCTGTACCACCTAGGGCCGTGAAGAGCCGGGAGCGAGTCGGGAGTGGTGGAGACTGTAGCGGCGATGGCATCGATAACACCAGAGCCCGACAGAGCTTCTTGCACAGGTGATAGCGGCTGACATCGGGCGGTCGTGCGGCCGGTGTGGTCCGGGAACGCGGACAGGCGGCGGCACGGACGGCAGGGGGACGTACTCCCCCGCGCGTGGTGACGCCCTCAGGCCGTCGGCCGGCGCCTGACCGTCAGCGGCGGGCGGGCGCCGTGCTGGCGCGGACGACCAGCGTCGGCTCCACGGAGGCCGGTTCCAAGGTGGCGTCCGGGTCCGCGATGTACCGCATGAGGTGGGAGACCGCGAGCGCCCCCATCTCGGCGAAGGGCTGGGCCACCGTGGTCAGCGAGGGCGAGCAGTACTCGGCGAGCGCGATGTCGTCCACGCCCACGACGGAGATGTCCTCCGGCACCCTGCGGCCCAGTTCGTGCAGGGCGCGGATCACGCCGAACGCCATCTCGTCACTGGCCACGAAGACCGCGGTGACGTCGGGGATCCGGCCGAGGATGAGGCCGTTGCGGTAGCCGGAGGCGGGCGACCAGTCGCCCGTCAGCTCCGGCGGCACCGTCCTGCCCTCCGCTTCGAGCACCGCGCGCCAGCCCTGCGACCGGCTCGCCGCGTCCAGCCACTCGCCGGGTCCCGCGACGTGCCAGACCGTCTCGTGGCCCAGGTCCAGCAGGTGCCGGGTGGCCAGCCGCGCCGCCGCCGACTGGTCGACCGCGACCACTTCGGTCGCCGACGTGCGCGAACCGTCGACGGTGATGGTGGGCACGGCGCTGGTGAGCTGCTCGATCTGGCGGCTCACATGGATCAGCGGCACGGCGAGCACGACGCCTTCGACGTGCTGGTCGGCCAGCCGCAGCATCGAGCTCTCGATAGCGGAGGTGTCCAGCGACGCGGTGGTGGCGGTGCTGACCGCGTAACCGGCCTCCTGAGCGGCCCGTTCGATGCCGAGGGTGAGGGCGGTGCGGGAGTAGAAGCTGGTCTGGAGGGTGACCACGCCGATGGTGCGGCTGCGGCCGGAGGAGAGCATGCGCGCCGCGTTGTTCCTGCGGTAACCGAGCTGGTCGACGGCGGCGAGCACCTTGGCGCGGGTCTTGTCCTGCACATTGGGGTGACCGGCCAGGGCCCGCGAGACGGTCTGCGCGGAGACCCCGGCGACCCGTGCGACATCCGCCATGCCGGGCGGACGGGAGGCGTCGCGCGCGCTCTGGTTCTTCATGGGTCCCTTCCGGCTGATCCGCTGCCGCCGATGATAGCGGTCGCACCCGCCCAAAGGGGGCGCTCTCCAGCTCGTGGTCCCGCCCCGGACCGGCTGAAGGCACCGCGTTGGCATCGATAACAATCTGTGCGACAGTTCGGTGCTGTGAGCCTTCCGACCACCACCGCACCCGCGGACGCCAACGGCCGACCCGCACCCCTGCTGTCGTATCCGCACGGCACGTTCCTGCGCGGCGGGCAGCCGCACCGCGTCCTGGCGGGGTCGCTGCACTACTTCCGCGTCCACCCCGAGCAGTGGGCCGACCGGCTGGAACGCCTCGCGGCCATGGGGCTCAACACCGTGGACACCTACGTCCCGTGGAATTTCCACGAGGCGCGCCGGGGGCGGCCGTCCTTCGACGGCCCGCGCGACATCGAGCGGTTCGTCGCGCTCGCGCGGGACACCGGCCTGGACGTGATCGTGCGCCCCGGCCCGTACATCTGCGCCGAGTGGGACAACGGCGGCCTGCCCGCGTGGCTGACCGGGACGCCCGGCATGCGGCTGCGCTCCTCGCACCGGCCCTTCCTCGACGAGGTGGCGCGCTGGTTCGACGCGTTGATCCCGCGCGTCGCCGCGCTCCAGGCGGCCTGCGGCGGGCCGGTGGTCGCCGTGCAGGTGGAGAACGAGTACGGCAGCTACGGCGACGACCACGGCTATGTGGCGTGGGTGCGCGACGCGCTGGTGGAGCGGGGCATCACCGAACTGCTCTACACCGCGGACGGCCCGACCGACCTGATGCTCGACGGCGGCGCCCTGCCGGGCACGCTGACCACGGCGACCTTCGGGTCCCGCGCCGCGCAGGCCGCCGAACTGCTGCGCTCGCGCAGAACGGGCGAGCCGTTCGTCTGCGCCGAGTTCTGGAACGGCTGGTTCGACCACTGGGGCGAGAAGCACCACATCCGGACCGTCGACAGCGCCGAGGCCACGCTCGCCGAGATCCTGGACGAGGGCGGCTCGGTGAGTGTCTACATGGCGCACGGCGGCACCAACTTCGGCCTGTGGGCGGGCGCCAACCACGACGGCGACAGGCTCCAGCCGACCGTGACAAGCTACGACTCGGACGCGCCGGTCGCCGAACACGGCGGCCTCGGCCCGAAGTTCTTCGCCCTGCGCGACCGGCTGCTCGCGGTGACCGGCGCGGCCGAAGCCTCCCGGCCGCTGCCCGCGACCGCGCCGCCGCTCACCGCTCGCGCGCTGCCCGTGGTCCGGGGCGCCGGTCTGCTGGACGCGCTCACCGCGCTGTCGCGGCCGGTGGCGTCCCCGCATCCGCTGAGCTTCGAGGAGCTGGAACAGCCCTCGGGGCTGGTGCTCTACCGCGCCCGCCCCCGTCTGCCGCGCGGCCCGCGGGAGATCACCGTGCACGGGCTGCACGACCGCGCCCAGGTCTTCGTGGACGGCGCGCCCGCCGGTGTGCTCGACCGGGAGACCGGCTCGCTCACCGTCGAGGGCGCCGGCGAGCCCGTACTGCTGGAACTCCTGGTCGAGAACCAGGGCCGGATCAACTACGGTCCGCTGCTCGGCCAGGGCAAGGGCATCCTCGGCGGGGTCCGCGTCGAGCGCCGCCTGGTGCACAACTGGTCGGTCCACGGACTGCCGCTGGACGAATGGCCCGCGGCCGTCGTGGAGCGCGCGCCGTCGGTCGCCCCGCCGTCCGGCGACGCGGGTTTCGCGACCGCCCGGTTCACGGCGGACGCCCCGGCCGACACCTTCCTGGCCTTTCCCGGCTTCGGCAAGGGCTTCGTCTGGGTGAACGGCACGCTGCTCGGCCGGTACTGGGAGATCGGCCCGCAGGTCACCCTCTACGTGCCCGCGCCGCTGCTGACGGCCGGCGAGAACACCGTCACGGTGCTGGAGCTGGAGCGTTTCGGCGACCGCGTCGAGCTGCGCGACCGGCCGGAGCTGGGGCCGACCGAGGAGTACGTCGAGACGTTCGACTGAATCGCGCGGCCGGAGGCCACCGCTTCGCGTCGCTACCCGTCCGCGTCGCTGTCCGACGCGGCCTTCTTGGCGCGGCTCGGCTGCACCCGCTTGGGCTCGCCCTTCATCTTGGGGTGCTCCGGCGGGTAGGGCAGGTCGCCGAGGCCGTGCTCCCGCTCGTCCTTGTCGGCCAGTTCGAGCGCCGCGTCCAGCCGGAAGGCGTGCTCGTCCATGTCGGCGTGCACGTCGCCGGCCTCCGCGAACCGCCCCGGCATGGTGCCCAGGTCGAAGTCCTCGGGCACGGCGCTGCTCACCTCGTCCCAGCGCAGCGGCGCCGAGACCGGGGCGTGCGGGAACGGCCGTACGGAGTAGGCGCTGGCGATCGTGCGGTCGCGCGCGGTCTGGTTGTAGTCGACGAAGATCCGCTCGCCGCGCTCCTCCTTCCACCATGCGGTGGTGATCCGGTCGGGCGCGCGGCGCTCCAGTTCGCGGCCGATCGCGATGGCCGAGCGCCGTACCTGGGTGAAGGTCCACTCCGGCGCGATCGGCACGAAGACGTGCAGGCCGCGTCCGCCGGAGGTCTTCGGCCAGCCGGTCAGGCCGAGTCCGTCCAGCACCTCGCGCAGCATGAGCGCCGCGCGTACGGCGTCGCCGTAGTCCGTGCCGGGCTGCGGGTCGAGGTCGATGCGCAGTTCGTCGGGGTGGTCGGTGTCGGCGCGGCGCACCGGCCAGGGGTGGAAGGTGAAGGTGCCGAGGTTGGCGGCCCACAGGACGGCGGCGGTCTCGGTGGGGCAGATCTCGTCGGCGTACCGGCCGCTGGGGAAGGCGATCCGGGCGGTGGGGATCCAGTCGGGCAGATTCTTCGGGGCCCGCTTCTGGAAGAAGGACTCGCCCTCCACGCCGTGGATGTAGCGCTCCAGTGTGGTCGGCCGGTCCCTGACCGCGCGCAGGATGCCGTCGCCGACGCTGAGGTAGTACCTCACCAGGTCGGCCTTGGTGAATCCGCGCTGCGGGAAGTAGACCTTGTCCGGGTGGGACACCCGGACGGCCCGCTCGCCGACGGTCAGTTCCAGCGTCTCGGCCATGCGACCACGCTAGGCCGTACGGCCGGGCGGCGCCCGTCGGCGGGCGCCGCCGGGCGGGGCCGCGCACAATCACCAGCATGGACCTTCCGGTGATGCCCCCTGTGCGGCCGATGCTGGCGAAGTCCGCCGCGGCCGTCCCGCCCGGCATGCTCTACGAGGCCAAGTGGGACGGTTTCCGGGCGATCGTCTTCCGCGACGGCGACGAGATCGAGCTGGGCAGCCGCTCGGGCAAGCCGCTGACCCGGTACTTTCCCGAGCTGGTCGAGGCGCTGCGGGAGCGGATTCCGCCGCGCTGCGTGCTGGACGGCGAGATCGTCATCGTGCGGGGCGGCCGGCTGGACTTCGACGCGCTGCTGGAGCGGATCCACCCGGCGGAGTCCCGGGTCCGCCATCTGGCGGAGGTGACGCCCGCGTCCTTCGTCGCCTTCGACCTGCTGGCCGTGGGCGACGAGACGCTGCTGCCGGTGCCGCAGCGGGACCGGCGCGAGGTGCTGGTGGAGGCGTTGCGGGAGGCGACGGCGCCGGTGTTCACCGCGCCCGCCACGCAGGACATCGACACGGCCAAGGAGTGGTTCTCCCGCTTCGAGGGCGCCGGTCTCGACGGGGTCGTCGCCAAACCCCTGCATCTGCCGTACCGGCCGGGCGAGCGCGTCATGATCAAGGTCAAGCACGAGCGCACCGCGGACTGCGTGGTGGCCGGGATGCGGCTGCACAAGAGCGGTCCCGTGGTCGGCTCGCTGCTGCTCGGTCTGTACGACGCCGAGGGGATGCTTCAGCACGTCGGCGTCTGCGCGTCCTTCCCGATGCGCCGCCGCGAGGCGCTGATGACGGAGCTGGAGCCGCTGCGGATGGCGTCCGTCGAGGGCCATCCGTGGCAGGAGTGGGCGAGCGAGGAGGCGCAGGCCGCCGACCGGCTGCCGGGCGGTCCGAGCCGCTGGACCGGCAAGAAGGACCTGTCGTGGATCCCGCTGCGCCCCGAGCGGGTGGTCGAGGTGGCCTACGACCACATGCAGGGTGACCGGTTCCGCCACACCGCGCAGTTCCGCCGCTGGCGCCCGGACCGGGAGGCCGCGGAGTGCACGTACGCGCAGTTGGAGGAGCCGGTGGGGTACGACCTGGCGGAGGTGCTGGGCGCCTGACCGGCCGTGCGGCGGCGCCCTCGTCCGCTCCTCGGACTACCTGGCGCCGTCGCTGCGCTGGGCGTCGCGCTGGAGGCCGGCCAGTACGACCTTGGGGTCGCGGTGCACGGCCTGTCCGATGTCCTTCTTCAGTTCGGCGCTGACCGGGGCCCAGGACGCCTTGGCGACGGGATAGAACGCCGCGTCCGACAGCAGGTTCATGAATGGCACGAGATCGCGGTACCGCGGATCCATCCTGACCGTTTCCGCGACTTTCACCGTGACCGGGAGCAACTTGTACTCCTGTTGGAATTTCAACAAATTCTCTTCGCTGTATATGTACTGGAGGAACTTGGCGTCGGCCTCCCGGTGTCCCTTCTGCCGGAAGGCCATCATCCAGTCGGCGTTCCCGAGCGCCTGCGAACTGGGGCCCGTCCTTCCGGGAAGCGGCGCCACTCCGATGTCGATTCCGGCCGCCTTCGCGGAGGGAAGCAGCGTCAGATGGCCGTTGAGCATCCCCGTGCGGCCCGCGAGGAAGTCGCTGAAGGCATCGCTGACACTCGTCCTGGCCGGGTCCTTGGGGCCGACGAGACCGGCGTCGACGAGGTTCTTCTTCAGCCAGACGAAGGCGTCGACATTGCGCACCGAGTCCAGGTTGTACGAGCCGACGTTGTCGGTGTAGCCGCCGTCGTTGCCGATCATCCACATCATGGTCTCGGCTTCCGCTTCCTGCGGGCCGAGCGGCAGTCCGTACGGCACCGGGACGCCGTGCTCCTTGAGCTTGACTGCGTCGCGCCTGATGTCGGCCCAGGTCTCCGGGGCGCGGGTGATGCCCGCGCGGGCGAAGAGCTTCTTGTTGTAGAAGAACATCCGGGTGGAGGCGACCCACGGGATGCCGTACTGCACGTGGTTGACGGAACCGGCGTCCGTCAGCGACGGGACGAAGGCGGACTGCATGCTGATCGGGAACAGTTCGTCCGCGCTGTAGAGCTGCTTGCCGTCGCTGAAGGCGCTGAAGGAGTCGAGCTGCGCGAGATCGGGCGCCCGGCCGTCCTCGACCATGGTGGCGACCTGCGCGTCGGCGTCGGCGACGGGCACGAACTGCACGTCGATCGTGATGTTCGGATTCCGCTCCTCGAACGAGCGGGCCAGGCTGTTCCAGGTCTGGGCCACCGGACTCGCGGTCTTCAGACCGCTGTAGTCCGTGGCGACCACGTGCAGGGTGATGGCCTTGCTCCGCGGTGAGGTGTTCCCGCACGCGCCGAGGGTGGTCACCGCCAGCACCATCGAGCCACCGACCGCCGCTAAGCCCAGGAATCGTCGCCGCCGCAC
Source organism: Streptomyces sp. NPDC025721 (assembly GCF_055558595.1). NCBI lineage: Bacteria > Bacillati > Actinomycetota > Actinomycetes > Kitasatosporales > Streptomycetaceae > Streptomyces > Streptomyces sp. NPDC025721. The sequence continues at coordinate 7,385 of NZ_JBVHMF010000016.1, read as the reverse complement.
CGCTTTCTACCGCCTTCGTATATTACTCGCCCCGTATTAGCCGTGCCGAGTTTTCCGCATGACTTCACCAACGGTCAACACCACACGTGATATCCCGTCAGAAGAAGCGGAGCGCCCAGGTACAACACATCGCGGTATTTCGGAAATCGCGCCAGTCATATCCGCCGCAAAAGGCTGATATGACTGGCGCGATGTGTGTCGGGGCGTCGGGATGTGGCAGCGCTCCAGGCGGAGCGGCGCGGCGTGCGGGTCAGCGCTTCTCGGCGAGCGCCCGCCGGTCAGCCCAGAAAGCTCAGCCGGACCTGGCGGCGCGGATTGTCGACGTTGGTGTCCACCAGGACGACCGACTGCCAGGTGCCGAGTTCCAGGCGGCCGTCCAGTACCGGCAAGGTGGCGTGCGGCGGGACGAGCGCGGGGAGTACGTGGTCGCGGCCGTGCCCGCGGCTGCCGTGGCGGTGGCTCCAGCGGTCGTCGGCGGGGAGCAGGTCCTGGAGCGCGGCGAGCAGGTCGTCGTCGCTGCCCGCGCCCGTCTCGATGACGGCCACGCCCGCGGTGGCGTGCGGCACGAAGACGTTCAGCAGCCCGTCGCGCCCGGCCGCCGCCTCGCGCAGGAACGACGCGCAGGCGTCGGTGAGGTCGTGGACGGTCTCGCTGGAGCCGGTCGCGATGTCGATGACGCGTGAGGTGAGGTTGTCGGCCATACGTCCATGGTCACTCAATTCCGCGGGGCGGCGGGGGTGTCGGCGCGGCGGGTCGCCGGGTCCCCGTGCCCGGCGGCGGGGCGCGGGCTCCGGCCCGGCGGGCGGCTTGCGCCGCGATCAGCCGCGTTCCGCCGCCATCCGCCGCCATCCGCGAGGTGAGACGGCGTTGACCTGCCGACGGACGCGTGACTACCGTCGTTGTATGCCGCGTCCCTGCATGCTCACCTCGCGTGGTCACATCGACCTCCTGCGGGTGGCGTCTGCCGCGTGTTGTCGCGGGCGCTGACGTTTCGCGCCGCTTCCCCTCCCCCGCGCTTCCGTAGCTCTTCTTCGCGTTCCGGCCCCGCCGGTCCCCTCGGGACGTCCCCGCGGTGATCCGGCGGACCTCCCGTGCCGCGCGCCGGGATCCCGCCGGACCGCACCGGATCCCGCCCATCGAAAGGCGTCCGCCCGATGTCCGTACACCTGCACTGGTTCCTGCCCACCGGCGGCGACGGCCGCACCCTGGTGGACCGCCACGTCTACACCGACGGAGGCGTGAAGCGCTCCCGGATCACGCCGGTCTCCGGCATCCGCGCCCCCGACATCGAGTATCTGGCTCAGATCGCGCGCGCCGCCGACCAGTTGGGGTTCGAGGGGGTGCTGACGCCGACCGGTACGTGGTGCGAGGACGCGTGGCTGACGACGCTGGCGCTGACCCAGCACACCGAGCGGCTGAAGTTCCTGGTCGCCTTCAGGCCCGGGGTGATCTCGCCGGTGCTCGCGGCGCAGATGGCGGCCACGTATCAGCGGATCAGCCGGGGGCGGCTGCTGCTCAACGTGGTGACCGGCGGCGACTCCACCGAGCAGAAGCGGTTCGGCGACCATCTCGACCACGACAGCCGGTACGCGCGCACCGCGGAGTTCCTGTCGGTGGTGCGCGGGGTGTGGGAGGGCAAGCCGTTCGACTACGACGGTGAGCACTACCAGGTGGCGGGCGGGCTGGTGGCGCTGCCGCCCGAGCCCCGCCCCGACATCTTCTTCGGCGGTTCCTCTCAGGCGGCCGGGCCGGTCGCGGCCCGCTACGCCGACGTCTATCTGACCTGGGGCGAGCCGCCCGAGCAGGTGAAGCGGAAGATCGACTGGATCAGGGGGCTGGCGGAGGCCGAGGGCCGTACCGTCAGATTCGGCATCCGGCTGCACGTCATCGCGCGGGACTCGGCGCGCGACGCGTGGGCGACCGCGGACCGGCTGCTGGCCGACCTCGACGAGGACACGGTCGCCGCGGCCCAACAGGCGCTCGGCCGCAGCGAGTCGGTGGGCCAGCAGCGGATGCTGGCGCTGCACGGCGGGCAGCGGGACAAGCTGGAGATCTCGCCGAATCTGTGGGCGGGCGTCGGGCTGGTGCGCGGGGGCGCCGGTACGGCGCTGGTCGGCGCCCACGCGGAGGTCGCCGACCGGATCGAGGAGTACCACGCGCTGGGCATCGACCACTTCATCTTCTCCGGCTATCCGCACCTGGAGGAGGCGTACTGGTTCGGCGAGGGCGTGATGCCGGAACTGGCCGCGCGCGGTCTGCTGGAGGCCCTTCCGTCGCCGCTGTCCGCCGTGCCCGCCGCCAACGGCCGCCCGCCGTCCGCTCCGGGCGGGGCGCCGCTGCTGCTGTCCGGGGGCCGCTGAGCGGTCCGCGGCCGTGGGGCCGGCTGTGGGCGCGGGGGTCACCGAGGGGACGCGGACCTGGGGTGATTGCCGCCTCCGGGCATTGGTCTGTACCATTCGGCGGGCCTCGGGATATCGCCGGGGCTCGGGACATCCGCCTCTGTCGCGCCCCGAAGGGGGACCACCACGTGAACGCGCTGCACCGGCTCGCCGTGCTCGTCGACTCGTGCCTGCTGCCCGCCGTCGACGGCGCGGACGAGAGACTTCCCGACTGGATCCTGCGCGGCCTGGAACGCGGCACCCCCGGCGTCGCGGTGCACGCGCGCGGCCAGGCGGCGCGCAAGGCGTCCGACACGCTGCGCGCGGCGCTCCCCGACGCCCTCACCGGTCACCCGGAGCCGCACCGGCCGGGTGGCGGCAGCGCCGCGGCGGCCGAACTCATGGCGGCCGGTGCCAATCTGCACCTCGCCGTACGGCCCGGCACCCGCGCCGACGAGACGCGGGTCTTCGTGACCGACCTCCAGACGCACGGAGTGGCCGCCGCGCTGGGGCCGTTCACCGGTACGGGCAGCCTGCGGCCCTTCGCCGAGGGGGCCGCGGCCGGTGTCCGCGCGATCACCGCGGGGCGCTCCCCGGTACCCGGCGAGGACGGTCTGCCCGCCACGCTCAGCGGCCCGGCCGTCACCGGCATCCTGCGCGGCGAGCTGGGTTACGGCGGGGTCGTGGTCAGCGACACCCTGGACGCGCCGTCGATCGTCGACGGCTGGGGCGTGCCGGGCGCGGCCGTGCTCGCCTGGATCGCCGGGGTCGACCTGGTACGCCTCGGCCCCGCGAGCGGCGCGGGTGTGCACGACGCGATCCACACGGCGGCGGCCCGCGCGGTCGCCGACGGCGACCTGCCGCTGTCCCGGCTGGAGGAGGCGGCGGAACGCGTCTCCCGGCTGCGCCGCTGGGCCTCGGAACCGCGCATGCCCGCCCCGGCCGGGGTCACGGGTCCATCGGCCCGCACACCGGCCCCCTGAGGCGGCGCACGCTCCTCGGATCGCGGCGGCGGCGCGGGTCCGTCGCGCGCCGGCGCCCTGTCACCAATCCGTTTGACAGCCCTGGAGATGACGCCCATATTTATCTGCGTGACACAGATTCTTCGTGGCGCATAGTTTTCGCCACGACTGCTCCCTCCGACCTTCCGTCGGCCGCACGGCTCCTTGTGCCACCCGCTCCCAAGTCCTTTCCACGAACGGGGAACACCGCCATGACCGTCCTCATCACCGGAAGCCGCGGGCGCGTCGCCCGCGCCCTCACCGCGCTCCTTCACGACCGGGGCGCCGACGTACGCGTCGCCTCGCGGAAGCCGGAGGAGGTCGAACCGCCGGAAGGGGTGCGGACCACCGCCCTGAGCCTGGACGACCCGTCCGGCTTCCCCGCCGCGCTCGCGGGGGTCGACTCGGTGTTCCTCTACGCCGAGGCGTCGCACATCGGCGCGTTCCTGGAGCAGGCGGAACGGGCGGGGGTCGGGCACGTGGTGCTGCTCTCGTCCGCCAGCGTCATGGAGCCCGACGCCGAGCGGGACCCGATCGCCCGGCACCACCTTGAGGTGGAGACCGCGCTCGCCGCCTCACCGATCGCCTCGACCGTGCTGCGCCCCGGCGCCTTCGCCGCCAACGCCCTCCAGTGGGCGTGGCCCATCAAGGCGTCAGGCGCGGTGAATCTGCCGTATCCCGGCGCCCACACCGACCCCGTGCACGAGGCCGATCTCGCCGAGGCGGCCTGCGCGGCGCTCACCGATTCCCGTGTGCGCGGCGGGACGTACCACCTGACGGGGCCCGAGTCGCTGAGCTTCGCCGAGCAGGTCGACGTGCTCGCGGACGCCACGGGACAGCCGATCGCCGCCGTGCCGGTGAGCCGTGAGGCATGGCGGGCGGAGACGGCGGAGCATCTGCCCGAGGCGTTCGCCGAGGCGCTGCTCGACTGGTGGAAGGCGCTCGACGGTACGCCCACGGAGGTGACCGACACTCTTGAACGGCTGATCGGGCGTCCGCCGCGCACCTTCGCGTCCTGGGCGGCGGAGAACGCCGCCGCCTTCACCCGCCCGTAGCGGGTACGGCGGATCAGGCCCCGGCGGCGCCCCTGTGTTCCTCGCCCGCGCCGCCGGGGTCGGCCACGTCACCCGCCCGCAGCCGCGCGATCTGCGCGGTGCTCAGGTCGACGGTGCGGCGCATATGGGCGAGCAGGAGCGCGAGTTGGTCGTCGTCGTAGGAGTCGAGCATCCGCCACCAGCCGCCGCTCAGGCCGCCCCACACACGGCCGAAGTCCGCCATCCGGTCGGGCACGGTGGTCACCATGACCCGGCGCCGGTCCTCGGTGTCCCGCTCACGGACCACGTAACCCGCGCGTTCCAGCCGGTCCACGAGCCGGGTGGCGGAGCCGGTGGTGAGGCCGGTCAGCTCGGCGATCCGCCCGATGGTGACCGGGCGCGACTCCAGGCTCAGCAGATTGAGGCACTGCACGTCCGTGGGGTGCAGCCCGAAGTAGTCGGCGAGCGCCTGGTTGAACAGCGCGTACGACGCCGTGTAGTGGCGCGAGGCCACGGACAGCTCGGACAGCAGATCGGAGCGGCGGCCGGTGGGGGCGTCGGTCCGCGCCATGGTGCCTCCTGCGTGGTTCCGCGCGGCCGTGGAGGCCCGCGCCCGTGCCGTCGCGCTTCTCTGCGCGACGCAGACAGTTTGGCAGACCGCCGCCCGCCCGGACACCGACGTCTCCCGCGTCCCCGGCCGCCCGCGCGCGGGGGAAGCTTTCACTCGCCCCCACCGTTGGGTGAAACATGAACGACTTGGGTGACGCGGCGGACGGGCCGGACGTGTCCGGCGTGCGGAACGTGCGGACGGTCGTGGTCGGCGCCGGGCAGGCGGGGCTCTCGGCCGGGTATTTCCTGCGCCGCGCGGGGCTGCGGTCCGGCACGGACTTCGTCGTCCTCGACCACTCCCCCGGCGCGGGCGGCGCCTGGCAGTTCCGCTGGCCGTCGCTCACCTACGGCAAGGCGCACCGCGTACACGAGCTGCCCGGTATGCCGCTGGGCGACGCCGACCCCGACCGGCCGTCCGCCGAGGTGGTCGGCGAGTACTTCGCGCGCTACGAGCGGGAGTTCGACCTGGATGTCCGGCGGCCGGTCGACGTCACCGCCGTACGGGAGGGGGTCGCGGGGCGGCTGCGGGTGGAGACCGACGCGGGTGTGTGGTCCACGCGGACGCTGATCAACGCGACCGGCACCTGGGACCGGCCGTTCCTGCCGTACTACCCGGGCCAGGAGACCTTCCTCGGGCGGCAGTTGCACACGGCGGAGTACCGGGGATCGGCGGAATTCGCCGGGAAGCACGTCCTGGTGGTCGGCGGCGGTACGTCGGCGGTGCAACTGCTGATGGAGCTGGCCGAGGTCGCCCGCACCACCTGGCTGACCCGCCGCCCACCGGTCTTCCACAGCGCGCCCTTCGACCAGGAGTGGGGACGTTCCGCGGTCGCCCTCGTCGAGGACCGGGTGCGCCGGGGGCTGCCGCCGCAGAGCGTCGTCAGCGTCACCGGGCTGGCCGCGACCGACGCGATCCGCGACGCGCAGGACCGCGGAGTCCTGCGGCCCGAGCCCGTCTTCGACCGGATCACCCCGCACGGCGTCGCGTGGTCCGACGGCCGCACGCTGGACGCCGACGTCATCTTGTGGGCGACCGGCTTCCGCGCGGCCCTCGACCACCTGGCCCCGCTCAAACTGCGCGAGCCCGGCGGCGGCGTCCGGCTCGACGGCACCCGCGTGGTCAAGGACCCCCGCATCCACCTGGTCGGCTACGGCCCGTCGGCGAGCACGATCGGCGCCAACCGGGCGGGGCGAAGCGCCGTACGCGAGATCCGCGCCTTCCTGGCCACCCGAACAGCCGAACCCACGAGCGAGCGTTCGCTCGAACGCGTGCACTGAACGCGAGTTGTCCCCTGCGACCCACGGGGACGCGTGATGCTTACCGACCGTCCCGGGAGGGGCGGCGCTCCGCGTTGTCCGCCGCTCCGGTCGTCGGCACGCCTGCCGCTCTGGCCACCGATTCCGATAAACATCGGATGTCTCGCTTCCCCGCGTCACGCCGTTGCGGCAGTATGAGCGCCATGGGTCATCGTCAGTCGCACGGCCTGCCGCGGCGCGGCGCGGAGGAGACATGCGCGTAGCGCTTTTCGTGACATGCGTGAACGACCTGTTGTACCCGGACACGGGGCGGGCCGTCGTCACCCTGCTGGAACGGCTCGGCGTCGAGGTGGACTTCCCCGCCGCCCAAACGTGCTGCGGACAGCCCCAGTTCAACACCGGCTACCGGCACGAGACAGAGCCGCTGGTCCGCCGCTACGCCGCCGCCTTCGACGCCTACGACCACGTGGTCACGCCGTCCGGCTCCTGCGCGGCCATGGTGCGCGACAACTACCCGCGGATCGCCGCCAAGGCCGTCGCCGAGGGCCGCGACCGGGGACTCACCGAGGCCGCGGCGAGCGCCGTGCCCAAGACGTACGAACTCACGGAGTTCCTGGTGGACGTGCTGGGGGTGACGGATGTGGGCGCGTACTTCCCGCACACGGTGACCTATCACCCGTCCTGTCACGGGCTGCGGATGCTGGGGCTCGGCGAGCGGCCCCGGCGGCTGTTGGAGGCCGTGAAGGGGCTTGAGCTGCGGGAGTTGGAGGGTGCGGAGGAGTGCTGCGGCTTCGGCGGCACCTTCGCCGTGAAGAATCCCGACGTCTCGGCCGCGATGGGCGAGGACAAGGTGCGGCACGCGCTCGACAGCGGCGCGCAGGTGCTGTGCGGCGCGGACAACTCCTGCCTGATGCACCTGGACGGTCTGTTGCGACGGCAGGACGCCGACCTGCGGGCCGTACATCTGGCGGAGATCCTCGCGTCCACCGAGGAACAGCCCTACCGGCAGGAAGTGGTCCGATGAGTGGTACGTATCTGGGTCTGCCGTCGTTCCCGAAGGCCGCCGCCTCGTCCACGAAGGACACCCAGCTCCGCGCGAACCTCAC
>NZ_JBVHMF010000015.1:35605-184023 GCF_055558595.1 Streptomyces sp. NPDC025721 | reverse complement strand
TGTCTGTTCACTGGGACGCCTTAGACTGATGGACCAGATCGGTAAAAGGGAATTCTTGGGAACCCCGGCGACAACGACGGTGGCGGTGGGCCGTTTCCGCGGCCCCCCCCCCACTGTCACGCTCGCCGTGCGGACGCCTGTCGTACGGCGCCGCGGGCGGTCCTCCTGAGCCGGGTCAGTGCCGCCCGGCGCGGTCCTCCTGAGCCGGGTCAGTGCCGCCCGGCGGGTTCCGTCAGCGCTGTCCGGCCGGCGCCGTCTCGCGGACGGACTCCTCGCCCTCTTCGGGCAGCTCGGGCAGGATGCCGGTCAACGCGCTCTCGTGCAGGTCCTTGTGGCGCAGCGTCAGCGCGGCGATCACCGCGGCGACGAAGGCGAACACGGCGCACAGGGTCATGGCGTCGTGGAAGCCGGTGGTGAACGCGTCGCGCCCGGCGGCCAGCACCTTGTCGGCCAGGCCGGGGCCCGCCGAGTGCGCGGCCTCGTCGATGCTGCCCGCGCTGATCCCGTTGGCGATCTTGTCGCTCTGGGCGCTGGTGAGCGTGGCCGCGGCGTCGGACGCCTTGAAGGCGCTGGTGACGTGGTTCTCGAAGAACGCGCCCGCGACCGCGATGCCCAGAGCCGTTCCCACCTGCTGGAACGTCTCGCTGATACCGGAGGCGACACCGGCCTTGGCCGGTTCCGCGACACCGATGGCGAGCGCCGCGCGGGTCGGGTTGAACAGGCCGAAGGCCAGGCCGATGACCACCAGGGCGGGGATGAGCGAGGTCCAACTGTCGCCCGCGCCGCTGAGGTGGATGAGCAACAAGCCGATGCCCAGGGCGAATTGGGAGGTGGCCATGATGACCCGGAACGGCACCTTGCCGGTGAGCCCGCCGGCCAGCGCGCCGAAGAAGAACATCGCCAGCGTCAGCGGCAGGAAGCGCAGGCCGGCGGACCAGGCGGAAGCGCCCTCGACGCTCTGCAAATACGTCGTGACCAGGAAGATCGGCGGCAGACCCGCGGCGTTGGCCAGGAAGGTCGTCGCGGACAGGCCGAGGAAGGTGCGGTTGCGGAAGAGCTGGGTGTCGAACATCGCCTGCTCGCCGCGGGAGCGCGCGACCGCGAGGAAGACCGCCAGGCACACCGCGGCCACCGCGTACAGCGCGATGTTGCTGCCGGAGAACCAGCCGTCGGTGTTGCCGCGGATGATGGCCAGCACCAGGGCGGCCAGCGAGAGCGTGAAGGAGACCATGCCGACGAAGTCGGGGGCGGCGGCGCTGGGCAGCCGCGATTCACGGACCTGGCGCATCGCGATCAGGACGGTGATCAGGCCGACCGGCACATTCAGATAGAAGATCCAGCGCCAGCCGGGGCCATTGGTCAGCGCGCCGCCGATCAGCGGTCCCGTGGCGACGGCGAGACCCACCGCGGCGCCGAACGCGCTGAACGCGGTGGCGCGTTCCTTGCCGCGGAACTCATGACCGAGCAGAGCGGGGCCCACGGCGAACATGATGGCCGCGCCGACACCCTGGACTCCGCGGCTGACATTCAATACCCCGATATCCCCGGCCAGTCCGCAGGCGAGCGAAGCCGCGGTGAAGATGATCAGGCCGATCAGGAAGAGCCGCTTGCGGCCGGTCCTGTCCGCCACCGATCCGGCGGTCACGAGGAAAGCCGCGAGTGTCAGCGCATACGCGTCGAACACCCACTGCATACCGCTGAAGCTGGCGTGCAGTGAATCATGAATGCCGGGCAGGGCGACCGAGACCACACTCAGGTCCAGCATCAGCATGAATGTGCCGACGGATACCACTGCCAGGGTCCACCACCTTAAAGCAGCGGGGGGGTGGGGCGTTTCGGTCATGCCGACTCCAGAGTGTGGAAAGTCGCCGTATCCGGCGAATCTGGCTGCTGACTATGGATGGTGACCATGCCGTGGTGGAAGCACCGCTGCCGAGGCGCCCCTCGTCGGCGGACAGGCCGATCCAGGGTGCTGGCCGATGATCGCGGTCGGTGCCGGTGCCGTCAATTGCCCCATGGGGCATGGTTGAGCATGTGTACAACGTATACCCTACACATGCTCGCGCGCACCCGCACGAAGATGTCCGTCGGGTGTCGGCATATGCGCGCGGGTTCGCAAAGACAGCGTCTTTTTTATCCGCAACTCCTTTTAGCGCGACTGTATATGCTGTATAGGCGGTAGTCGCCGGCGGACGGCGCGGTGATCCGCGTCCAGCGGCCCGCGCGGCTCACGCATCCGCCGGTCACCCGGAACCAGGGCGACCAGGCGACGCGGACGACGGTGCTCCCGGCCTTCGGCAGCCGGACCGTCACGTCGGCCTCACCCGCCCGCAGCACGCGCGCGGGCGCCGAGGCCAGCGGCACCGGGCGCTCCACCGCGAAGACCGTCCAGTACGGGTCCCGCCAGACCGGCCGCAGCCAGTCGGGGCGGGCGGCGGGCGCGAGCAGCGCGGCCTCCGCCGCGCCGGGACCGCCCATGTCGCCGTGGGGCAGCACGACATACGCCACCGCCCAGTCGTCGAGCCAGCGGCGGTAGGCGGCGGCCGGAAGCGTCCCGTCCGGCAGCGTCCCGCCGTAGAACAACCGGTCCCTCTTCACGTCGAGTTGGCGGTTCCAGCCGCGGGCGATCTGGGCGACGTCGGCGAAGAGCGTCGACTCGCGGTGATCGCGGGCCGGAACGACCTCGATACGGTGCCGCTCGGCGCGCAGTCCGCGCAGCGCGCGGGTCACCCCCTCGGTGTGCGAGGCCCAGTCGGGGACGGCGGTGGACATGCGCAGTTCCCTGCCGGTCTTGGCGGCCAGCGCGTAGCCGTTGTGACCGAGCGCGCCGGTCAGCACGACGACGAGGACCGCGCCGAGCACGGGGGCGCGGGCGGCCGTACGGGTCGGGCCCCGGTCCAGGCGCACGTACGAGCCGCCGCGCGGGCGTCGGGCCACGCGTTCCATCAGCGCGGCGGCCAGCAGCGGCAGTCCGGCGATCCCGGCCAGCCGCTCGACGTTGGTGCCGACGGGCGAGGCCACGCAGGCGGTGAGCGCCGTGCCGAGCGCGTACGCGACCGCGCCCGCCCGGACCGTGCGCCAGGACCGCGGCGCGGCCAGGGCCAGCGCCAGGGAGGTCACCAGCGGGCAGACCGCCGCGTCGGCGCTCATCAACTGCTCGCCCTGGAAGGGGAAGAGCACGTACACCGCGCCCAGCACCAGCACCGGCGGCGCCGCCAGGGCGAGCGCGGCGGCGCGGCGGCCCGCCGCCAGCAGGCCCGCGCCCGCGACCCACAAGAAGAGGGCGGCGACCGGGCTGGACATCGCCGTGAGCGCCGCGAGGACCGCGGCGCCCGCCCAGCGGTCCGGCGCCCGTCGCACCCGGCACAGCGCCAGCAGCCCGAAGGCCGCGCCGACCGCGAAGGTCGTACGCCCCGAGGCCACGTCGCACCACTGGCACACGGCGCCCAGCAGCGCCGGGACCATCGGCCGCCGCACGCCGGACCGGACGAAGAGCACGGCCATCGCCCACGTCGCCGCCAGACCGGCCGCGACCGAGACGGCCCGGACCCCGGCGTACGCCATCAGCGGCGGGGTGAGCACGCTGTAGTCCATCGTGTGCATGCCGCCGTACCAGGCGAGGTTGTACGGCGTGCCCGGATGCCGCCCCGCGAAACCGGCCCACGCGACCTGGGCCGCGAGGTCGCCGCCGCCCGTGGCCAGCAGCCACGCCCAGAGCGCGTACAGCGGCGCCGCGCAGGCGACCGCCACCGCCGGGACCGGCCAGCGCCTGCGCCGTGGGGCCGGCCGTACCTGTCCTGTCCGCTGCGTGGGCCGCGGCAGCACCGCGGGCTGAACGACCGACACGTCACTCATAGCGGACGCCTTCCCCGGAAGCGGCGGGGACAGCGGGTCGGCCGGGAAAGGCCATACTCAGTATGCATACTGAGTATGTATACCGAGTATGGCCGGGTGGGCGCCACCGCCTCCCCGGCGGGGCATGGCAGCATCGGGGACGGCCGGACCGGACAAGGAAGCGAGAGGCGCACAGCATGCCGTTGCAGATCACCGCCACCGACGCGGAGCACCCGTCGGCGCTGCTCGACCTGGAGTGGAACCTGCCGCTGGAGGAGTGGCCGGACACCTCACTGGTCGCGCTGCCGCGCGGCATCTCCCGGCACGTCGTGCGCTTCGCGCGGGCCGGGGACGAGGTCGTGGCGATCAAGGAGGTCAGCGAGTGGGCGGCCGTGCGCGAGTACGGGCTGCTGCGCGACCTCGACCGGCTCGCGATACCGGCCGTGGACCCGATCGCGGTGGTGACCGGCCGGGCCGCCGCCGACGGCACCCCGCTGGAGCCCGCGCTCATCACCCGGCACCTGAACGGCTCGCTGCCGTACCGCTCGATGTTCGAGACGACGATGCGCCCCGACACCGTCAACCGCCTGCTGGACGCGCTCGCCGTCCTCCTCGTACGGCTCCACCTGGTCGGTTTCGCCTGGGGCGACTGCTCGCTGTCCAACACGCTCTTCCGCCGTGACGCGGGCGCGTACGCCGCCTACCTGGTGGACGCCGAGACGGGGCAGATCCAGCCCGAACTCACGCGCGGGCAGCGGGAGTACGACATCGAGCTGGCCCGGGTGAACATCGCGGGCGAGCTGATGGACCTCGAAGCGGGCGGCTCCCTGCACCCCTCGGTCGACCCGGTCCCGTTCGGCGAGGCGATCGTCCGCCGCTACGCCGACCTGTGGCACGAGCTGACCCGCGAGTCCGTCTACCCGGCCAGCAAGCGGCACTACATCGACCGCAGAATCCGCCGCCTGAACGACCTCGGCTTCGACGTCGCCGAGATGCAGATCGAGCGCTCACCCGGGGGCGACACCGTGACCTTCCTGCCCAAGGTCGTCGACGCGGGCCACCACCAGCGCCAACTCCTGCGCCTGACCGGCCTCGACACCGAGGAGAACCAGGCCCGCAGCCTCCTCAACGACCTGGAGTCCTGGATGGCCACCCAGGACGACCACGCCCCCGCCGACGGCCTGCCCGCCGCCCGCCCCGAAGTCCTCGCCCACCGCTGGCTGCGCGACGTCTTCCGCCCCGCCGTCCGCTCCGTCCCCCAGGACCTGCGCGCCCGCGTCGACCCGGCGCAGATCTACCACGAACTCCTCGAACACCGCTGGTACCTCTCCGAGCGCGCCCAGCGCGACGTGGGCCTCGACGCCACGGTCGAGAGCTACACCACCGAAGTCCTCCCCCACCTCCCCGACCCGGCGGCGGTCCTGGCGCCCGTCGAGGCGGCGGAAGCCGAGGAACCGGCCGAGCCGGTGTCGCCCGCAGCGGGCGACTGACCGTCAGGCGCGGTCGAAGGAGTCGGTGGGGTCGCGGAGGGCGACCGTGGCGTGGCTCTCCTGGAAGCTCTGTTCGGAGACGACGGTGAGGCGGGCGGTGGCCTGGAAGTCGCGGACGGTCAGGGCGCCGCAGGAGACCATGGTGGCCTTCATTTTGGCGACGGTGACGGCGAGACCTTCGCTGAGGTCGCCCGCGTAGGGGACGTAACCGTCCACGCCCTCTTCGAAGACCAGGCCCTGGCCGCCCTGTTCGTAGCGCTGCCAGTTGCGGGCGCGGCTGGAGCCCTCGCCCCAGTACTCCTTGACGAAGCCGTCGCGGGTGGGGAGCTTGGCGCCGGGCGCCTGGTCGAAGCGGGCGAAGTAGCGGCCCATCATGACGAAGTCGGCGCCCATCGCGAGGGCCAGGGACATGTGGTAGTCGTGCACCAGGCCGCCGTCGGAGCAGATCGGCACGTACTGGCCGGTCCGCTCGGCGAAGGCGTCGCGGGCCGCGGCGACGTCGAGGACGGCGCTGGCCTGGCCGCGGCCGATGCCCTTCTGGTCGCGGGTGATGCAGATGGAACCGCCGCCGACGCCGACCTTGACGAAGTCGGCGCCCGCCTCGGCGAGGAAGCGGAAGCCCTCGCCGTCCACGACGTTGCCGCCGCCGACCGGGATCCGCGGGAAGTGCTCCTTCGACCACGCGATCGCCTGGGCCTGCCAGTCGCTGAAGCCGTCGGAGGAGTCGAAGCAGAGCACGTCGGCCCCGGCCTCGGCCAGTCGCGGGACGCGCTCGCGGTAGTCGTGCGTGTTGACGCCCGCGCCGACCCGCAACCTCTTGTCCTGATCGACCAGTTGGTGGGGGAAGCGCTTGTTGTCCGAGTAGTCGGAGCGGAAGACCAGGTAGCGCAGGAAACCCTCGGCGTCGACCACCGGCAGGCAGTCCAGACGCTCGTCCCACAGCCGGGAGTTGGCCTGCGACAAGGTGATGTCGTCGGTCGCGCAGGCGAGGACGTCGACCGGGACCATCCGGCTGGAGACCGGCTCGTCGGACCGGTGGCGCTGCGGGTGGAAGTCGCGGGAGGTCACCAGGCCCAGCAGCCGCCCGGTGCCGGTGCCGTCGTGGGTGACGGCGGCCGTGCTGTGACCGGTGGTCCGCATCAGCTCCCGCAGCCGGCCCAGCGGGTCCTGCGGCCGTACGTTGGTGTCGCTGACCACGAATCCGGCCTTGAAGTTCTTCACCGCGCGGACGTCCGCGACCTGGTCGGCCACCGGCCGGTTGTGGTGCAGGAAGCTCAGGCCGCCGTCGCGCGCGAGCGCGATGGCCAGCTCAGGAGAGCTCACCGACTGCATGATCGCGGACGTGAACGGGGTCCGCAGCTCGATCGGCGACGGCTCGTCCCGCGCGTGCCGGACCAGGGGTGTCCGCAGGTCCACCGCCTCCGGCGAACAGTCCGTCCGCGTCCGGTTGGGCAGCAGCAGGAACTCGTTGAAGGTGCGCGAGACCCCTTCGATGATCTGAGCCATGCACCCGGACTCTACAGGCGCCGCCCGTCCGCCGCGCGGCGCCCTGCCGCAGGTCAGTCGCCTTCCGCGGGTCCCGGCGGCGGATGTCAGAGCGCCGGCGCCTCCGCCCGCTCCCGGCGGCGGATGTCAGAGCGCCGCCAGCTCCGGCAGCAGGTCCACCGCGAGCGACACGTCGGGGGTCAGCGCCCGGTCCTCGGTGGCCGTCGGCAGCGCGGAGTCCAGGACGGCGAAGACCGGCGCGTGCGTACCGGCGCCCGCCGACAGCGCGGGAAGCGCCGGGTGCAGGCGCAACGCCCGTACGGCGGCGACGAGTTCGCAGGCGAGCACGAGCCGGTAGGCGTCCACGGCGCGCAGCGCCTGCCGGGTGGCCTGGGAGGCGAAGCTCGCGGCCTCCTCGACGCCGCGCGAGAGCACCGCGTGCCCGGCCGAGGCCGGTACGGCGCTGGCGCGTATCTCCGCGAGGGCGGAATTGGCGCTGTACTCCAGGATCATCATGCCCGAGCTGGCCGCCGAGCCCCCGGCGAGGTAGGAGCGCAGGCCGGTGATCTCGGGGTCGCCGAAGGCGGTCAGCCGCGCGGCGGACAGCTGCGCGGTCTGGAGTACGGCGAGACAGAGGTGGTCGAGCGCGAGCCCGACGGGCGTGGCCATGAAACCGCCGTGGTGGTACGCGACCGGCCCGCCGTCCGGTCCCTCCTCGCCGATCAGCGGGTTCTCCGAAGGGCAGTTGACCTCGACGTCCAGAATCCGGCGCAGTGCCCAGGCCGCCTCCAGCGCCGGGCCGTGCACCTGCGGGAAGGCCCGGAAGCCGTACGGGTCCTGGATGCGGCGGCCGGTGGCGCGCGGCCGGTCGGGGACGCCGAGCAGTCTGCGGACCTCGGCCCCGGCGTGCAGCGCGCCCGGATAGGGGCGGATGGCGAGGGCGGGCGCCGCGTACGCCTCGAGCGAGCCGGAGACGGCGGCCAGCGAGAGGGCCGTCACGGCGTGCGAGGCGCGCAGCAGGATGTCCAGGTCGTGGCAGACCAGCGCGGCCTGCCCGAGGGTGAAGGCGCTGCTGCTCATCAGCGCGAGCGCGTCGCCCTGCTGGAGGGTGACGCGGCCGGGGAAGGGCGCGGGCACCGCGGCCGGGTCGAGCGCGGCGGCCGGGTCCAACCCACCGGCGGAAGGCGGCACTTCACCGTCGGGCGACGGACCGGACGACGGCGAAGGCGACTGCGAAGGTGCCCGCGAGGGCGACGGCGTGGACTGCGGCGAGAACGACGGCGACGACGAGGACTGCGGCGAGGACTGCGGCGACGGCGACGGCCACGGCCCCTCGCGGAAGGCGTCCGCGGGATCCGGCAGCCGCCCCAAGTCCTCGTGCAGCCACGGCCGTTCGCCGATCAGCGCGAGACCGGTCTCGGCGAGCGCCGTCAGATCGCCGGTGCCGACGGCCCCGTACTCACTGACCGCCGGGTGCACACCGAGCCGCAGCGCCTCCACCAGGGCCTGCACGACGGCCGGTTGGAGCGCGGAGCCGCCCGCCAGCGCCTGGTTGGCGCGGACGGCGAGCGCGGCACGCACCTGGCGGGCCGGGAGCAGCGCCCCGACCCCGCCCGCGTGGCTGCGCAGCAGCCGCAGGTCCTGTCCCGCCTGGTCCTCGTCGCTGACCGGCACGAGCCGGTTCGCGCCGACGCCGGTGTGCCGCCCGTACATCCGGCCCGCGGCGGCGGCCTGCCGCGCGGCCCGCCAGGAGCGGTCCGCGCGGGCCAGCGCCTCGGGCGGCACGGTGGGTACGGCCGTCCGGTCCGCGATCCGCGTCACGGCGTCGGCGTCCAGGCCGGCGCCGTCGAGCACCACGAAGGCCCCCTCCTCGGCGGAGGGTGCAGCCGTGCGGTGCGTCGGCGTCTCGGAATCAGAGGCTGTACCCACTGCGCTGTATCGGTCCCGCTGCCGCGGTCAGCCGAGGCCGACGGAGGTCAGCCAGGTCTTGGCGACCTCCAGCGGGTCCTTGTTGTCGCTCTGCACCTGGGTGTCCAGGCTGAGCAGGGCCGCCGTGTCGAGCTTCGCCGACACCGCGTTGAGCGCGGCGACGCCCTCCTTGGACAGACCGCTCTTGTAGACCAGCGGGATCACGTTCTCGAAGCCGAAGAGGTTCTCCGGGTCCTGGAGGACGACGAACTTCTCCTTCTCGATGGTCGGGTCCGTGGTGAAGACGTCGGCGGCCTGCACATTGTTGTTCTTGAGCGCCGCCGCGGTCAGCGGACCGCCCGCGTCGAGCGCCTTGAACGACTTCGGCGTGAGGTTGTAGACCGACTTCAGGCCGACCAGGCCCTGCTGCCGGGTCTGGAACTCGGGCGAGGCGCCGATGGTGATCTCGGAGCCGTACTTCGCCAGGTCCGCGATGGTGGACTTCTCGGTCAGCTTGTACTTCGCCGCGGTGGCCGCGTTGACCGTCAGGGAGTCCTTGTCCTCGGCCGGTGCCATGTCGAGCAGCGTCAGCTTCGGGTCGAGCTTGGCGAGTGCCGCCTCGTTGGTGGCCTGGGCCGTCTTGGGCGTGGCCTTGGCGTCCAGGTATGCCAGAAGTGCGCCGTTGAACTCCGGCAGTACGGTCAGCGAACCGTTCTTCAGCAGGCCGTAGGTGGTCTCCCGGCTGCCGATGTTCGGCTTGTAGCTGACCTTGATCCCCTTGGCCTTCAGGGCCTCGCCGTAGATGTCGGCGATGAGGATGCTCTCGGGGAAGTTGTTGGAGCCGACGACCACGGTGTCGCCGCTCGCCTTCGACCCGGCCAGCGGGTCCTTGGCCTTGTCGGAGCCGGAGTCACCACAACCCGCGAGCAGGGGCGCCGCGACGGCGGCGACGACGGCGACCGCCGCGAGGCGGCGTATGTGGCTCGGGCTGGACCAGGTGCTCTTCACGTGAGAGGTCACGATTTCCGCTTCCGGGCTCGGGGAGTTTCGGTCTCTGATCGGGCGTACTCGTGGCGTAGGCGCACCCACACACGCGGACGTACGTCGAGTACGCACACACGTGCGGTTGCGAGTGCTACCCAGCGATCCAATCCAGCCGCTTCCGCGTCAGTCAAGAGCAGCCTGATCACCGATCGGCATCGATGTCTGAACACCGGTGGATTGGTCGGTGATTCCCGTTCCGTACGGTCGTGTCCGTAACAAATTATTGATGGTGTGGTCAGGTAGTCGTGGTCAAGAGGAGGTAGTCTCCCCGACGTTGGTCAGGTGCTCGGACAACCGCGGGAAGTATCCGGTCACTTCATTCCGGTTACGTACAGAAGCGTTCATTTTGCGCCACTGTCGTCGTGTCCGGTTGTCGGCGAGCCGGTAAGCGGTTCCGGAGGAGGCTTGGTGTCCGTGCACGAGGTGGACGGGTCGGCACGTCCTGACCCGGAGCCACACGTCAGGGGCGGGGTACGGAACTTCGCCGACCGCTGGCCGTTCCGGCGCAAGCTCAACGTCCTCGTCGGCGTTCCGCTTGTCGTGGTCGCGATGCTGCTCGCCTACGTGATCACCGGCCTCGTCGGCCAGGCCCAGGACGCGGCCTCGGCCGCGCAGCTCGTCCGCGACAGCCGCCAGGTCGCCGAACTCGTCGACCTGGTCGAGACCGAGCACCAGCAGGCTCTGCTGCTGTCCGTGCGCTACGAATCGGCCACCTCGGGCAAGCGCCCGTCGCTGGTCGCCTACCGGCAGGCGCGCACGGCCGTGGACGCACAGGTGGAGAACGTACGCGCCACCTTCGGATCGCGGCTGCCCGCCGCGGAGGCCCAGGTCCTCAAGGAGATCAACGGCCTCGGCAGCCTGCGGAGCACCATCGAGCAGAGCTATCTGCCCGCGGACAACATCGACCCGGCGTACACCGCGACCGTGGACGGCCTGATCGACGGCCTCGGCCTCGATCTGAACAAGAACCTCAGCTCGACGCGCACCGGCAGCATGCTGGACTCGCTGCTGCGCGCGGAGGCCGCGCACGCCTCCTTCGAGACCAGCGTCTTCTCCGCGCAGACCGGTGACACCAACGCGCTGATCGAGTTCAACAACGCGGTCGGCTACCAGCAGCTCTACGTCTCCCAGGCCAGCCGCTTCGGGCGGTTCGCCAGCGACGCGCAGCGCACGGAGCTGGCCGGGATCGAGATGAACCCGGTCTGGAACGGCATCGCGCTCCAGTACGCGGGCCTCCAGATCGACCCGAGCGCGCTGGAGGCCAGCGGCCCCGCGCAGGTGCGGGCGGCCTTCACCAAGGCCCTCAAGTCCTACCCGGACTACCAGAAGCAGGCGCAGACCCGGCTGAAGATCACCGGATCGCTGATCGACCAGATCGCGCACCGCGCCGACCGGGCGTCCGACGACGCCTGGTGGCGGGCCGCGTGGCTGCTCGGCGGCGCGCTGTTGGCGTTCGTGCTGTGGCTGGCCTTCTCCGTGGCCGTACGCCGCTCGGTGATCCGGCCGGTGCAGGTGCTGACCGGGGCCGCGACGGAGGTCGCCGAGGTGGCCGGGCAGGAACTGGCCCGGGTCGCCGACGACGACGCGGACTTCGCCGGGGCGCCGCGCCTCCAGGAGGTGCCGGTCACCGCGCACGACGAGATCGGCGACCTGGCCGAGGCGTTCAACCGCGTGCAGTCCACCGCGGCGGCGCTGCTGGAACGCCAGGTGCTCAGCCGCCGCAACGTGGCCGAGATGTTCGGCAACGTCGGCCGCCGCGTCAGTAACCTGACGGCCCGTCAACTCACCCTGATCGACGCCCTGGAGCGCGGCGAGACCGACCCCGCGCTGCTCGACCGGCTGTACCGGATCGACCACCTGGCCGTACGCCTCCAGCGCAACGCCGACAGCCTGATGCTGCTCGCCGGTATCCGCGAGGCGGGCCTGGACGCCAGCCCCACCGCGCTGACCAACGTCGTACGCGCCGCGCTCGGCCAGATCGAGGGCTACCAGCGGGTCTCGCTGCTCGCGGACACCGACGTCACGGTCGCGCCGGACATCATCGCCGACCTGACGCTGATGCTGGCCGAACTCCTGGAGAACGCCGTGGCGTTCTCCCCGGCCCGCAGCCCCGTCGAGGTGTCGGTGCGCGACGGCGCCGAGGGCGCGCTGATCGAGATCACCGACCACGGCCTGGGCATGAGCGCGGAGCGGCTGGCGGAGGAGAACGCCCGGCTGATCCGCCGCGAGCGCCTCGACCTGGTGCCGACGAAGGTGCTCGGCCTGTTCGTGGTCGGCAGCCTGGCCCGGCGCTGGGGCGTACGGGTCACGCTGACGCGGACGCCCGGCGGCGGTGTCACCAGCCGGGTGACGATCCCGGCGACGCTGCTGCTGCTCATGAGCCCGTTCGCGGAGCCCGTCGCCGAGGGGGCGGCTCCGGCCGCCAAGGCCGTCGGCGGCGCGCGGGAGGCCGTCGCGACTCCCCGCCACGTCGAGGCCGAGGAGACGGTCGCGCTGCCCGAACGCCGTACCGCGCCGTCGTGGGCCGGTACGCCCGCGGCAGGCTCCCCCACGACACCCACGACACCCGCGGGCCCCGCCCCGGTGCCCGCGCCGCGCGCGCCGGAACCGGCGGCAGGACGCGACGACGGACGCGACGGATCAGGATCAGCCGGACCGGGCGAACCCGGCGGCCCCGGCGGACCGGGCGACGGCCGCGACGGCCTGACCCCGCTCCCCCGCCGCGTCCCGCAGCGCCAGGCGGCCGAGGAGACCCCGGCCGCCCCGGCGCCCGCGGCGGGCGGACCCACCGCCCCCCACTCCGAGCAGGACCGGCCCCCGAGCGACGGCGAGGACGGCGGCGCCCGTCCGCTGCGCCGCCGGGTGCGCGGTGCCACGCTCGCCACCACACTGACCGACGCGGGACGCGCGGCCGCGCGCCGGGCCCCCCGTCAGACAGACGCAGAAGAAGTCCGCTCGGAACTCGACGAGTTCGAGGCCGCAGTGGAGCGGGCCAACCGTGACGTCGCGAGCGGCACGGCACCCGGTACGACGAACAGCCAAGCAGGGCTTCCGGAAGGAGCGGACCAGTGACATCGCCGACAGGTGGGACCCCGGCCGGACAGGACCCGCCCGCCGATCTGCGCGCCGCCGCAGCCGACTTCACCTGGCTGCTGAACCGTTTCGCCACCGAGACCGCGGGCGTGGTCGACGCCATCGCCGTATCCTCCGACGGCCTGCTCATCGCCGTCTCGCAACTGCGCGACGCGGCCGACTCCGAGCGGCTGGCGGCCATCGTCTCCGGCATCACGAGCCTGGCGGCGGGCGCCGCGGGCAACTACGGTCTCGGCGGCCTCAACAAGGTGATCATCGATCTGGAGGACGGCCATGTGCTGGTCTCCGCGATCGGCAGCGGCGCGGTGCTCGGCGTCGTCACCTCCAAGGAAGCCAAGCTCGGCAACATCGCCTACGAGATGACGGTCTTCGCCAACCGCGCGGGCGCCGCCCTCAGCCCGCAGCTCGTCCTCGAACTCAAGAACAGCGTCGCCGTTCCGTCCCCGCGCGGCCGGTCCTGGGACTAGCAAGAAGCGAGGAGAGCAGAAGGAGGAGGCAGGCACATGGCGGCCGGTGACACGCCAGTCGGCGAGGGGTCCCGTACGGGCTCCGCCGACGACCCGGTCGGCCGGGCACCCGCGGTACGGCCGTTCCTGGTCACCGCGGGCCGGGTGGCCGGCACCAGGTCGGGACCGCCGATCCCGGTCGAGACCCAGGTGGTGACGACCGCGGCCGGTGTCGGGGCGCTCGACGGGCTCTCCTTCGAGGAGCACGACATCGTCGCGCTCTGCCGCGTGCCGCAGTCGCTGGCGGAGATCGCGGCCAAGCTCCGCCTGCATCTGAACGTGGTCCGCGTGCTGGCCGAGGACCTCCAGTCCGGCGGCCATCTGTCGGTCTACGTTCCCAGCTCCGACATCGCCCAGGACATCTCCGTACTGCGAAGGGTTATCGATGGGCTCCGCACCATCCCCGACTCCAGGGGGGCATTACGTGACACCGAGTGAGCCGGCGGGCCGGGGCGCCCGCAGGACCGACTCAGGGCTGCCGACCGCCGTCCGGCCGCCGCTGCCGGTGAAGATGGTGATCGCGGGCGGCTTCGGTGTCGGCAAGACCACCACCGTCGGGTCGATCTCCGAGATCAGGCCGCTGACCACGGAGGCGGCCATCACCGAGGTCGCCGCGGGCGTGGACGACCTCAGCCACACGCCGCACAAGACGACCACCACGGTCGCCATGGACTTCGGCTGCATCACGATCGACGCGTCGCTGAAGCTGTACCTGTTCGGCACGCCGGGGCAGGACCGTTTCGGCTTCATGTGGGACGACCTGGTGGAGGGCGCGCTCGGCGGGCTCGTCATCGTCGACACCCGGCGGCTCGACGACTGCTACGCCGCCGTCGACTACTTCGAGCACAAGGCGATCCCGTTCGCCGTCGCCGTCAACGCTTTCGACGGGCACGTCGAGCACGCCATGGACGAGGTGCGCTGGGCGCTGGACATCGCCGAGCAGGTGCCGGTGTTCACCTTCGACGCGCGCGAGCGCGGTTCGGTACGGGACGCGCTGCTGGTCGTCCTGGAGCTGGCGCTGGCGCGCGCGGAGGGCTGAGCGGGGGCCGTTGTCGTACGGCCCCCGACCGTTCCCCCACCGCTCCCGCGTGGCTTCCCCCTGCTCCTTCGCGCTGCCCGGCGGTCAGCCGCCGCGGCGCACTCCCGGGGACACCACGAGCCGGTTGACCAGCCAGAACAGGCCGATCGTGGCGAGGGCGAGGCCCGCCACGAGGGTCGCCCCGCCGACGACCTTCTCGTAGTTGCGCTGGTAGAGGCCGTCGATGATGTAGCGGCCGACACCGCCGAAGCTGACGTACGCGGCGATCGACGCGGTGGAGACCACCTGGATCGCCGCGGAGCGCAGGCCGCTGAGGATCAGCGGGAGCGCGACCGGCAGTTCGACCTGGAAGAGCACGCTCGTGGTGCTCATGCCCATGCCGCGGGCCGCGTCGACCGGCGAGGGGTCGACGGTGCGCACGGCCTCGTAGGTGGTGACCAGGATCGGCGGCACCGCGAGCGCGACCAGCGGGATCATCACCGGGGTCAGGCCGATGCCGACCCAGACGGTGATCAGCACCAGCAGGCCGAAGCTGGGCAGCGCCCGCGCGGCGGTCGCGATGGCCGCCAGCGCGTTCCCGCCGCGTCCGGTGTGGCCGGTGAACATGCCGATCGGCAGTCCGATGGCGGCGGCGATGGCGAGGGCCATGAGGCTGTACTGGACG
This sequence comes from Streptomyces sp. NPDC025721, assembly GCF_055558595.1. NCBI lineage: Bacteria > Bacillati > Actinomycetota > Actinomycetes > Kitasatosporales > Streptomycetaceae > Streptomyces > Streptomyces sp. NPDC025721. The sequence continues at coordinate 168,960 of NZ_JBVHMF010000015.1, read as the reverse complement.
TGCTCGAACAGCCGGTGCGGGATGCCGTCGGCGCCGTGCCAGTGCGAGCCGTCGCTGAAGAAGGCGTTGACGAAGTGCAGGACGTTCATCGGGCGGCGTCCTTCAGGGTGGGCGCGGTGGGCGCGGGTCGTGAGGCGGGCTCCGCCGGTTCCGACAGCGGTACGCCCTTGCGCCTGGCCTGTCCGCCGCGCGGCATCCACGGCGTGAGCAGCATGCGGATCAGGACGAGTACGCCGTCGACCGCCATGCCCAGTACGGCGATGGAGACCACGGAGGTCACCACCAGCGGTGTGCGGTGGTAGAACATGCCGTCGGTGAGCAGATTGCCGAGCGCTCCCTGGTTGCCGATCAGGGCGCCGACGCTGACCAGGCTGATGCTGGACACGGCCGCGACCCGCAGCCCGGCGAAGATCGCGGGCACTGCGATGGGCAACTGCACCTGGAGGTAGCGGCGTCCGGGGCCGAGGCCCATGGCGGTCGCGGCGGCCATCGTCTCCTCGGGCACCGACCGGACGCCGTCCACGATCGCCGGGACCAGCAGCACGAGGCTGTAGACGGTCAGCGGGATCATCACGGTGGTCTCGGTCGCGCCGGTGTAGTCGATGAGGACGACGAAGAAGGCGAGCGACGGGATCGCGTACAGCACGGTCGTGACCCACAGGACGGGCGAGTAGATCCACTTGAAGCGGACGCAGAGCTGGGCGACCGGCAGCGCGATGAGCGTGCCGAAGAGCACCGGGAGCAGCGCCTCGCGCAAGTGCAGGCCGATCAGGCCGAGATAGGAGTGCTGGAGGTCGCTGGGGATGGTGAAGTACTCGCTCATCGGGCGGCCTTGGCAGCGGTCTCCGGGTCGGCGTCGGCCGGGTCCGCGGCCTTCGCGGCGGACCCGCCGTGCCCGCCGGACGCGGCGGTCTTCGCGGCGCCCCTGCCCGCGCCGCGTTCCGCGTGGGCGCCGCGGATGGCCTCGGCGATCGTCGTCTGCGAGGTGACGCCGACCACCCGCCCGGTGTCGTCCACGGCGACCGCCCAGCCGGTGGGCGAGAGCACCGCGCAGTCCAGCGCGTCGCGCAGCGACTCCTCGCCGAAGACGAACGGGCGCCCGTGCGGCAGCAGATCGGCGCGGTCCAGCCGGTCGGCGCCCTTGGCCGCGGCGGCGGGCTCGGTCCAGCCGATCGGCCTGCCGTCGGTGTCGGTGACCAGGAGGTACGGGGCGTCGGACGCCGCGGTGCGCTCGGCGACCTGGGCGGAGCTCGAGTCGACGGCGATGATCGGCGCGGTGGTGAGTTCGAGTCCCGCCGAGGTGAAGAAGGACAGCCGGCGGATGCCGCGGTCGGTGCCGAGGAAGTCCTCGACGAACGCGTCGGCGGGGGCGGTCAGCAGCTCGTCCGGCGGCGCGTACTGGGCGAGTTTCCCGCCGGTCCGCAGCACCGCGACCATGTCGCCGAGCTTGATGGCCTCGTCGATGTCGTGCGTGACGAAGACAATGGTCTTGCCCAACTCGGCCTGGATACGCAGCAGTTCGGCCTGGAGCCCCTTGCGGACGATCGGGTCGACCGCGGAGAAGGGCTCGTCCATCAGCAGGACGGGCGGGTCGGCGGCGAGCGCCCTGGCCACGCCGACGCGCTGCTGCTGACCGCCGGAGAGCTGGTACGGGTAGCGCTTGGCCATCGAGGCGTCCAGGCCGACGCGTTCCATCAGGTCCCTGGCGCGCTTCCTGGCCCGGTTGCGGTCCCAGCCCAGCATGCGCGGCACGGTCGCGATGTTGTCCACGATGGTGCGGTGCTGGAAGAGTCCGGCGTTCTGGATCACGTAACCCATCGACCGGCGCAGCGCGTTGACCGGCTGCGCGTGGATGTCGGCGCCGTCCAGCAGGATCCGGCCACCGCTGGGCTCGACCATCCGGTTGATCATCCGCAAGGTGGTGGTCTTCCCGCAGCCGGAGGGTCCGACCAGTACGGTGATCGAGCCGTCGGGTATGTCAAGGGAGAGTTCGTCGACCGCCACAGTGCCGTCGGGGTATCGCTTGGTCACCGAATCTATCTGTATCAAGTTCCTGATCCCCTTCGGGGCTGGGCTTGGGGGGACTGTTTCCGGCCGTCGCGCGGAAAGCCTATCCCGCACATGTGTCCGTTCCGGGGAACATCCGTCCCATGGGACGCAGGGCGGCCATCTTGACATGGGCAGGACATAGAGGTGTTCTGGTCTCGACCACGGCCCGGAGGACGGCACTTGGCCGGACCCCGCGGCCCGGCCCGGTCCCCGGACCCGGTCACCCCCCACCATCCGTCGCACAGGCGGCGTCCGAGCCGCCGGGAAGCGGAGCCATGCCCGCACACATGCCCGCGCACCTGTCCGCTCACCACGCGGTCCCCCACCGTCCGTCGCGCGTGCGTTCCTCGCGCGTCCTCGTCCTCGTGCTGTCCTGCCTGCTGCTGAGTCTGGTCCCCACGACCTTCAGGGCACAGGCCGCGACAGCGATCTGCAACACGTACTGCGACGCGCGCGATCCGGCCGCCGCGCCCTCGGAGCGCGTGCCCGTCAGCGCCTCGATCTACTCCCGCGGCATTCAACTTCATGTGGATGACAACGATGCCATGGGCTGGGCGTCCATCGGCAACGGCAGTCCGGGCGACGAGGTCTGGCTCGACCGGTCCTTCGACGGCGGCGCCACCTGGACGAACGGCAGCAAGCTCGGCGACACCGTCACGCCCGCGGCCAACAGCGGCTGGCGCACGCTGATGTACAACGTGGACGACTGGAACACCAACGGGGTCGGCGCGCTGCGCGCCTGCGGCAAGGCGGGCGACCGGCCCGAGATCGCCTGCACCCAGTGGGCCAGGTCCAACTGGAACGCCTGGAGCCAGAGCACGGCCGCCGCCACCGCGCTGATGATGAAGTGGGACCGCGGCACCGGGCTGTTCGGCGGCAACGGCTGGTGGACCGCGGCCAACGCGCTCACCTCGGTGATCGACAACATCCGCACCAGCGGCATGCCCAGCTACGGCTACGCGGTCTCGCGCACCTACGACCTCAACGTCAACGCGCGCGAGGGCCAGTTCAGGAACGACTACCTGGACGACACCGGCTGGTGGGGCCTGGCCTGGGTCGACGCGTACGACCTGACCGGCGACAGCCGCTACCTGAACACCGCCCGCGCCGACGCCGACCACATGTTCGGCTACTGGACGAGCAAGTGCGGCGGCGGAGTGCAGTGGAACGAGACGAACGCGTACAAGAACGCCATCACCAACGAGCTGTACCTCCAGCTCAACGCCGCGCTCCACAACCGGATCTCCGGTGACAGCGTCTATCTCGGGCGGGCGCGGAGCGAGTGGAGTTGGTTCCAGAGCAGCGGGATGATCAACTCCTCGCACCTGGTCAACGACGGGCTCAACGACTCCTGCGTCAACAACGGCCAGCCGACGTGGACGTACAACCAGGGCGTGATCCTCGGCGGTCTGAGCGAGCTGTACAAGGCGACCGGCGACAGCGGGCTGCTGACCACCGCGCGCACCCTCGGCAACGCCTCGACCACGTCCACCGCGGTCAACTCCGGCGGGGTGCTGCGCGAGCCGGGCGAGGGCGACTCGTGCGACAACGACGGCGCGTCGTTCAAGGGCGCGTACGTCCGGGGGCTGCGCGACCTCAACAAGCAGCTCTCCGACCGCCCGTACAGCGGGTATCTGCGCACGCAGGCGAACGCGGCGCACGCCAACGACCGCAACGCGCTGGACGTGTACGGGCCGCACTGGAACGGGCCGCTGGCCGGGACGGGTTACGGCTGCCAGCAGAGCGCGCTGGACGCGCTCACCGCGTCCGAGGCGAGCTGACGTCTCCGCCGTGAGCGTCACACGCCGCCGCCCGCCCCGGAGTCCGGGACGGGCGGCGGCTCTCTGTGCGCGGGCGCGGCCTCGGATTCGGCCTCGGATTCGGCCTCGGCCTCGGTATCGGCCTCAGCCGACCGACAGGGCGAACACGTGGAAGCCGCTGTCGTTCGGCAGCGTCACCGTGGCGACCGTCTTGGCCGGGTCGAGCGCGCCGCCCGTGGTGTACAGGCTGACGGCGTGGTCGCCGAGCGTGTCACCGGGCGGGCGGTTCCAGTTGGCCGTGGTGACCGCCAACTGGCTGTTGCCGCTGGCCGCGTTGCTGTACCAGTCGGGCAGGACGACCGCGAGGTCCGCGCTCGTGCCGTCGGTGTAGGTCACCTTGACCGTCCCGGCGTGCGTGGAGCTGATGCCCGTGCCGAGCAGGCCCAGGCGGGTGCCCTGCCCCCGCAACCGGATCACCTGTCCGGCCGCCGCCACGTTGTCGGGCTGGCCCGGCTGCGTGTCCGGCCAGGTGTACGGCAGTCCGCCCGCGGTCACCGTGGCGCCCGGCGTGTAGCCGACCGCCGCCAGTTGGGTGGCGGAGAAGCTGTAACCGGCGGGGTCGAGGGTGCCGGTACTCGGATCGCTGTCGGCGCTGATCCCCCTGTTGTTGTACGCGGCGGCCGTCGTCGCGTAGGGGACGGTGGTCGCGGCGTCCGCGGTCCTGCTCTGCCTGCCGCTGAGGTCGTACGTCGCCTTCCCCGTCAGCGTGGCCGCGCCCGGCACCGCGTTCGCGGGCGCCGTGACGACCCAGGTGGCGCTCACCGAGGAGTGCGGCGCGACCGTACGGCCGACGGCCTTGCCGGGTGCGGGCGTCGCCGTCCAGCCGGCCGGGACCTTCAGGCTCAGCGCGAGGTCGCGCACGGTCGAGTCGCCGGTGTTGGTGAAGGTCTGCTTCACCGGGTACGAGGCACCGGCGTCGGCGGTGGCGGGCACGGCGAGCGCGGTGTACTGCGCGCCGACCGTCCTGCTCACCGTCACCGCGGACGTCAGCGGGGTGTCGGCGGACGACTGGCCGACGTACAGCGGGTAACGGCCCTTGAGGACCGTCCAGTCGTGCGCGTCGGCGTCCCACGTCCGGAACGCGTCGGCGGACAGGGTCAGCCGTACGGTCTTCGTCCGGCCCGGCTTGAGCTGGACCTTGGCGAAGGTCTTCAGGGCTTTCGGCGGCTCGCCGGACCCGGCCGGGTAGCCGATGTAGAGCTGCACCACGTCGGTGCCGGTGCGGCGGCCGGTGTTGGTGACGTCCACCGAGACCCGGACCGGCTGGGTGCCGCGGGCGGTGGCCTCGACCCGGTCGTGGTCGACCGTGAGGCGGGACTGCTTGAAGGTGGTGTACGACAGGCCGTATCCGAACGGGAAGAGCGGGGTCTGGCCCTGCTGGTCGTACCAGCGGTAGCCGACGTCCAGGCGTTCGCTGTAGTCGTACACGCCGTTGACCGCGGGGTAGCGGCCCGGGGCGGCGGCGACGGCGGTCTGCGTGTCGGACTTCGGGAAGCTGACGGGCAGCCGGCCGCCGGGCTCGGCGTCGCCGGTGAGCAGCGCGGCCAGCGCGTTGCCGTCCTCCTGGCCCGGGTACCACATGTCGAGCACGGCGGGGACGTCGGCGAGCCACGGCATGAGCACCGGCGCCCCGGCCCTGACGACCACGACGGTACGGGGGTTGGCGGCGGCGACCGCGCGGATCAGGTCGTCCTCGTTGCCGGGGAGCGCCAGCGTCGTACGGTCGGAGCCCTCGCTGGAGGAGTCGCCGACCACGACGACGGCCGCGTCGGCCTTGGCGGCGGCGTCGGCCGCGGCCTGGATGGTCGGGTCGGGCAGTCCTGCCCCGGACCAGCCGATGGTCACCGAGGCGTTCTGGGCGCTGTCGTAGTACTCCACGCGCAGGCTGTGCGGCTCGCCCGCGGTGAGCTGGACGGGCGCGCTCTTGACCGTACTGGCCGCGTGGTCGGACCAGTTGTCGACGATGAGCTGTCCGTCGAGGTAGATCCGGCTGCCGTCGTCGCTGGTCGCGGAGAAGGTGTACGCGGCCGTGGCGGGCGCGGTGACCGTGCCGGTCCAGCGGGCGGAGAAGTTGTCGACGGGGATGCCGTCGGCCGGGGAGCCGAGGACCCAGTCGAAGTCGATGTCCGGGTCGTCGCGGGTGACCGCGGGCGTCCCGGAGAGCGTCTTGTTCGCGAAGTACTCGCCCTTGAGGCCGGTGAGCGCGGAGGCCGGGATCGCCGGGAAGCCTCCGGCGCCGCCCGCCTTCACCGAGGTGACGTCGACTCCGCTGCCCAGCCTGGCCTTCAGCCCCGAGACCGGGTCGACCTTCTTGTACGGGGTGACCGCGGAGCTGCCTCCGCCGCCGGTGACCGCGGTCTCGGCGTTCGGGCCGATGACGGCCAGGGACTTCAGCTTCCTGGTGTCCAGCGGCAGGGTGCTGCCGCTGTTCTTCAGCAGGACGCTGCCGTCCTCGGCCGCCTTGCGCGCGAAGGCGCTGTCGGCCTCGTAGTCGACGGTGGTGGGGGTCTTGGCCTCGAACTGCCCGGTGCGGAACTCCAGTCGCAGGATGCGGCGGGCCGCGTCGTCCAGGACGGACTGCGGCACCTGGCCGGCCGCGACGGCCGCCGGGAGCTGCTGGAAGTAGGTGGTGCCGCTGAACTCCTGGTCGAGACCGGCCAGCGCGGAGGCCACGGTGCTGTGGTTGGCCGGGTAGTCGGTGTCGACGACGCCGTCGTACTTCCAGGTGTCGATCAGGATGTCGCGCAGGATCTGCGCGTTCTCGCAGGCGTAGGTGCCGTTGACCTTGTTGTAGGCGCACATCAGGGACCAGACGTGGGCGTCCTTGACGGCCTTCTCGAAGGCGGGCAGGTAGATCTCGTGCAGCGTGCGCTCGTCGATGTTCGAGCTGGTCGTCGTGCGGCCGTTCTCCTGGTTGTTGCCCGCGTAGTGCTTGACCTGCGCGGCGACGCCCTGCTTCTGGATGCCGTCGATCTCGGACGCGCCGATGTCACCGGCCAGCGCCGGGTCCTCGCCGAAGGTCTCGAAGTCGCGCCCGCCGAGCGGGGTGCGCACGATGTTCACCATGGGGCCGTAGATGACCTGGTAGCCGCGGGACTTGGCCTCCGAGCCCATCACCGTGCCGTACCGCCTGGCGAGTTCGGTGTCGAAGGACGCGGCCAGCGAGACCGGGGACGGCAGCGCGGTGGCGGGCTGCCCGTCGCGTACGCCGCCGGGTCCGTCGGTGAACTGCGTGCCGGGGATGCCGAGGCGGTCGATGCCCGGTATGTAGCCGGTGGCGTGCGACCCGCTCGGCACGCCCACCGCCGTCATGAGCGTGGCCTTCTCGGTGTTGGTCATCTGCCCGAGCAGCAGGTCGATCCGTTTCTCCAGCGGGAGCCGGGAGTCGAGCCAGGGCCGCTGCCCGGCTCCGGCGGGCCCGGTGCTGCCGGACGCGGGTCCTGCCAGCGCCAGCGGTACGGCGAGGGCGGTGACAGCGGCTGCTGCGACCGCGAGACGAGCCATGCGCATACGTTCTCCAAAGGGGCGTCATTGCCGGCGAATTCAGGAGGTGAACGCAAACGCCTCGAAGTCTGCGCTCACCCAGAAAGAGCGTCAAGAACATGAACACGACACGCTGTTCTGAACGCGCCGACCCTTCGGATCCCGGCGTCCGTCCCGGTTCCGGCGGCCGGGACGGGGCGGGGCCTTCCCTGGCGGCGGGGCCTTCCTTGGGGGCAGGGCCTTCCTTGGTGGCAGGGCCTTCCGCGGCGGCACGGTCTTCCGCGGTGGCGGGGGTCACAGGGGGCAGGGTGGCTCCGGAGCGGGGCGCGGGGGATCATGGGTGCGGACGACGGGCGGGCGAGCGGAGGTACGGGCGTGACGGCGGCGTTGGTGGTGCAGCACGGGGCATCCGGAGGGCCCGGCCGATGGGAGGGCTGGCTCGGCGAGGGCGGCGTCGGCGTGGACGTGGTCGCCGCGTACGACGGCGAGAAGGTGCCCGAGCGGCTGGGGCGGCGCCCCCTGATCGTGCTCGGCGGCGGCTATCTGCCCGACGACGACGAGCGGGCCCCGTGGCTGGCGGCCACGCGCGAGCTGGTGCGGCAGGCGCTGGAGGCCGGCACACCGGTGTTCGGGATCTGCCTGGGCGGCCAGATGCTGGCGCAGGTCGCGGGCGGCGCGGTGCGCGGCGAGCACGGGCGGCCCGAATTCGGCAGCACGACCTTGACGCTGCGTCAGGAGGCCGCGGACGACCCGCTGTTCACCGGGCTGCCCGAGCATCCCACCGCGATCGAGAACCATGTGGACGCCATCGTCGAACTCCCCGACGGCGCGCGGTGGCTGGCCGAGAGCGAGCGCTGCCCGTACCAGGCGTTCCGGGTCGGCGAGAACGCCTGGGGCGTCCAGTTCCACCCGGAGACCACGGCGGACCGCATCCGCGGGTGGAACGTCGAACGCCTGCGGCGGCACGGCGTGGACCGCGACGAGCTGCACCGCGCCGCCGTGCGGGACGACGCGGCCGCGGCCGACGTATGGCGTCAGGTGGCGTTGCGCTTCGCCGCCGTCGCGTCGGCGGCGTGATCACCTCGCGCGGGTGAGCGCGGGGGAACGCGGTCACGCCGCGTACCGCACGACGGCCCCTGTGCCGTGCCGGGCGGCGGGCCTTGCCGCGGGGCGCTTCACAGGGTCCGTGCGGATGTCACTCCACGCGGCGTAGATCCTCGGCCCACTCCAGTGACACGAGCACCGTCTCGACCCTGGAGCGCAGCCCCAGCTTCCGGGTGATGCTCGTCAGATGCGCCTTCACGGTGCGCTCGGCGATACCGAGCCGGGAGGCGAGTGCCCTGTTGCCCTCGCCGAAGCCCATGACGCTCAGTACCTCGCGCTCGCGGGGGGTGAGGGTGCTGAGCGCCGAGCGCTCCAGTGGCGCGAGACCCGCGCCGCCACCCCGTCCCCTGTCGAACCGACTCAATCCTTGACGGTCAGTAAGAAGCTTGTCCCCGTACACGCTACTCCCCAACTCCCAATGAAGACCTTCAACGCAGAAGGTGCCGAATGGGCTGAACACGCCAATCGCCCGACCGAATTTGACCGTTCATATCGTCACTCCCTTCGCCGGGCTTCATGAGCTCGCGGTGATCGGCCGGATTTTGACGCTCCGCCCACTCCCCGACAGTAAACAACGGGGGCTGTCCGCCGCCCGGTTCAGGCGAGGCAATCACGTGACCTACGCCACATCCGTGACACCCCGATCCAGGTTTAGCAGCGGCGATGCGTCAACTCCCCAGGCCAGAGGGGCAGTTGTGTGACATGGTTGAAAGCCGGGCGCAATTCGCGCGGGAGCGCTCCCGCTTCCCATTGACGCTCCGTCAGCCCGGTGGACGCGCGTGCCGGCGGCACATGTCCGGTCATTCGACACGCGGGCATTCGGCACCCGCGAATCGGCGCCGCGCGCGCTCATACGATTGCGCGTGGCACCGAAGCCGCTTCGAGGCCGCTTCGATGTCGCTTCGAAGCCGCGCGCATAGGGATATCCCTACGGATTTCCGGCGGGCCTTACTTCCTGTGAGCGCACTGTGCAGACTCCCACCCGGGGTGCCACCCACGCCACCCGCCTTCCGACCCTCCGCCGTCGGCTCATCCGCCTACCCCACAAGAGGATCCGATGAGAAACAGACTTCTGTCCCTGGTCGCCGCCGCGGGCGTCCTCGTCGCGGGCGGCGCGGTCGCCGCGGCGCCCGCGCAGGCCGCACCACCCCCACGGACCGCCCCCCACGCCGCACCGGCCGCCTGCACCCCCACCCAGGTGATCGCCAACGGCGGTTTCGAGTCCGGCAGTTCACCCTGGACGAGCTCCACCGGAGTGATCACCACCGGCGGCGGGCAGAGCGCGCACGCGGGCACCCAGTTCGCCTGGCTGAACGGGTACGGCTCCACGCACACCGAGAGCCTGTCGCAGGCCGTCACGATCCCCGCCGGGTGCTCGGCCGCCAGCCTGACCTTCTGGCTGCACATCGACACCGCGGAGACCACGACCACCACCGCCTACGACAAGCTGACCGCGAAGATCGGCAGCACCACGCTGGCGACGTACTCCAACCTCGACGCGGCCACCGGCTATGTGCAGCGGACCGTCGACGTGTCCGCGTTCGTCGGGCAGAGCGTCACCCTGGCCTTCACCGGCACCGAGGACTCCGGCCTCCAGACCAGCTTCGTCCTGGACGACATCGCGCTGAACACCTCGGGCGACACCACACCGCCCCCGGCGGCCGACGCGACCCGTACGCCCGCGGCGCCCGCGTACACCGTCAGCCTGACCAGCGACACGACCGGCGGCACCTGGAACGGCCACGAGAGCGTGAACTTCACCAACGCCTCAGCCACGCCGCTCACCGAGGTGTACCTGCGGCTGTGGGACAACTACCACGGCAGTTGCCCGACGACGCCGATCACCGTCACCAACGTGACCGGCGGCACCGCGTCCGCCCTGACGGTCAACTGCACCGCGCTGAAGGTGACGTTGCCCGCGGCGCTGGCCCAGGGGCAGAGCGGCACCGTCGGGTTCGACCTGAAGATCGTGGTGCCCAGCGGGGCCGACCGGTTCGGCAAGGACGGCTCCTTCAGCTTCATCGGCAACGCGCTGCCGGTGCTGGCGATCCGGGACGCGGCGGGCTGGCACCTCGACCCGTACACCAACAACGGCGAGGCGTTCTACTCGCTGGCCGCCGACTTCTCGGTGACGCTCGACCACCCGACGGGCATCTCCGTCCCGGCGACCGGCACCTCGGTGGACACCCCCGGCGCCTCCGGCCGCACCGTCACCAAGGCGACGGCGAGCAAGGTCCGCGACTTCGCCTGGGCCGCGGGCCCGTTCAGCAAGGTCTCCGGTACGTCGCCGGGCGGCGTGAAGGTGAACGTGTACGCGGTGAGCGGCATCAGCACCGCCAACTCCGACTCCATGCTGACCGTTTCGGAGAACGCGGTGGACGCGCACGCGGGCCGCTTCGGCGCCTACCCGTACAGCGAGATCGACGCGGTGCTGGACAACAACTTCTGGTTCGGCGGGATGGAGTACCCGGGCTTCGTGCTCGACCTGGTCGACACCACCGCGCTGACCCACGAGATCGGGCACCAGTGGTGGTACGGGATCGTCGGCGACGACGAGTACAACAGCCCCTGGCTGGACGAGTCGTTCGCGGACTACTCCACCGACCTGGCGCTCGGCAAGACCGGCGCGAGCTGCTGGAACAGCGTCTCCTGGGCGTCCTCCGCCGAGAAGATCACCAACTCGATGGCGTACTGGGACGCGCACTCCTCGCGCTACGGCACGGTCGTCTACAACTACGGCAAGTGCGCCCTGCACGACCTGCGGCGCCTCATCGGTGACACCGCGATGACCCAACTCCTGCGCGGCTACGCGCAGTCGCACTGGTACGGCGTCTCCACCACCGCGGAGTTCAAGGCCGCGGCCCAGGCGGCGACCACGGTCGACCTGACGTCCTTCTGGACGCAGCACCGGATCGACGGCTAGGGCCTGTCCGGCGGATCAACGCCCGGGGCCGCGCCACCGGCCCCGGGCCGCCGGCCCTCAAGGCCGAGGGGCCGGGTCCGGGTCCAGGCCCGGCCAGGACCCGGCCCCTCACTTCTCGCCCCCGTCCGGGAGCCGCGGCGGTTCCCGGACGGGGTGCCCCACACGCGACGCCTCCGACGACCGTCACGCCTTCTTGACAGGTGCACGATCGAAGCTGATGATCGGGGCCCACGCCGTGTCGGGAGGGCCCCGGGCATGACAGAAGCGACGCGTTCCGCAGGCAGGACCGCCGCCCGCCCCACCCCCACGAGGCGGGCTGCGGTCCGCAGCCGCGCCGCGCTGATGACCGCCGCGCGGGCCGCACTCGGCGGCGGCGCCGGTGTCCTGCTCACCGGCCCCGCCGGAATCGGCCGCAGCACCCTGCTGACAGCGCTGGCCGACGAACACGCCGCGGCCGGCCACCGCGTCCTGCGCTGCGCGCCCTCCCCCGCCGAGCGGCACCTGCCGTACGTCGGCCTCATCGACCTGCTGTCCGACATCGGGGACACCGCCTTCGCCGACCTCCCGCCGCCGGAACGCGACGCGCTGCGCGCCGCCCTGCGCCGCCCGCCCGCAGCGGCCGGGGCCGCTCCCCCCGACCCGCTCACCCTGCGCCTGGCCCTGCTCCGCCTGCTCACCACGCTCTGCGCCCGCTCCCCCGTCCTGCTGGCCGTGGACGACGTCCAGTGGCTCGACGCACCGACCGCCGCCCTCCTCGCCTTCGCCACCCGCCGCGCCGCCCGCCTGCCGCTGACCACCGCCGTCGCCCTCCGCGCGGACGGCGCCGCGTGGACGGGAGCCGAAGGGGCCGCGGTGCTGGACGTGCCGCCGATGACCGAGCGGGAGGTGGCCGAACTGCTCGGCGGGCGCGCGGTGGCGGCCCGCGTGCACGCCGAGAGCGGCGGAAACCCTTACGTGGCGCTGGAGTTGACCCGCGCGCTCGGCGAGGGCGATACGGCGGGGCCGCTCCCCGTACCCCGTTCGCTGCGCGAGTCGCTGCTCGGCCGGGTGTCAGGTCTCACGGCCGGGGCTCGGACCACGGTGCTCGCCGCGAGCGCCGCCGAGCGGCCGACCGTACGGCTGTTGCGCCGGGCGGGGCGGGAGAACGCGGTGGCCGAACTGGCCGAGGCGGTACGGCAGGGGGTCGTGGAGCCGGTGCCGGACGGCGGGGCGGTGCGCTTCGTACCGCCGCTGCTGGCGCGGGTGGTGTACGAGGACGCGGAGCCCGACGAGCGGCGGCGGGTGCACACGGCGCTCGCGGCGGCGGCCGGTGATCCGGTCGAACGGGCCCACCACCTGGCCTCGTTGACGCCCGGCTGGGACGCGGAGGTGGCCGCCGCGCTGTCGGCGGCGGCGACCGCGGCGCGCCGCCGGGGCTCCCCCGCGACCGCGGCGAGACTCGGGCGGCTCGCGGCCGACCGCACTCCGCCGGGGGACGCGGCGGCCGAGACCGACCGGCTGCTGACGGCGGCGGAGGACGCGGTCGCGGCGGGCGACTACCCGCTGGCCCGCCGTATCGCGCACGAGGTGCTGCACGAACCGCCGGCCGAACCGGGCAGGCCCGCGGACCGGGTCAGGGCGTGGATGGTCATCGTGGACTCGTGCGGCCAGGCGATGGCCGAAGTGGCGGACGTCTTCCCGCAGGCGCTCGAGGACGCGCGGGACGACCCGCGGCTGCTGGCCCAGTTGCACCACCGGATGAGCTGGCGGGCCTGGATGGTGGAGGGCACGGCGGTCAAGGCCCATACGCACGCGGCGCGTTCGGCCGTACTGGCCAGGAGCGCGGGCGACCGCCGCACCGAACTGTCGGCGCTCAGCCAGCAGGCGGCCGTCGAGTTCTACCTCGGCCGCCCGGAGGCCGAGGACACCCTGGCCGCCGCGCTGGCGGGGCCGCAGGACCCGCGCGTGCTCTTCGACCACAACGGCCCGGTCTTCCTCAAGCACCGCCGCCATCTGCTGCACGACCGGCTGGACGACGCGCGGACCGAACTGCGGGCGCTGGTCTACACGGTACGGCGGCGCGGCTCGGCCGAGAGCCTGTGCCAGTGCCTGTCGGGCCTCGCCCAGGTGGAGATCCTGCGGGGCCGCTGCGAACGCGCCCTCGACCTGGCCCACCAGAGCCTGCGGATCGCGGAACAGGGCGGCCTGAGCCAGGGCCCCGCCTGGTACGCGGTCGCGCTCGCGGAGGCGGCGGGCGGCGGTACGGAACGGGCGCTGGCCGCCGCCGACCGGGCCAGACGGCACAGCGAGGACGACGACGACCAGCTCTTCCTGCCCAGGGCGCTGCACGCGGAGGGCCATGTGCGGCTGCTGCGCGGCGAGACGGCCGCGGCCGTGCACGCGCTCCAGCGGGCCAGGCTGCTGGAGACGGGACAGGGGCAGGGCGATCCGGCGATGCGCCGCTGGCAGGCGGACCTCGCCGAAGCACTGGTCAGGTCGGGCGCCACCGACGAGGCCGCCGACCTGGTCGCCGCGACCCGCGCGCAGGCCGCCCGGCTCGGCCGCCGCGGGCTGCTCGCCGTGCTCGACAGGGCCGCCGCGCTGGTCACCGAGGCGCGCGGCGACTCGGACGCGGCGGTGGCCCAACTCGGCGCGGCCGTCACCACGTTGACCGCGCTGCCGTATCCGCTGGAGGAGGGCAGGGCGCGGCTGGCGCTGGGACGGCTGCACGCCAGGCGCGGCGATCCGCGGGCGGCGCGGGCCGCGCTCGACGCGGCGGCGCGGGTCTTCCGCGCGGCCCGCGCGCACCCGTGGCTGGCGCTGACCGACGCCGAGGCCGACCGCGTCGACCGCGATGACCGGCTCGACCGGCTCGGCGGGTACGACCGCGTCGACCCGCCGGGCCGTGCGCACGACCGGGCCGCGCCGCTCACCGCGCTCAGCGACGCCGAGCGCCGGGTCGCCGCGCTGGCGGCGCGCGGCGCGAGCAACCGGGAGATCGCCGCGACCCTGGTGATCAGCGTCAAGACCGTCGAGGCCGCCCTCACCCGCGCCTACCGCAAGCTCAGCGTCCGCTCCCGCGTCGATCTGGCCAGGGTCGCCCTCGACCACCCGGCCGCCGACCGCCACGAGGTCTGACGGCGAGCGTGCGTACGTGACGCGGACACGGCCTCGCGGCACGTGCGGACGTACCGACGTACCGACGTACGGCCCTACGGACCCGCGGACCCGCGGACTTGGGGGAGAACGCCGAGGGGCGCCCCGCCCGGTCGGCGGAACACCCCTTCGTACGAGCGAGTCGGCCGCCCCCGTGAACGACCGGCCCGCCTCGCCCTGTGCCTGACGCGAGGTCAGTGCATCCAGAGCAGGTAGAAGTTGTTGGTGCCCAACTCACAGATGTAGACCGGGCCGTGGATGGGCGCGTTGGCCTGTGCCTGGGCGACACACGACGCGTAGGTCGGGAAGTAGCCCATGAACATGAAGCCGCTGCCGGGCGGCGGGGAAGCCTGGGCCGCGCCGGCGAAGACGCCGAGGCCGAGCAGGGCGGTGGCCACCAGCGTTCCGGTGCGGGCCATCAGTCGCTTGGTCATGTGCACAACTCCTTTCCGGGCAGGCGGAAGCGCCTGCGGGGGGAGGGAAGGGGGCTTGCGTGTGCGGATCAGACGTCCAGATCAGAGCTGTTCGGGCCGCGCGCCGTGATCGAACGTTAGCCGTTGACTACAGGCCGCAGCAATAGGTCTAGGCCAATGTGTGACAGCAGCCGACGGATGGCCCTCGTGGGTCAGGTGAGGCGCAGCGCCGCCTCGCGGACGGCCAGCGTGTCCTGCCTGACCTCGCGCAGACCGGGCAGCGCGGCGCCACCCCCGACGCCGCCCTCGACACCCCCGCCGACCCCGATCCCGGCCCCGCCGACACCCCCGCCGCTCCCGTCCCCGCGCAGGCTCCCCGCCCACGCCACCAGCTGCCGACGGAAACCCGTACGCCCCGGCTCCGCGGTGTACGTGCGCCGCGTCCCGAGGCCCGGCCCGGCGTCCCAGGTGTCGACGTGCAGAGTGGCCGCCTCGTCGCGGGCGTACGGCGAGGGCAGGGTGAGCGTGGCCACCGATTCCTCCGCCACGCACTCCAGCGTCTCCCGGTAGCGGCGGTGCCCGGGCAGCCGTACATGGGTGAGGTCGACCAGCAGGCCGTCGGCCGGGCGCCAGCGCGCGCTCACCGCGCTCGTACCCGCCCAGCCGGTGGCGTCGAGCAGCCGCCCGTGCAGCCGCAGGTCCCCGCCCGCCAGGATCGCGTGCACCAGATTGACCTGGTGGATCAGCGAGCCGCCGAGGCCGCGGGCGTACGCCTCACGCCGCCGCGCCGCCACCGCCGCGCCCGCCGTCGCTTCCGTCGCCTCCGTCGCTTCCGCCGCCGCCACCGCCGTCGCCTCCGTCGCTCCGGGGCCGAGCGCGCGGGCCAGCGCCGCCTCGGCCGGCGGCGGCTGCGGGCCGAAGGGCGGCGGCGGATACGGCAGCAGGTGCTCGACCTGGTGCGGCGCGTTGGGGTCGTGGATGTCGGCGGTGATCCGGCGGACGGCGGGCAGGTGCTCCCGGCAGTGGTCGAGGAAGCGGGCCACGACCGGGTCGTGCCGCTTCATGTAACCCGCCGCCACCGGCACCCCCGAGCGCCGCTCGGCCGCCGCCAGCTCGTCGATCTCCGCGAGGTCGAGGCTGACCGGTTTCTCGCAGAGCACCGGCAGGCCCCGTTCCAGACACCCCAGGACCACATCCCGGTGCGTCCACCACGGCGTGCAGACCAGCGCGGCCCGCGCCCCGGCCCGTACCGCCTCGTCCAGCGTCCGGCAGACGGCGACACCGTCCGCCGGGCGCACGCCACCGACCGGGCTCCCGGTTCCGGCCGGTGTCACCCCACCGGCCCCGTCCGCCGCACAGGACCCGGCACCCGCCCGTGTACCGGGAAACCAGGCCCGTACGGCCGCGGTGTGCGCCGGATCGGGGTCGATGACGGCGACCGGGCGCAGCAGCTCCGGGAGGTCCCGCATCTCGCGCAGATGCGCCGCGTGCGCCACCTTGCCCGCGCCGATCAACGCCACGGGAACCGGTTGTCCCATCGGTCCGCACCCCTTTTCCGTCTCTCTCCCAGCGCATCACACGGCGGGCGGCGCGCGCCCGCCGGGGTGAGGGTCACTGGCGTGGCGACCGATGGTGCCCGACCATGTATGCGTGGAGGTGCGACGATGCGGTGGCCAGTGTCAAAAACAGGTATTGACATGCCGACGTGTGCCCAAGAGGATGTTTCCCACGTTGGCGCCCTGCGCCTCCGCACCCATTCGACGCGGGCGACGAATAGGCGATGTGCAACCGGAAAAGTCGCACTTGCGGGCTTCCGGTCGCCGGGCCGCGCCGGTAATACCCCTCACTCCTGGAAGCACTCATGGAACCGGCGGCGAACACTCGTCCGCCGGCTTAGGACAGAACCGTTGCTAGAGTCGCTTCGGGTGCTGTCGGCACGCCGCGGGCCGACCCACGGGACCGGTCCGCGGTGACGAGAGGGGGCTAGCCGTGGCGGGAGTTGTTCGCAGTGGCGGGGCGGATGCCGAGGACATCGGTCTCGCTCTGTACCAGACGCTGCGCACCAACGGATCCATAGCCCCGGAGAAGGCGGCCGCGGGCATCGGGCTGACCGACGCCGAGGCCAGGGCCGGTTGGTCGGAGCTGCGGGAGCTGGGGCTCATACGCGCCGGTCGGGTGCCGGAGGAGGTCGATTCGGTGGAGCCCGACACCGCCCTGATCGGCCTGCTGGCCCGGCAGCGCGAGGCGCTCCAGGCCCAGCGCGACGAGTTGTCCTCGATCGTGCGGGCGGCCGAGTCGCTGATGGAGCGCTACCGCCCCGCGGTGTTGCGCGACGCGGCGGAGATCGAGGTGGAACTCCTCATCGGGGAAAACCGTAAGCGGCAGTCCATCGGCGATTTCAATGCGCGCATCACGGAATCCACCGGTTCGATGCATCCGGGACCGCTGCCGCCCGCCGAAGTTCTCGTGCATTCCATCGCCGCGGACAGCGCGCTTATCGAGCGGGGCGTGAAAGTCCGCGCCGTATACGGGCAGAGCATTAATTCCGCGCCACGTCAACGTAAATACCTGACGGAACTCTCGGCGGTCGGAGTCGAGGTCAGGCTGGCGACCCAGGTCCCCTTCGACCTCCTGATAGCGGATTCGCACAGCGCGCTTGTCTCGGCCAATCCCGACAACCCTTCGGGCCCCGCGGTCATCGTCCGCGGCGCGGCCCTGGTCCGGTCGTACGTGGCGCTCTACGAGGACTGCTGGCTGCGCGCGGTGCCGTACTCGGCGAAGTCGGCGGGGAGCTTCGACTCGGGGGGCGAGCTGACCGAACAGCACCGCACGACGATGCGACTTCTGGCCAACGGGCTGACAGATGAGCGGATCGCGCGCAAACTAGGGGTGTCCCTGCGCACTGTGAGTCGCCTGGTATCAGAGATCATGCGATATCTCCAGGCGGACAGCCGGTTCCAGGCGGGAGTCCTCGCTGCGGCCCATGGGCTAATTTGACCTGCGCATTCGCGCCATTGCGCACTTACGCACAACCGGAATCTGGCCTGGCCCTGTCCGATTTTGACATCATCGGCAGGGCTACGCGTACCTATCACCCCCTTGAGCGCCTGCCCTCCCAACGAAGGATCACGATGTCGCGCATCCGGCACACGACCAAGATTTCCGCCGTCGCCGCCCTGGTGCTCGCTCTGTCGTCGGCTATCGGAACAACCGTCGCCTTCGCCGACGCCGGTTCGGATTCCGCTCCGGCGCCCAGTGCACCCGCGGACACGTCGGTGGCCCCGGACAACTGGTTCCCCGGTGCTCAGCCCGCGAACTGGTTCCCCGGCGCCAGCGCGGACACCGGCCCGGACAACTGGTTCCCGAACGCCGCACCGGCGAACTGGTTCCCCACCGCGAGCGCCGTATCCCCCGACAACTGGTTCCCGGGTGCCGTACCCGTGAACTGGTTCCCCAGCGCCGTGGCCGTCTCCCCCGACAACTGGTTCCCGAACGCCGTCCCCGCCGGGAACTGGTTCCCGAATATCGCCCCGACCGATGTGACCGTGTCATCACTGTCGGTTTAATTTCCCCGAGCTCTCCGCGCCACCAGGTCCTGGTTTCCCCGCCGGACCCCGGCGACGCAAGACCCGCCAAGACCCGCACAGCGCTGTACGGCCCGTGAGCGATATTCACGGGCCGTACAGCGTTTCCTGCATTGTGGGGGGAATCCTGGGGGCTCAGGGAGCCGATGTCACTTCCTGACAGGGGCGGGCGATCCGCAGGGACCGCCGCACCAGTTCATCGATGTCCGTGGCCGCGTCCTCGGCTGCCGGATGTACGGCGAGCCAGCCGAGGTGGCGGCGCAGGAAGGCCGCGAGGGCCGGCACCGTCCGTAGGGGGAGACGGACGGTGCGGCCCTCGACAATCAGATCGGCCCAGGAGGCGAGTGTGCCTCGTATGGCGGCGCGCGCCTCGACAGCCGGCCCGTTCAGGGGGATGCCGGGCCGGGCAGTGCCGGTCAGTCGGTCGCCGGAGTTCGGCGCCGGTACGAGTGCCACCTCCAACTCGCCGTATACCCGGGGAAGCAAGGCGAGTTGCCGATCCAACCGCTCCTGGCAAGGAACGCACAGGGCAGGGTCCGTCTCGACACAAAGGTGTCCGCTACGGAAATCAATCTCCTGCACTGCCGCTGTCCCTTCCTCGCTTGGGGCGGTAAGAAGAGCGAACCAGGAACAGGGTGATCCGGACAATGTCCACGGACCGGCCGGATTCTGCCATGGCGCAATCGCGCATCTAAGCACGTGGCAAGGTCACGACGGAAGCTGTGCCTCAATCGCCCCAACGACCTCCGCAGCCTCGGGCTCGGTCCGCGGCCGAAAACGCCCGACGATTTCTCCCGAGGCGCTGACCAGGAACTTCTCGAAGTTCCAGGTGATGTCACCGGCTTCTCCGGCCGCGTCGGGCACATCGGTCAGCCTGGCGTAGAGCGGATGCCGGTTCGCGCCATTGACATCCGCCTTCTCCAGCAGCGGGAAGCTGACGCCGTAGGTCGTGGAGCAGAAGGTCTGGATCTCCTCGGCGGTGCCGGGCTCCTGTCCGCCGAACTGGTTGCACGGCACGCCGAGGACGGTGAAGCCGCGGTCGGCGTAGCGCTTCTGCAACCTCTCCAGGCCCTCGTACTGCGGGGTCAGGCCGCACTTGGAGGCGACGTTGACCACCAGGACGGCCTTGCCCGCGTGGGCGCCGAGGGTGGTGGGGTCGCCGTCGATGGTGTTCAGGGGGATGTCGTAGAGGCTTACGGGGTTGCTCATGAGTGAATTCTCCTATCGGTCCGTGACCGTGATGCCCAGGGTCTGGGCGAGCGCGGGGGCGAGGTCGAGAAGCTGCGAGGAGCTGATGACGGCGCCGCGCAGCGACTCGTATCCGTCGGCGAGGTCGATGGTGACCGCGCCGCGCAGGTCGGCCTTCTTCAGCGTCGCGCGGCCGAGCCGGGCGCGCTCGATGCTGCTGCCGGGGAAGGTCACCCCGTTCAGCTTGGCCTCGCCGAAGTCGACGTCGCGCAGGACGCAGTCCTCGAAGGCCACGTCGTGCAGGGCGGTGGCGCGCAGATTCACGGAGTCCAGTTTGCAGCGCCGGAAGGTGACCCGGCGCAGCACGGCTCCGAACGCCTCCACACCCGCCAGCGAGCAGGCGGTGAGCGAGGAGTCCAGCCAGTCGCTCTCAGCGAGCGAGACGCCCGTGAAGCGGCTGCCGGTGGCCCACAGGTCGTTGATCCGGGACCGGCGCAGGGTGGTGTCCGTGAAGGTGCAGTCGGTGACCGCGCACTCCAGGAAGCGGGAGCCGTTGGCCGCCTCGTCCTCGAAGGCGAGGCGGTCGAAGTGGACGGTGTCGTAGTCCCCTTCGACGGCCAGCGGGCCGGTGTGAGGACGCAGCAGATCGGCGTACGGAAGGTCGGCGAGTTCGTCCGGGGGTGTCACTCGGCCAGCGTACGCGGCACCTCCGACAGCGCCCCGTGAGGCATCGGCGGCCCACCGGGAAGCCGACTTAAGGGACATACACCCCACCCCTTGCTAGGTTGCAGCCCATGAGCGCAACCAGCGCCGCGGCGGCGGACGCTCCCCCGGCCGCCCTGCGGATGCCCCGCCGCCGCGGTGTGGAGCTGTCGCTGATCGTCGCCGCGGTACTGATCTCGGTGTACGGCTACGCCGAGGTCGGCCTGGCCAGGAACGGCGCGGTGCCGCCCGACGCCGCGGCCTACGGCGCGGGCCTGGGCGTGCTCGCGCTCCTGGCCCACCTCGCGGTCCGGGCCCGCGCCCCCTACGCAGATCCGCTGCTGCTGCCGATCGCCGTGCTGCTCAACGGCTTCGGCCTGGTGCTGATCTACCGCCTCGACCTGGAGCCGGTGCTCGGCGGCCGGGCGGCGCCCACCCAGCTGATCTGGTCCACGCTCGGGGTGGCGCTGTTCATCGCGGTGGTGCTGGCGCTGCGCGACCACAGGACACCGGCCCGCTACGCGTACATCAGCGTGACCGCCGCGCTGCTGCTCATGGTGCTGCCGATCTTCTTCCCCGCGATCAACGGCGCGAAGATCTGGATCAGGGTCGCCGGATTCTCCTTCCAGCCGGGCGAGTTCGCCAAGGTGCTGCTCGCGGTCTTCTTCGCCGCCTACCTGTCGGCCAACCGCGCGGCGCTGGCGTACGCGGGCCGCCGGGTGTGGCGGCTGCAACTGCCCACCGGCCGCGTGCTGGGCCCGGTGGTGGCGATCTGGCTGCTCAGCGTCGGCGTCCTGGTGGTCGAGCGCGACCTGGGCACCTCGCTGCTCTTCTTCGGCCTGTTCGTGATCATGCTGTACGTGGCGACCGGGCGGACCGGCTGGATCGCCGTGGGGCTGCTGCTCGCCGGGGTGGGCGCGTGCGCGGTCGGCGCGCTGGAGCCGCACGTGCACAGCAGGGTGCAGGACTGGCTGCACCCGTTCGCGACCATCGACGCGGGCATCGGCCCCAACCAGATCTCGCAGTCGCTGTTCGCCTTCGCCAACGGCGGGGTGCTCGGCACCGGGCTCGGCCAGGGCCACTCCGCGCTGATCGGCTTCGCCGCGAAGTCGGACTTCATCCTGGCCACCGCGGGCGAGGAGCTGGGCCTGTTCGGACTGACCGCGCTGCTCCTGCTGTACGCGCTGCTGGTGGCGCGCGGCTTCCGGGCCGGGCTCGCGCTGCGCGATCCCTTCGGGCGGCTGCTCGCGGTCGGCCTGGCCTCGATCCTGGCGCTCCAGGTCTTCGTGATCACCGGCGGGGTGATGGACCTGATCCCGATGACGGGCATGGCGATGCCGTTCCTCGCGCAGGGCGGCTCGTCCGTCGTGACCAACTGGATCATCGTGGCGCTGCTGATCCGGCTCAGCGACAGCGCCCGCCGCCCGGCGCCCGATCTGCCCGAGGGGCCGCCGGACCAGCTCGCGCCGCTGGAGCGGACCCGGTGATCCGCTGTGTGCGGCACGCCGCCGCCTTCTGCTTCCTGCTGCTGGTCGCGCTGCTGCTCAACGCGGCGCGGGTGCAGGTCGTCAAGGCGTCCGCGTACGACGGCAACCCGGCCAACCGGCGGATCGCGATCACCCGTTACCACCAGCCGCGCGGCGACATCCTCGTCGGCGGCTCCCCGGTGACCGGATCACGCGACGCGGGCGGCCAGTTGAGGTACCAGCGGACGTACGCCGACGGGCCGCTGTACGCGCCGGTGACCGGCTTCGCCTCGCAGACGTACGGCACGACGCTGCTGGAGGGCACCGAGGACGGCGTGCTGTCGGGCACGGCCTCGCAGTTGGCGTCGGTGCCGCTGTGGAACGAGATCACCCGGGCGCGGCAGCGCGGCGGCGATGTGCACACCACGATCGACGCGGCGGCGCAGCGGGCGGCGTACACCGGCCTCGCGGGCCGCAGGGGCGCGGTGGCCGCGGTGGATCCGGCGACCGGGCGGATTCTGGCGCTGGTGTCGTCGCCGTCGTACGACCCGGCGGCGCTGTCGGGCACCGGCGCGGCGGTGAACGACGCGTGGACGCGGATGACCACGGACACAAGTCAGCCGATGCTGGACCGGGCGATCCGGCAGACGTATCCGCCGGGTTCGACGTTCAAGGTCGTCACAGCCGCCGCCGCGCTCCAGAGCGGCAAGGTCACCGATCTGCTGGCGCCGACGCGCTCGCCCGATCCGTACCGGCTGCCGGGTTCGACGGCCACGCTCACCAACGAGGGCGGCGGCTGCGCCGACGCCAGCATGTACGACGCCTTCCGGGTGTCGTGCAACACCGTCTTCGCCAAGCTGGGCGCCGATGTGGGGCTGGCCGGGATGCGGGCGCAGGCGCAGGCGTTCGGCTTCAACGACACGCGGCTGCGGATTCCGCCGTCCGTCGCGAAGAGCAACTTCGACACGCGGATGAGCCCCGACCAGGTGGCGCTCTCCTCGATCGGGCAGTTCGACACGACCGCGACGCCGTTGCAGATGGCGATGGTGGCGGCGGCGGTCGGCAACGGCGGGGTGCTGATGGCGCCGTACCTGGTGGACTCGGTGACCAACCACAGCGGGGCGACGGTCTCCGCCGACGGGCCGCGGACGCTGCACCGGGCGATGAGCGAGGGCACCGCGCAGCAGCTCCAGCAGCTGATGGAGGCGGTGGTCACCGACGGCACCGGCACCAACGCGGCGATCCCCGGTGTCGTCGTCGGCGGCAAGACCGGCACCGCGCAGCACGGTGTGGACAACACCGGGACGCCGTACGCCTGGTTCATCTCCTACGCGAAGCCGCCGGGCGGTACGCAGGCGTCGGTGGCGGTGGCGGTGGTCGTCGAGGACGCGGAGGCGGTACGGGCGGACATCTCCGGCGGCGGGAACGCGGCGCCCGTCGCGCGGGCGGTCATGCAGGCGGTGCTGAGCGCGCGCTGACGTGCCGTCGGAGACAAGTGCCGTGCGACGGCGGTCAGTTCACCTTGGGGAAGCTGAAGGCGTAGCCCTGCCCCTTGAGCCAGGGCAGGATCTGCTCCAGCGCGTCCACAGTCTGCTCGCGGTCGCCGCCGCCGTCGTGGAAGAGGATCGTCGGGCCGTTGCTCAGCTCGTACTTGATGGTCTGCACGATCGTGCCGACGCCGGGCTTGGTGTAGTCCTTGGTGTCGACGTTCCAGCCGAGCGGGCGCATGCCGTGCTGGGCGGCGAGCGCGCGGCTGGCCGGGGTGAAGGCGCCGCCGGGGGCGCGGTAGTACTGCACGGGCGCGCCGCCCGAGGCTTCCTCGATCATGGCGTAGGCGTCCATGATCTCCTTCTGCTGGTACGCGAAGGGCTTGTGGTCCATCGACTCGTCGTGGGTCACGGTGTGGTCGCACAGCCGGTGTCCCGCGGCGACGACGGCGCGTACGAGATCGGGGTGGGCCTTGGCCTGCGGGCCGATCATGCAGAAGGTGGCGTGGACGCCGTGCTGCTTGAGGACGTCGAGCACCTTGGGCGTCCAGACCGGGTCGGGTCCGTCGTCGATGGTGATGTTGACGGCCTTGCCCGCGGCTTCCGGCGCGTGCACGATCGTGTCGGGCACCGCGGCCACGGTGGGTATGTGGCTGGTGGGTGTGCCGGACGGGCCGGTCGAACCCGCGCCCGTACCGCCGCCGTCGCTCCCGTTGCCGCCGCCCTTGCCGCCGCCGTTCACCCCGCCGATGACGCCGGTGCCGTTGTTCGCCGACGCCTTGCCGTGCCCGTGTGCCAGGACCGCGGTGGCCACCGACGCGATCACCACCACCAGGACCGCCATCGTGATGGCCGCCGCCTGCGGCATCGTCCTCAGTCGCCCCACCGAGAATCGCCCTCCGGTCATCGTCTGTACCCGCCCGCCTCGTTGATTCCATCGACCCGGTCCGCGCCGTGTTCCACGCGCTGTCCGCACGGCCGGCCGTCCCCCCGGCTCCGCGACCGAATAGATGCTGCTGCCTCCGCGTCGGTTCCGCCATGGGCACGTCGGCGACACTGCCGTTACAGAACCCGGACGTCCGGCTAACTCCCTGGTGGCGACGTCAGCCCGGTGCACCGGCGCAACTGCTCGTACCGGTCGGTGATCCGCTGTCCCGCCGCGCCGGTCCGCGGCTGCGGTACGCCCGCGCCGTCGACGAGGGCGGGCGCGAAGACGGCGCGGGTGACCTTGCCGCGGCGGACGGTCAGTGTGGTGACGCCGGTCTCGTCGGAGTGCGGGTACGGCGAGGAGCCGTACCAGAGGAAGTTGCCGAACCCGTAGGCCACATAGGTCGGGCCGAGCATGCCGGAGCCGAGCATCACATGGGCGTGGGTGCCGACGACCGCGGTGGCCCCGGCCGCCGACAGGTCGGCCGCGATCGACTTCTGCTCCGGCCCCGGGCAGCTCTGGCCCTCGGTGCCCCAGTGCAGATAGACCACCACGACGTCGGCGTGCGCCTTGGCGTCCCTGACCGCCTTCAGCAGCCGGGGGCGGTCGAGCGCGGAGGCGATGCCGGGGGCGGTGGCGGTGGCCCGGAAGTTCTCGTTGGTGATGTCGTAGACCTGGCTGGCGGCGACGACCGCGAGGCGTACGCCGTTGACGGTCTCGGTGTACGGGCGGTACGCCTGCGCCGCGTCGGCGCCGATGCCGACCACGGGGACCGGCGCCACGCGCTTGGCCGCGAGGCTGTCGGCCAGGCCCTGGGCGCCGTAGTCCACGGCGTGGTTGTTGGCCATGGTGACGGCGTCGACGCCGGACCGCTGGAGCGCGGCGAGCGCGTCGGGGCCGGTCCTGAAGTGGTACTTCTTCGGCTGCGGGGTGCCGCGCGTGGTGATCGCGGACTCCAGGTTGACCATCGAGAAGTCGGCGGCGGCCAGCGCCGTCGACATCGGCCCGAGCGCCGGGTCGATGCCGAGCCGGTTCGCCGTCCGCTCGGTGAAGTGCACGTCCCCGGCGAAGGCGAGGGTCACGGTGCCGACGGGCTCGGCCGGGCGCGCGGCGGCGTCCGCCGTCGGCGTCGAGGAGGGCGCGGCGCCGCCGGTCGCGGCGGTGCGCGAGTCCGGTGCGGGTCCGGCCTCGGTGGAGCCGCCGCGGCCGTAGGCCACGTACAGGGAACCGGCGGCGACGAGCAGCAGCGCCGTACCGCCGACGACGGTGTTTCTGCGTCGGCGGCGTGCTCTGGCCCGGCGTGTCTCGCGCCGCGATTCCGGTCCGGCTCCCTCGTTCATCGGACAAGCGTACGATCCGCTCGCCGTGGGTCAGTGCGGGGCCGCCCCCTGCGCGATGGCGTCGGTGACCTCGGCCACGCGGGCCTGCTCCTCGGCGGCGAAGCGTTCCGCGTCGAGTTTCTCCGCGATCTCCTCGTCCTCGTCCATGAGCTGGTCGAGGTTGGAGTCACCGAGGTCGAAGACGCCCATGTCGAGGTACGCCTTCTGGAGCCGGGGTCCCCACAGGCCGATGTCCTTCACGCACGGCACGATGCGACTGAAGAGCAGCTTGCGGAACAGGTGCAGGAATTCGGAGCGTTCGGTCATCTCGGCGGCCTCGGCGGTGGGGATGCCGAAGTTCTCCAGGACTTCGAGGCCGCGCAGCCGGTCGCGCATCAGGTAGCAGCCCTCGATGACGAAGTCCTCGCGCTCGCGCAGTTCGGCGTCGGTGAGCTGCTTGTAGTAGTCGCGCAGCGCCATCCGTCCGAAGGCGACGTGCCGGGCCTCGTCCTGCATGACGTAGGCCAGGATCTGCTTGGGCAGCGGCTTGGTGGTGGTGTCGCGGATCATGCCGAAGGCGGCGAGCGCCAGGCCCTCGATGAGCACCTGCATGCCGAGGTAGGGCATGTCCCAGCGCGCGTCGCGCAGGGTGTCGCCGAGCAGCGCCTGGAGGTTGTCGTTGATCGGGTAGACCATCCCGACCTTGTCCTGGAGGAAGCGGCCGTAGATCTCGGCGTGCCGGGCCTCGTCCATGGTCTGGGTGGCGGAGTAGAACTTCGCGTCGAGGTCGGGGACGGACTCCACGATCCGGGCGGCGCAGATCATCGCGCCCTGCTCGCCGTGGAGGAACTGGCTGAACTGCCAGGAGGTGTAGTGCTGCCGCAGCAGCCCGCGGTCGCGGGCGTTCATCGCGTCCCAGTAGCGGCTGCCGTAGATGGACATGGCCTCGTCGGGGGTGCCGAGCGGGTCGTACGGGTCGACCTCCAGGTCCCAGGCGATGCGCTTGGCCGCGTCCCACTGCTTGTCCTTGCCCTTCTGGTAGAGGGCGAGCAGGCGTTCGCGGCCGTCGCCGTACTCCCAGGAGAAGCGGGCGGCGCCCTGGGCCGGGACCTGCCAGATCCACTCGGTGGGCGGTTGCGTGTACAGGGCTTCCGTCGACATCGGCGGCTCCATTCCACGTGCGCGGGGTCTTGACGGGCTTGTTGACACAGAGTCTCATAAGAGTCGTACCGCAGGTAACCCTCATGCGCCGGAGGCCACTTCACGATGGACACCAGCCTGATCGACCGCGAGAAGACCGCGGAGCGGCTGCTGGCCGCGTCCGCCAAGCACTCGTTCGACCCGGACACCGAGCTGGACTGGGACGCGCCCTTCGAGGAAGGCAAGTGGTTCTGGCCGCCGGAGCTGGTGTCGCTGTACGACACCCCGCTGTGGCAGCGGATGTCGCAGGAGCAGCGCGTCGAGCTGAGCCGCCACGAGGCGGCGTCGCTGTGCTCGATCGGCGTCTGGTTCGAGACGATCCTGATGCAGCTCCTGCTGCGGCACACCTACGACCTGGACCCGACCAGCAACCATGTGCGGTACGCGCTGACGGAGATCGCCGACGAGTGCCGGCACTCGAAGATGTTCGCGCGGGCCGTGACGAAGATGGGCACGCCCACCTACCGCCCCAGCAGCCTCGACCACAATCTCGGCCGGCTGATCAAGACGGTGTCCACCACGCCCGGCGCCTTCACCGGCACGCTGCTGGCCGAGGAGATCCTGGACTGGATGCAGCGGCTGACCTTCCCCGACGACCGCGTGCAGCCCTTCGTCCAGGGCGTGACCCGGATTCACGTGGTCGAGGAGGCCCGGCACATCCGCTACGCCCGCGAGGAGCTGCGCCGCCAGATGGTGACGGCGCCGCGCTGGGAGGTCGAATTCACCCGGCTGACCTCCGCGCAGGCCGCCAGGACCATCGCCCGTTCGCTGATCAGCCCGCAGGTCTACGCGTCGGTGGGCCTCGACCCCGTCCGGGCGGCCGAGGCGGCCCGCACCAGCCCGCACCGCCGCGAGGTGATGCGGCAGTCGGCGAAGCGGCTGATGGACTTCCTGGACGAGATCGGGCTGATCAAGGGCCCGAGCCGCAAGCTGTGGCGCTCTTCCGGACTGCTCGGCTGACCCGGCCGCGCCCGCGGACCCGGACACCCGTGCGAAGCCCCGCGCCCGGGCCGACCCGTTCACGTGTGCGGGCGGATAGTCTGCTGGACATGACCAGCAGCGCGGCGCCCGCATACCGCCGGATGAGCGTCGAGCAGCGCCGTACGCAGTTGCTGGCCGCCGCCGTCGACCTGTTCGGCCACCGGCGGCCGGAGGACGTGTCGGTCGACGACGTCGCGGCGGCGGCCGGGGTCTCCCGGCCGCTGGTCTACCGCTACTTCCCCGGCGGCAAGCAGCAGTTGTACGAGGCCGCGGTGCACGACGCGGCGCAGGAGCTGATCGGCCGCTTCGGCGTCCCCTCGCAGGGGCCGCCGACCGAACGGCTCGCGGACGCGCTGGACCGCTACCTGGCGTATGTGGACGAGCACGACGCGGCGTACGGGGCGCTGCTGCGCGGCGGCAGCGTCGCCGAGACCAGCCGTACGGACGCGATCGTGGACGACGTACGGCGCAGGGCCGCGGAGCAGGTGCTGCACCACCTCGGGGTGACGGCGCCGGGGCCGCGGCTGGCGATGATGGTCAGGTCGTGGATCGCCTGCGTGGAGGCGATATCGCTGATCTGGCTGGACGAGGGCAAGCAGCCGCCGGTCGCGGAGCTGCGGGCGTGGCTGGTGGACCACTTCATCGGGCTGCTGCTGGTGACCGCGACGACCGACCCGGAGGCCGCGGAGGCCGCCGCCCGCGCGCTGGCGCTGGAGACCCCGAGCAGCCCGGCCGGCGGGCTGGCGCGGCGGCTCGCGCCGATCGCGGACGCGGTCGCACATCTGCTCCCCGACCCCTCCTGACCCCGACCGGGGAACCCCGCGCCGCCCGCCGTGCCATCCTGAGCGGGTGAGACACGAGGACACGGAATTCGTCGGGGGCCCGCTGGACGGGCGGGTGCTCGGCGTGCTCGCCGGGATGACCGGGCAGCCGCCGCGCGTCTACACCGTGCCCGTACCCACGCCCGAGGGCGGTCCGCCGGTGGTGCACGTCTACCACCGCGAGCCCAGCCCCGGCCCGCGCGGCTCCCGCCGTACCCGCTGGGTCTTCGTGTACGACCCGGAGGGCAACCGCCCGGACGGCCCCAAGTGGCCCTGGCGCAAAGGCGCCTGACGCCCCGCCGGACGGGCCCGCGCGGCCACGCGGGACATCGCGTCGGACCGGGCCGCGCGGCGCGCGGCGCAAAGGCGGCCGAACCGGACG
This sequence comes from Streptomyces sp. NPDC025721, assembly GCF_055558595.1. Lineage (NCBI taxonomy): Bacteria > Bacillati > Actinomycetota > Actinomycetes > Kitasatosporales > Streptomycetaceae > Streptomyces > Streptomyces sp. NPDC025721. The sequence goes on along the minus strand of NZ_JBVHMF010000015.1, from coordinate 139,975 downwards.
GTTCCACAGGTCAAAGGGCCGGGTATTGGTCCGGACCATTGACACGCATTGGTCTGGACCTGTTTGCTGCGCGGTGACATGCGCCGTCCTCACCGAAGGAGCATCCCCCCATGCTCTCCACCGCACCGCGCAACAGACGCAGAACCTTCATCGCCGCCTCCGCCACCCTCGCGGGCGCCGTCGCGCTCGGCGGGCTCGTGGCGCTCGCCCCGTCCGCCAGCGCGGGCGAGTTCCTGACCAACGGCGGCTTCGAGACCGGCGGCCTGTCCGGCTGGAGCTGCGACGCGGGCACCGCCGCCGTCGTCAGCGGCCAGGCGCACAGCGGCACTTACGCCCTCCAGGGCACGCCGAGCGCGAGCGGCACCGCGCAGTGCAAGCAGAACGTGTCCGTCGCGCCGAACACCACGTACACCCTGACCGCCCAGGTCAAGGGCGCGTACGTCTACCTCGGCGTGGACGGCGGCACCAGTACGTGGACGCCCGGCACGGGCAGCGGCTACGCGGCGCTGAGCGTGTCCTTCACCACCGGCGCGAGCCAGACCAGCGCGGCGGTCTACGTGCACGGCTGGTACGGCCAGCCCGCGTACCTCGCCGACGACGTCTCGCTCCAGGGCCCCGGCAGCGGCACGACCACGCCGCCGACCACCCCGCCGACGACCCCGCCCACGACGCCGCCGACGACGCCCCCGACCACTCCCCCCACCACCCCGCCGACGACGCCTCCCACGACGCCGCCGACCACTCCCCCGACCTCGCCCCCGCCCTCCGGCGGACTGCCCACCCACGCGCTGGTCGGCTATCTGCACGAGACGTTCGCCAACGGCTCCGGCTACACCAAGCTGGCGGACGTGCCGGACAGTTGGAACATCATCGACCTGGCGTTCGGCGAGACCAGCTCGCCGACCTCGGGCAGCATCCACTTCACCCGCTGCTCGGCCAGCGAGTGCCCGGGAGTGGAGTCCGACGCGGACTTCAAGGCCGCGATCAAGGCCAAGCAGGCCAAGGGCAAGAAGGTGCTGCTGTCCATCGGCGGCGCGAACGGCGAGGTGCAGCTCACCACGACGGCCGCCCGCGACGCCTTCGTCTCCTCGGTGAGCGGCATCATCGACACCTGGGGCCTGAACGGCATCGACATCGACTTCGAGGGCCACTCGCTGTCCCTGAACACCGGTGACACCGACTTCAAGAACCCGACCACCCCGGTGATCGTCAACCTGATCTCGGCGCTGAAGACCCTCAAGGCCAAGTACGGCAGCGGCTTCGTGCTGACGATGGCGCCCGAGACGTTCTTCGTCCAGATGGGCTACCAGTACTACGGCTCGGGCCCGTGGGGCGGCCAGGACCCGCGCTGCGGCGCGTACCTGCCGGTGATCTACGCGATGCGCAACGACCTGACGCTGCTGCACGTCCAGGACTACAACTCCGGCTCGATCATGGGCCTGGACAACCAGTACCACTCCATGGGCGGCGCGGACTTCCACATCGCGATGACCGACATGCTCCTCACCGGCTTCCCGGTGGCGGGCAACACCGCCAACATGTTCCCGGCGCTCGCCCCCTCCCAGGTCGCGATCGGCCTGCCCGCCTCGGTCAACGCGGGCAACGGCTACACCGCCCCGGCCGCCGTCGACCAGGCGCTCGACTGCCTGACCAAGAAGACCAACTGCGGCGGCTACACCACCCACGGCACCTGGCCCGCGCTGCGCGGCCTGATGACGTGGTCGGTGAACTGGGACAAGTTCAGCAACTGGGAATTCCAGAAGAACTTCACCAGCTACTTCGGCTGAACCGCCCGCAGATCCCCCGCCGATCCGTCGGCTGACCCCTCGGCTGACCCCTCGGCCGATCCGTCGGCCGGCCTTCGACCGAGCCGGTGACGGCTCCTGAAACGCGTACGGCCCGGCCGCCGAGGGCGGTGACCGGGCCGTACGCTTTTTATGTCCGGAAGGTGATCGCACGGCGAAGATCACCTGTGAGAGTGACCGGGTTGCGCGGAATCGCCTATTCCCTCTGTCGAACATATGACAATTCGTGGCAGGATGCGGATCGCGTAGCGTGTTACCGACCGGTTACGGGAGATGAGGGGTAGTCAGTGGCCCGAGGTACCAGGAGGTGGCTGCGTTCGGCCGCGGTCTGCGGCACTCTGCTCGCCGCCGCGGCACTCGCTCTGCCGGCCCAGCAAGCGGCGGCGCGACCCTACGACCCACCGCCCGCGGCGGAGGTCTCGCTGCCCGATCTGCTGACCAGGCTCCAGACCCTCTACGCGCAGACGGAGACGGCGACCGAGTCGTTCAACAAGGCCAAGGAGACCGCCGACCGGCAGCGCGCCCAGGCCGACCAGGTCGACGCACAACTCGCCGACCAGCGGGTCTCGGTCGCGGACAAGCGCGACGAGGTGGGTCTGATGGCCCGCCAGATGTACAAGGACGGCAGCGTGTCGCCGTACCTGTCGATGCTGACCGGCCAGACCCCGCAGGACTTCTTCGGGCAGCGGCACGTCCTGGACCGGGCCGCCGACCACCAGCAGGACGTGCTGGCCGAGCTGACCAGCGGCGAGCAGCGGCTGAACGAGCTGAACACCCAGGCGCAGCAGGCGCTGGACAAGGCGCAGTCCGCGCTGGCCGTCCAGCAGGCGCAGAAGAACACGGTGGAAAAGCGCCTCCAGGAGGTCGAGTCGATACTGGCCGGGCTCACCGGCGTGCAGATCAGCGAATTGCAGTCGCTGGAGGAAAAGGGCGTCAACAAGGCGCAGCAGGAGTTCCTCGACTCCAAGGCGCTGGGTTCCGACGCCGACAGCCGCCTGCCGTCCGACGCGGGGAAGCGGGCCATCAGCTACGCCTTCATGCAGCTCGGCAAGCCGTATGTGTGGGGCGCGCAGGGTCCGGACTCCTTCGACTGCTCGGGGCTGACCTCGCAGGCGTGGTCGCACGCCGGGGTGACCATCCCGCGCACCAGCCAGGAGCAGTGGGCGCGGCTCCCGCACGTGCCGCTCGAACTGCTGCGCCCCGGCGACCTGGTGATCTACTTCTCCGGCGCCACCCATGTGGCGATCTACATCGGCGACGGACTGGTGGTCCAGGCGCCGCGCCCCGGCTCGGTGGTGAAGGTCTCGCCGATCGCCGCCAACCCGATACTGGGCGCCGTCCGCCCGGACCTCGGCAGCGCCCCGGCCGGGGACTACACCCTGCCGAAGATCCCCAAGCAGGCCGAGCAGCCGACGCCGTTCAGCCCGCAGGTGACGCCCCCGGCGCCCAAGCCCAGGACCTCCGGCGGGTCGACCGGCACCGCGCCGGCCACGCCGCCGCCGCACTCCACGGGTCCCGTCACCCGGCCGACCCCGGGCGAGAGCACGCCGCCGCCGAGGATCACCCCGACGCCGACGCCCTCGGACACCCCGTCCGGCGGCCCGACGCCCACGCCCTCCGCCACCGCGAGCGGGGGCGCGAGCTAGGGCCTGTCCGGCGGCCCGTGGGAGCCGGGTCCGACGCCTAGGCGGAGGGCCCGGCTCCCGCCGCGGCCTGCGCCTCGGCGAGATACGCCCCGGCGCGCTCCGGGTCGAAGAACCACTCCTCGTAGTCGGCCGGGTCGTCGAAGCCGTTGGCGAAGCGGTCGGCGACCGGCTGGAGCCCGCCCGCCGCGCCGATCAGGCCGAGGACGTGCTCCGGCGGCGGCGCGAGCATCGCGTTGGTCCACTTGGTGACCGGCGCCGCGTGGTTCCAGTAGCGGTCGAAGGCGCTCTGCATCCACGCGCGGTCGAAGGGCAGCTCGCCGCGCTCGACGATGCTCGCCAGGTACGAGGCCGCGCACTTGGCGGCGTTGTTGGAACCCTGGCCGGTGATCGGGTCGTTGGCCACCACGACGTCCGCGACGCCCAGAACCAGCCCGCCCGAGGGCAGTTCACCGACCGGCTCGCGCACGGTCGGCGCGTACCGCCCGGCGAGCGTGCCGCCCGCGTCGGTCAGCTCGACCGAGCCCGCCCGGTCGTACTCCCACGGCGTGAAGCGGCGCATCAGGTCAAGTGTGAGGCGGAGCTGCTCCGCGGGGTCCTTGACGCCCTGGAAGACGTCGACCGGGCCGCCGGGCACGCCCTCCCAGAAGAGTATGTCGGCCGGGCCCGAGGTGGTCAGCGTCGGCATCACGAACAACTCGCCGACGCCCGGCACCAGATTGCAGCGCACCGCGAAGAAGTCGGGGTGCTCGGGGCGCGGCCCGAGTCCGTGCACATACGACACCGCGAGCGCCCGCTGGGGGGCGTCGTAGGGCGAACGGGCGGCGTCCCGGCGGAACATGGAGACGATCTCGCCCTTCCCCGCGGCCACCAGCACCAGGTCGTAGGCGCGGGAGAAGTAGTCCAGATCCGATACGGCCACACCATGGATGACGAGCTTGCCGCCGCGCTCGGCGAAGGTCTCCATCCAGCCTGCCATCTTCACCCGCTGGTCGACGGACTGCGCGTGACCGCGCAGCCTGCCCACCCAGTCGATCGGCCGTGAGGCGTCGGGCGCGGAGACGGAGACACCCACTCCCTCGATGCGCGGCGCCTGGTCCTCCCAGAAGTTCAGTCCGAGGTCGCGTTCGTGCTGGAGCGCGGTGGCGAACATGCACTGGGTGGACATCACCCGGCCGCCGCGTATCTCGTCGGCGGTCCGGTTGGACATCACGGTGACGTCATAGCCCTGGGACTGGAGGCCCAGGGCGAGTTGGAGCCCGGCCTGCCCGGCTCCGACGATGAGTATCTTGCGCACAACGGCTCGCTTCAGGTCGATGGACTTCGTAACGCGGCGGCAACCGCGGCCACTACATGGGCTGTTCGGACAGCGCGTGCCCGACCAGCGCCAGCAGCGCCTCCACCACTGAATACCGCTTGCGAGCGTCGATCACCAATACGGGGATGTGGGCGGGTACGGCCAGTGCCTCACGGACGTCGTCCGGGGTGTACTGCGCCGTGCCCTCGAACTGGTTGACGGCGACCGTGTAGGGCAGACCGGTGCCCTCGAAGTAGTCCAACGCCGGGAAGCAGTCGGCCAGTCGGCGGGTGTCGGCGAGCACGACCGCGCCTATCGCGCCGCGCACGAGGTCGTCCCACATGAACCAGAAGCGCTGCTGTCCCGGCGTGCCGAAGACGTACAGCACCAGGTCCTGGTCCAGGGTGATCCGGCCGAAGTCCATGGCCACCGTGGTGGTGGTCTTGTCGGGAGTGGCGGCGAGGTCGTCGACGGCCTCGCTGGCCTGGGTCATCACCGCCTCGGTGGTGAGCGGTGCGATCTCGGAGACGGCGCCGACGAAGGTGGTCTTGCCCACGCCGAAGCCGCCCGCCACCACGATCTTCGTGGAGACCGGCGCCCTGCCGCGTTCCTTCTGCCACTCTTGCAGGCCGTCCTGCTGGTCAGAGCCTGCGAAGTCCACTGAGCACCCTTTCGAGCAGCGCGCGGTCGGGGCTGCCGGGCCCGTGCCCGGTTCCGTACACGCGGATCCTTCCCTGGTCCGCCAGGTCACTGATCAGGACACGGACGACGCCGAGCGGCATCCGCAGGAGTGCGGAGATCTCGGCCACCGACCGCATTCTGCGGCACAGTTCGACGATCGCCCGCAGCTCGGGCATCACGCGCTCGGCCCAGTCGCCCCTGGTGAGGGCGAGTTGTTCGCCCGGACCGTCAACGGTGGCCACGAACGTCTCGACCATGAGCACATGGCCGAACCGCGTGCGACCGCCGGTCAAAGCGTACGGGCGTACGCGCGCGGTGCGCCGGTCGGCTCCGCGTTGGGGCAGCGACGGCATCAGCGGGCACTCTCCAGGGCGTGGCGCAGCTCACTGCGCAGTGCGGGGGTCAGGACGTGTCCGGCCCGTCCGACGAACAGGGCCATGTGGTAGGCGATGACGCTCATGTCGCAGTCGGCGCCCGCGTGCACGCCCAGCAGCGAGCCGTCGCTGATCGACATGACGAACAACGCGCCGTCGCTCATCGCGACGGTGGTCTGCCGGACCTTGCCGCCGTCCATCAGCTTCGCCGCGCCGACGGTGAGGGAGGCCAGGCCCGACACGACGGCGGCGAGGTCGCCGCGGTCCCCCGCGGGGTTCTTCCGCGGGGCGGGGACCGCCGGGTCCTCGTCGGCCGGCGTCGCGGGGGGCGGCGACGCGTCGGCCTCGGCGTGCGAGGTGATCAGCAGCAGGCCGTCGGAGGAGACCACGGCGACCGAGCGGACGCCGTGCACCTCCTCGACGAAGCTCTGCAACAGCCACTGGAGATTGCGCGCCTCATGACTCAAGTCCTTCGTTTGCGTGCCGACCGCGTTCAACGGGTCGCCTCCTCAACGGTTTCGGCTGGGCCTGCGTCCCCCTGGTCGTCCCCTCGCACGTCCGTGGTCGTGACCGCGGTGCCCTCCACCGCTCCCGGTCCCGCTCCGGCTCCCTGCTCCGGTATCACCACTCCTGCCCCGGCGACCGGTCCTGATCCGCTGGTGATCTCCTCCTCGACGTCCCGCCGTCCGGCCTGCAATCCCCTTTGCAGACCGCCCAGTTTGCGCCGCAGCGCCTCGGCGTCGACCGGTCCCCCGCGCTGCGGCTCGCGCGTCGCGGGCTCTCCGGTCAGACCGGTGCTGCGCGGGGTCCGCTGCGGCAGGCCCTTGCCGGTGAGGCTGCCGCCGACGGGCGCGGCAGGCGTGTCGGCTGCGGACACCCTACGGTGCCTGGGCCGGGAGGCGCCCTGTCCTGGCGCGGTCCCGCCGTCGGGAGCCGGGCGGGTGTGCTCGGTCTGGCGCGGTACGGCCGGGTCGGCGGCGGGCGCGGGCGCCCGGCCGAACTCCGGTGCGGCGGAGGCGGGTTCGGCGGCCGGTTCCGGGGCTGACGGGGCGTCGGCCCCGGCGCCGGCCGGCGTCGTGGCCGCGGGCATCGGCTCGCCCGCCAGCGCGGCCTCCACCGGCGTGGCGGGCTGCTCGTCGGGCTGCGCGGCCGGGAGCAGGACCCGCGGCAGCACGACGACGGCGGCGGTGCCGCCGAGCTTCTGCGGGCGCAACTGCACCCGGACGCCGTGCCGGTGGGCGAGCCGGGAGACCACGTACAGGCCCATGCCGGAGACCGTGCCGGGCGGGGCCGGGTCGGGGTCGGCGAGTACCGCGTTGAGCTCGCCGAGGCGTTCCGGCGGTACGCCGATGCCCGCGTCCTCGACCGACAGCATGACCTCGCCGCTCTCCAGCAGCCAGCCGGACAGGTGCACTTCGGCGTGCGGGGCGGAGAAGGAGGTGGCGTTGTCGAGGAGTTCGGCCAGCAGGTGGCTGATGTCGTCGGCGGCGCGGCCCGCGATCCGGGCGACGGCGAGCACCTGGATGCGTACCCGGTCGTACCGCTCGATCTCGGAGATCGCGGCGCGTGCCACGTCGACCAGCGGGACCGGGCGGGCGGCGGCGCCGTGGCTGTGCTCGGTGCCGGTGAGGACCAGCAGGTTCTCGCTGTTGCGCCGCATGCGGGTGGCGAGGTGGTCCAGCTTGAACAGGGTCTCCAGCCGGTCCGGCTCCTGCTCCTGGTCCTCCAGGCCCTCGATCAGGGTGAGTTGACGCTCGACCAGGCCGAGGGTGCGCAGGCTGAGGTTGACGTAGGTGAGCTGCGCGGCGCCCTGCGTGGTGGCGGCGGCGAGCTGCCGGGTCAGCTCGTCCTGGCGGCGCAGCAGCGTGTCCCGCTCGGCGGAGAGCGCCCCGTGCACGCCGAGCGCGCGGATGCGGTCGGCGGCCAGGTCGGCGGAGCGCGAGCGCAGCGCCTGGGCCTCCTGCGTCAGCGCGTTGGCCCGGCGGGCGACGGCGGCGAATTCGTCGGTGCCGGTCACCTCGGCGCCCTGGCCGCTCTCGGCGTCGGCGCGGGACCAGCGGTGCAGCGCGGCCAGCGGGCGGGTGAGGCTGCGGAAGACGGTGACGAGGACGCCCACCACGAGCAGCAGGCAGAGCGCGGCGAGCGCGGCCCGCAGCTCCAGCGCGGTGACGTCGTCGTCGCGGTCGTGGGCGGCGGCGCGGGCCTCGTCGGTGGCGGCGGACGCCTCGACCGTACGCATCAGGCCGATCCTGGCGGTCAGCGCCGCGTTGACCGGTTTCGCGCCCAGCGCCCGGTCGGAGCGGGTGAGTTGCCCGCCGTCTAGGAGCTGGGCGAGGTCGCGGTCGGCCTGCGCGGTGTCGGCGCCGGTGACGGTCTGGTCGTACTGGCCGCGCAGGTCGGCGGGGGCCGTGGCGCGGAATTCGGCGAGCGCGGCCTGTTCCTGGACGTGGGCGACCTGGGCCGCGGCGGTCAGCTCCGGCTGGGTGCCGCCCGCGGTGAGCGCGGCGACCAGCAGGCCGCGCTGGACGGCGGCGGCGGTGACGGCGCGGGTCAGCGGCGCGGTGACCGGGCCCGCGGTCCTGCCGAGGGCGTCGAGCAGCGGCTGGTAGGCGCTGATGACGCTCTGCGGGCCGCCGTCGCCGCCGAGGGCGCCCTGCCGGACGCGGGGCAGCGCGGCGAGCGCGGTCCGCAGGCCGGCGGGGGCGTCGGCGGCGACGTCCTGGACCTGGCGGTCGACGCGGGAGCGGCTGTCCTCCGGCAGGCCGTCGCCGCTGGCCGCGTCACGGCCGTCGGCGGCGAAGGCGGCGAGGTCGTCGCGCTCGTCGGCGAGGGAGTGGGCGAGCACGGTGGCGCGGGTGGTGAGCTGGGCCGCGTCCGCCCGGTCCTGGGCCCGCGACAGGTCGCGGACCGCGAGGGCGACGCCTGGAGCGGCGGCGGCCAGGACGGTCACGGCGCAGACGAGCAGGGCGGCGAGCAGACGCTGCCGGACCCTCCGCTCTCGCGGTTGACGTCGTTCACGCAACTTCGGTGCTCGCAATCACGTATCGCCGGCGGGCCCGGGAGTGTCCCCGGGGAATATGCAGAAGTCCCTCCGACCCTTGCAGCCCCGCCCGGAGAGGTGCCACGCGTCGCTCCCCCGGACACTCGAACGAGTGAATCGCAACGAGGAGTTGACCGACAAGTCCGGCGTGCGCGGGGACACTTCGCCCGGCGTGGACGGCACTGGCGCGGTGCTGCGACCTTTGGCAGGATGCCCGCGCGCATATGCCCATGCGCCCCGGTCCGTACCAATGGGGCCGTCCGCGGGGGGCGCGGTTTCGAACGCCGGGCCGCCGCGCGGGGTGCCGGGGAGCCGCCGTCCGGCCACCGCCGGGACACCCGCGGGCCGCCGTCCGTACCCGCGGGTCCCGCACACTGGTCCCATGCGCATCGAGATGGCCACCGCGCCCGGCACCCCCGACCGTCCGAACGAGGACTTCGTCTCCGTGGCCCTGCCCGCTTCCGGGCAGGGCGGCGCCGTGGTCCTGCTGGACGGGGTGACGCCGCCGCCGGACAACGGAGATTGCGTGCACTCGGTGCCGTGGTTCACCGCCCGGGTCGGCGGTGCGCTGCTCGAACTGTCCGTTTCCCGGCCGGAGATGACGCTTCCCGACGCTCTGTCCGCCGCGATCGGCAGGACGGCCGCGGCACACCGTGACACCTGTGATCTTTCTCACCCGCTCACCCCGCAGGCCACGGTGGTCGCCGTCCGCTGGGACGAGGAGTACGTCGAGCACCTGGTGCTGTCGGACTCGGCCCTGCTGCTGGAGTCGCCGGACGGCGAGGTGACCGCGGTGCTGGACGACCGGATCGACCGGCTGCGCGCCGCGGGCGTACGGGTCGGGCCGCTGCGCAATCTGGAGGGCGGTTTCTTCACCGCCGCCGCCGATCCCGCGGTCGTCTCGCGGGCCGTCGCCGGCCGCACCCCGCGCTCCCGGGTCCGCGCGCTGGCCGCGCTCACCGACGGCGCCGCCCGTACCGTCGAGGTGTTCGGCGACGACGCCTGGCCCGATGTCCTCACCCTGCTCCGCAAGGCGGGCCCCGAGGCCCTGATCGCCCGCGTGCGCGCCCGCGAGGCCGCCGAGGAGTCCCCCGGCGGAAAGCGCCACGACGACGCGACAGCGGTCCTGGTGGAGCTGTAGCCGCGCGGGGCGCGCGCTACTCCTCGTTGTTCAGGCGCTGGAGCAGGCGGGCCAGCTCCGCGACGTCCGTGCGGTCCCAGGCCATGAGCTGGCGCAGGTAGCGCTCGCGGCGGGCGGTGCGGACGCGGGAGAAGCGCTCGCGGCCCTCGGCGGTCAGGCGCATCAGGAAGGCGCGGCCGTCGGCGGGGTCGGGCTCGCGGGTGACCAGGCCCAGTTCCTCCATGGCCCGCAACTGGCGGCTCATGGTGGCCTTTCCGACCCCGAAGTACGCCGCGAGTTCGGTGGCGCGCTCGGGTTCCGTCTCCTCCAGCCGGACCAGCAGGCCGTACGCGGCGGGTTCCAGTTCCGGGTGGACGGCGCGGGCGAGGTCGCCCGAGGTGGCGCGGGCGCGCCGGAACAGCACGGTCAGTTCGCGCTCCAGCGCGTCCATGTCGCTGTCGTCGGATCCGGCCGCTTCCGCCGCCTGTCTCGCCTCGTTCACACCGTTCCCGCTTTCAACGCCTGAAAGTTTCCTTCACTCACGGTTGTTTCCGCAGCACGTCAAGTATTTCGCAGGAGTAGACCATCGGCGGTTTCCTGACCCCCTTTCACGCCCGGAGTCGCGCCTCTACCTTCAAATCTGTCATGGCCACTGCAAGGCCATGCCGAGTCCCCACCATGGAGGCACGAATGTCCCACGGAGATCTCTCCGTCGTGCACGGCCCCGGCTCGGTCCGGAAGAGGCTCGGCCTGCTGGCCGGTCTGTTCGTCACCATGCTCGCGATGGTGTTCGTCCTGCCCGGCTCCGCCAGCGCGGCGAGCGGCACGGGGCACCTCACGCACCCCGAACTCGACTGGATGGGCTCCACCATCAAGGCGCACGAGGGCTCCAGCGCCTCCTCGTCGTCGTCCGCCGGGACCGTCACCCCGATGGCGACGCAGACGCTCGGCATGGACGTCTCCGGCTACCAGGGGAACGTCAACTGGGCCACCGCGTGGGCGAACGGCGGCAAGTTCGCCTACGTCAAGGCGACCGAGAGCACGTCGTACACCAACCCGTACTTCACGCAGCAGTACAACGGGTCGTACAACGTGGGCATGATCCGCGGCTCGTACCACTTCGCCACCCCCGACACCTCCGGCGGCGCCGCGCAGGCCGACTACTTCATCGCCCACGGCGGCGGCTGGTCCGGCGACGGCAAGACGCTGCCGGGCGCGCTGGACATCGAGTACAACCCCTACGGCGCGACCTGCTACGGCCTGAGCCAGGCCAGCATGGTGAGCTGGATCCACGCCTTCGCCAACCAGTACCACGCGCGTGAGGGTGTCTACCCGGTCATCTACACCACCTTCGACTGGTGGAACACCTGCACCGGGAACAACAGCGGCTTCGCCACCACCAGCCCGATCTGGATCGCGAAGTACACCAGCACGGTCGGCACCCTGCCCGCGGGCTACGGCTTCTACACCTTCTGGCAGTACGGCGATTCCGGCACCTTCCCCGGTGACCAGGACCGCTTCAACGGAGACCTGTCCCGTCTCCAGGCCCTCGCCCTGGGCTAGTCACCTCGCGGCGGCTCCCGCACGCACGAGTTCCCCGCACCCTCGTCCCAAGGGTGCGGGGAACTCGCGTGTTCAGGACCGGACCACGGCCTTCACGGCCGGGCCACGGCCTTCACAGCCGGGCCACGGCCTTCACAGCCGGGCCACGGTCTTCACGGCCGGACCGCGGCCTTCGACCGGACCCGCGGCCGGAGGCCGTCAGGCGGCCAGCGGCACCTCCGCCTCGGCGGCCTCGGCGGAGGCCGACTCCAGCGCCAGCGCCAGGACTTGGCGGACGTCGCTGACCGGGTGGACGTCGAGGGCCGACAGGATCTCGGCCGGGACGTCGTCCAGGTCCGCCTCGTTCCGCTTCGGGATGACGATGGTCGTGATCCCGGCGCGGTGCGCGGCGAGCAGCTTCTGCTTGACGCCGCCGATCGGCAGCACCCGTCCGGTCAGGGACACTTCGCCGGTCATGGCGACGTCGGTACGGACCCGGCGCCCGCTGAGCAGCGACGCCAGCGCGGTGGTCATGGTGACACCGGCGCTCGGCCCGTCCTTCGGCACCGCGCCCGCGGGCACGTGCAGGTGGACGCCGCGCTCCTTGAGGTCGCCGACCGGCAGTTCCAGCTCCGCGCCGTGCGACCGCAGGAAGGACAGCGCGATCTGCGCCGACTCCTTCATGACGTCGCCCAGTTGGCCGGTGAGCTGGAGTCCCGATCCGCCGGTCTCCGGGTCGGCCAGCGACGCCTCGATGTAGAGGACGTCACCGCCCGCGCCGGTCACCGCGAGCCCGGTGGCCACGCCCGGCACCGCCGTGCGCCGCTCCTCCGGGTCCTGCGCGGACTCCGGTACGTGGTGCGGCCGTCCGATCAGCGCCCGCAGGTCGTCGGGGCCGACGGTGAACGGCAGTTCCTGGTCGCCCAGTTCGTGCCGCGCCGCGATCTTGCGCAATATCCGGGCGACGATGCGCTCCAGATTGCGGACGCCCGCCTCGCGGGTGTACTCGCCCGCCAGCCTGCGCAGCGTCTCCTCCTCCAGCGCCACCTCGTCCTCGGCCAGGCCCGCCCGCTCCAACTGGCGCGGGAGCAGGTGGTCGCGGGCGATGACGACCTTCTCGTCCTCGGTGTAGCCGTCGAGCCTGACCAGCTCCATCCGGTCGAGCAGCGGCTCGGGGATGGTCTCCAGGACGTTGGCGGTGGCCAGGAACACCACGTCGGACAGGTCGAGTTCGACCTCCAGGTAGTGGTCCCTGAACGTGTGGTTCTGCGCCGGGTCGAGGACTTCGAGCAGCGCCGCCGCCGGGTCGCCCCGGTAGTCGGAGCCGACCTTGTCGATCTCGTCGAGCAGCACCACCGGGTTCATCGACCCGGCCTCCTTGATGGCCCGCACGATCCGGCCGGGCAGCGCGCCGACGTACGTACGCCGGTGGCCGCGGATCTCCGCCTCGTCGCGGACGCCGCCCAGCGACACCCGGACGAAGGTACGGCCCATGGCGCGCGCGACGGATTCGCCGAGGGAGGTCTTGCCGACTCCGGGCGGCCCGACCAGGGCCAGCACCGCGCCGCCCGCCCGCCGCCCGCCGCCGCTCTTGCCGGAAGCAGCGTCCGTCTGGCCGCCGACGACACCGAGGCCGCGGTCCGCGCGCCGCTTGCGCACGGCCAGGTACTCGGTGATGCGTTCCTTGACGTCGTCCAGGCCCGAGTGGTCGGCGTCCAGCACCGCGCGGGCGCCCGGGACGTCGTAGGTGTCCTCGGTCGTGGTGTTCCACGGCAGTTCCAGGACGGTGTCCAGCCAGGTGCGGATCCAGGAGCCCTCGGGGGAGGCGTCCGAGGAGCGCTCCAGCTTCTCGACCTCCTTCAGGGCGGCCTCGCGGACCTTCTCCGGCAGTTCGGCGGCCTCGACGCGGGCGCGGTAGTCCTCGCTCTCGTTCTCCGGGTCGCCGTTCAGCTCCGCCAGTTCCTTGCGGACCGCTTCGAGCTGCTGGCGCAGCAGGAACTCGCGCTGCTGCTTCTCCATGCCCTCCTGCACGTCCTTGCGCAGGCTCTCGGCCACGTCCTGCTCGGCGAGGTGGTCGCGCAGCCACTGGACGGCCAGCTTGAGCCGGGCCATCGGGTCGAGGGTCTCCAGCAGCTCCACGCGCTGCTCGGTGGTGAGGTAAGGGGAGTAGCCGGAATTGTCGGCGAGCTGGGACAGGTCGTCGATCTGCTGGACCCGGTCCACCACCTGCCAGGCGCCGCGCTTGCGCAGCCAGCTCGTGGCCAGTGCCTTGTACTCCTTCATCAGCTCGGCGACCGTGCCGGGCGACTCCGCGGGCGCCGGTTCCTCCACCGGCGTGCCCTCCACCCACAAAGCGGCGCCGGGCCCGGTCGTACCGGCCCCGATCCGCACGCGTGAGCGGCCCCGGATCACGGCGCCGGGGTCGCCGTCGGACAGCCGGCCGACCTGCTCGACGGTGCCGAGCACCCCGATCCCCGCGTAGGTCCCGTCCACGCGGGGAACGAGCAGCACCTTCGGCTTGTTGTCGCCGCTGTCACCGGCGAGGCCGCCGGATCCGGCGGCGGCGTGCGCGGCTTCCACCGCGGCCCGCGCCTCCGTGTCCGACAGGTCGACCGGCACGACCATGCCGGGCAGGACGACCTCGTCGGACAGGGGCAGCACGGGCAGAGTGAGCGTTGTGGGCGTCGAAGCCATGATCTCCCCTTCGGCAATCAAGTTGAGCTATGTCGACTCAATGCGTGGGGCACTTCGAATGTTCCCCGGGGCGCGTTCGCTCTCAGCGATCCCCGGCCTCGGCGGTCCTGACCTGCGCGATCCAGCTCCCGGCGATCCCCGACCCGGGCGGTCCCCGACCTGGCCGGTCCCGACCTCGGCGATCCCCGCTCCCGGCGGTCCCCCGCAGCTCCCCCGGTCAGCTCCTGGCGCGCAGGAAGGCCGAGGTGGAGACCCGGCCCAGCATCTCGAACCGGGACTCCCCGGTCTCCAGGTACTTGTCCGCCGCCTCCTGGACACCGGTCCATGCGGCGTCCCCGTAGTCGTCGAGCACCACGATGCCGCCGGGCGCCGCGATCTTCTCTGCCCACTCCAGGTCGGCCATGACGCCCTCGGCCGAGTGGTCGCCGTCGACGATGATCACGCCGTACTTCCGGTCGGAGACCGCGGCCCGGGTGTCCGGGTCGCCGGAGAAGCCCTGCTCGATCCTGGCCCGCTCCCCTGCCTTGCCGCCGAGCGCCAGATTCGCGCGCACCACGTCCATCCGCACCGGCGTGCCGGTGGGCTCGCCGACCGGCCGGGCGCCCGGCTGGAGCTGCGTCCCGGCCAGCGGGTCGACGATGGTCAGCCGCGCCTCGACACCGGCCCGGTGCAGCATCCGCATCAGCGCGGCGGAGAACAGGCCGTGCAGCGTGCCGATCTCCAGCACGTCCTCGTTGGGCGGGTCGAGCAGCGGGACCGTGGCCAGCTTCCCGCAGATGTTGTAGGTGGAACCGGCCAGGCGGCCGACGGCCAGGGCTTCGAGCGCGATCACATTGCGGAAGGCGATCGTCACATTGCGCCGCGCGTCGGCCTCGTCGCGGCCCGAGACGGCGACCATCTCCCGCACCAGGGTGTCGATCCGGTCCGGGGTGGGCAGCCGGGGACCGCTGCGTCCGGTCTTGTCGAAGAGCAGACCGATCGCGAACTGCTGGTCGCCCAGCTCCGCGACCTTCTTGCGCATCGAGTCGAGATCGGCGACCTGCGACCTGCGGTCGCTCTCGATCTCCTTGCGGAGCTTGGAGGCGGAGCTCTGCACGCGACGGTCGACCAGTGCGGCAGCGGGGGCGAGCACCCGCCTGGTCAGTCGATTCTTCAGTAGGGAGGACATGCGCGGAATTTACGCCGCCGGTTCGCCGCCCAGGTCATGCCCCGATGCAGAGGAAATGAAGTTCTCACGACCGAGCAGTTAACGCCCGATGGAAAGGTGGCCGACATAAGGTCATGACCTCGTGCGGCATACGCCAAACTGGCCGTATGACCCTCCAACACCCATCCTCCTACAGCGGAACCCGCGCCTTCGACCACACCGCTCCCGTGGTGCTCGACCGGCAGGAAGGCCCGTACGGGGAGGTGGTGCTGCGACGGCACGGCGACCTGCTCCAGATCATCGCGAACGGGTGTTTCCTCATGGACACCTCCGACGGGCGGTCCGAACGCCTTCTGGTCGACGCGGCATTGGAATACCTGGACGAAGAACCGGCGAACAGCGCGGACCGGCCCGGCCGCTCGGTGCTCATCGGCGGTCTCGGCGTCGGATTCTCCCTCGCGCGCGCCGCCGCGCGGCCGGGCTGGTCCCGGATCACCGTCGTCGAACGCGAGTCCGCGGTCGTCGGCTGGCACCGCGACGGGCGGCTCGCGCCGTTCTCCGCGGGCGCGCTGGACGACCCGCGGGTGACCGTGGTCGAGCGGGACCTGGTGGCGTACGTGGCGGAGCCCGGCGAGCGGTACGACGCGCTCTGCCTGGACATCGACAACGGCCCGGACTGGACGGTCACCGACGACAACGGCGGTCTGTACGGCCCCGCGGGCCTCGCGGCCTGCCGGAACCGGCTGACGGCCGGCGGCGTCCTTGCCGTGTGGTCGGCGAGCCCGTCGGCCGGTTTCGAGGACGCGCTGCGGACCGCGGGCTTCTCCGGAGTACGCACTCTGGAGGTGGAAGTGACGCGTGGGGTTCCGGATGTCGTGCACCTGGCGATCAACGCCGCGTAGTCAGGGCGCCCACCTGCCCCGTAGGCTCCCCCGTAACCAGGACGACCTTGTGGGGCGGAATTGGACAGCGCGCAGACGACGGGCACGCAGCGCCGGGTGCTGGTGGTCGAGGACGACCAGACCATCACGGAGGCCATCGCGGCCAGGCTGCAGGCCGAGGGATTCCAGGTGCGGACGGCGGGGGACGGTCCCTCCGCGGTGGAGTCCGCGCACACCTGGCAGCCCGACCTGCTGGTTCTCGATGTCATGCTGCCCGGCTACGACGGCCTCGAGGTCTGCCGCCGGGTGCAGGCCGACCGGCCGGTGCCGGTGCTGATGCTCACCGCGCGCGACGACGAGACGGACATGCTGGTCGGGCTCGGCGTCGGCGCCGACGACTACATGACCAAGCCGTTCTCGATGCGCGAGCTGGCCGCCCGCGTGCACGTCCTGCTGCGCCGGGTCGAGCGGGCCTCGATCGCCGCGCACGACCCGCGCGGCGCCAGCATGCAGCTCGGCGACCTGGAGATCGACCACGCGCAGCGCCGGGTCCGGGTCAGGGGCGCCGACGTGCACCTGACCCCGACCGAGTTCGAGCTGCTGGTCTGCCTGGCGCAGCAACCGCGCGCCGTGCTCTCCCGCGAGCAGTTGCTCGCCGAGGTGTGGGACTGGGCCGACGCGTCGGGCACCAGGACCGTCGACAGCCACGTCAAGGCGCTGCGCCGCAAGATCGGCGCCGAGCGCATCCGTACCGTGCACGGCGTCGGGTACGCGCTGGAGACCCCGGCGCCATGACCCGGTGGTGGCGCCGGCTGTGGCGGCGCGTGTGGGACGCGCTGCGGCCCTGGGACCCGTACCGCTCCATCAAGGCCGCGCTCCAGCTCCTGGTGATCATCTCGGTGCTGATCACCACCCTGCTGGTGATCGTCGCCATCCACTCGGCGACCGAGCTGCGGGTCATCACGATCTTCTCGATCATCGCCTCGCTGCTGCTGACCCAGATCGTCGCCAACGGCCTGACCGCGCCGCTGCGCGAGATGACGGCCGTCGCCAAGGCGATGGCGGGCGGCGACTACAGCCGCCGGGTGGCGCGGGTGCGCAGGGACGAGGTCGGCGAGCTGGCCGAGACCTTCAACCAGATGGCGGCCGATCTGGCCGCCGTCGACCGGCACCGCAAGGAACTCGTGGCGAATGTCTCGCACGAGCTGCGCACCCCCATCGCCGCGCTGCGGGCCGTGCTGGAGAACGTGGTGGACGGGGTGTCGGCCGCCGACCCCGAGACCATGCGGCTGGCGCTCCAGCAGACCGAACGGCTCGGCAAGCTGGTCACCCAGCTGCTGGACCTCTCGCGACTGGACAGCGGCGCGGTCCGGCTGGAGGCCAAGCGCTTCGAGGTGTGGCCGTACCTGTCGGCGGTGCTGCGCACCGCGAGCCTGGGCATGGAGGGCTCCTCCGCGACCGGCTCCCGCTCCCGGCCGCGCGCCGACGTCCACCTGCACCTGGACGTGTCACCCCCGGAACTGACGGCCTACGCCGACGGCGAGCGGCTGCACCAGGTGGTGGCCAACCTGGTCGACAACGCGGTCAAGCACAGCCCGCCGGGCGGCCGGGTGACGGTACGGGCCAGGCGCGGCGGCGCGCCCGGCAGCCTCGACCTGGACGTGCGCGACGAGGGGCCCGGCATCCCCGAGGCCGACCGCACCCGCGTCTTCGACCGCTTCCACCGCGGCGCGCATCCGGGCGGCGACGGCGGGACGGGGCTCGGTCTGGCCATCGCGCGCTGGGCGGTGGACCTGCACGGCGGGCGGATAGAAGTGGCCGAATCCCCTCGCGGCTGCCGGATCCACGTCACCCTTCCGGGTGTCTCCACGGCGCAACCTTGACCTAAAGTTGGGGCGAGCCGCTCGCGGCCGCCCCCCAGCCGCCCTCCGCCGCACCGACGCCGTGCGAGCGCGGCTGATCGAACGACCCCCAAGAGGGATCAATTTCCCGCCAGGAACAGCACTGAAACCAGTCTTCGGGTGTGACATGCGCGACGTAAGGGCCCCGGGCCTGCATCGACCCCTCCAGTAGGCGTAGCCTTTATTTCCGCTGTCCACCATCTTGTGAAGCGGAAGAGGGCGGTTGCCGCCGTGTCGTCACAGTCCCCCAATAGCTCTAGTGTCTCGACCGACCACGAAGCGCAGGGCGAAGGCCCCGCAGCGGGCTTCGGCCCCAATGAGTGGCTGGTCGATGAGATCTACCAGCAGTACCTCCAGGATCGGGACTCGGTAGACCGAGCCTGGTGGGACTTCTTCGCCGACTACAAGCCGGACGGCTCCGCCGATTCGGCGGCCGCCCCCGGCCAGGGCGGCGCCTCCGGCGCCGCCGCTCGCGCGACGTCCCCCGACGAGGGCAGCGCCGTAGGCGCCGCGCAGCCGGTCCCCGCGGGCGCGACGGACGCCCCGGCGCCCGCCGCCCCTCCCGCTCCCGCTCCCGCGCAGCCGGTCGCCAACGGCACCCCCGTGGCCTCCCCCGCCGCGCCTGCCGCCCCCGTGGCGCCCGCGGCGGCCCCCGCGCCCGTCCCGGCGCCCGCGGCCCAGGCACCGGCGGCTCCGGCCGCTCCCGCGCCCGCGCCCGCCCCGAAGCAGGCGGCGCCCCGGCAGGCCGCCCCCGCGCCGGAGCCCCAGGGCACCGAGTACGTGACGCTGCGCGGCCCGGCCGCCGCGGTCGCCAAGAACATGAACGCCTCGCTGGAGCTGCCGACCGCCACCTCGGTCCGCGCCATCCCGGTGAAGCTGCTGTTCGACAACCGCATCGTCATCAACAACCACCTCAAGCGCGCCCGCGGCGGCAAGGTCTCCTTCACGCACCTGATCGGGTACGCGATGGTGCAGGCGCTCAAGGCGATGCCGGCGATGAACCACTCCTTCGCGGAGAAGGACGGCAAGCCGACGCTGGTCAAGCCCGACCACGTCAACCTGGGTCTGGCCATCGACCTGGTGAAGCCCAACGGCGACCGCCAGCTCGTCGTCGCGGCCATCAAGAAGGCCGAGACGCTGAACTTCTTCGAGTTCTGGCAGGCCTACGAGGACATCGTCCGCCGCGCCCGCAACGGCAAGCTGACGATGGACGACTTCACCGGCGTCACCGCCTCGCTGACCAACCCCGGCGGCCTGGGCACCGTGCACTCCGTGCCGCGGCTGATGCCCGGCCAGAGCATGATCCTCGGCGTCGGCTCGATGGACTACCCGGCCGAGTTCCAGGGCACCTCGCAGGACACCCTGAACAAGCTGGGCATCTCCAAGGTCATGACGCTGACCAGCACGTACGACCACCGGGTGATCCAGGGCGCCGCCTCCGGCGAGTTCCTGCGGATCATGAACCAGCTCCTGCTCGGCGAGAACGACTTCTTCGACGACATCTTCGCCGCGCTGCGCATCCCGTACGAGCCGGTCCGCTGGCGCACCGACATCGACACCGCGCACGACGACGACGTCACCAAGGCCGCGCGGGTCTTCGAGCTGATCCACTCCTACCGGGTCCGCGGCCACGTCATGGCCGACACCGACCCGCTGGAGTACCGCCAGCGCAAGCACCCCGACCTGGACGTGCTGGAGCACGGACTGACCCTGTGGGACCTGGAGCGCGAGTTCGCGGTCGGTGGCTTCGCGGGGAAGTCACTGATGAAGCTGCGCGACATCCTCGGGGTGCTGCGCGACTCGTACTGCCGCACCGTCGGCGTCGAGTTCATGCACATCCAGGACCCCAAGCAGCGCAAGTGGATCCAGGACCGGATCGAGCGCCCGCACGCCAAGCCCGAGCGCGAGGAGCAGCTCCGCATCCTGCGCAGGCTCAACGCGGCCGAGGCGTTCGAGACCTTCCTCCAGACGAAGTACGTCGGCCAGAAGCGCTTCTCGCTGGAGGGCGGCGAGTCCGTCATCCCGCTGCTCGACGCGGTCATCGACGCGGCGGCCGAGTCGCGGCTGGACGAGGCCGTGATCGGCATGGCCCACCGCGGGCGGCTCAATGTGCTGGCGAACATCGTCGGCAAGTCGTACGCGCAGATCTTCCGCGAGTTCGAGGGCAACCTCGACCCGAAGTCGATGCACGGCTCCGGCGACGTGAAGTACCACCTGGGCGCCGAGGGCACCTTCACCGGTCTCGACGGCGAGCAGATCACCGTCTCGCTGGCCGCGAACCCCTCGCACCTGGAGACGGTCGACCCGGTCATCGAGGGCATCGCCCGCGCCAAGCAGGACATCATCAACAAGGCGGGCACCGACTTCACGGTGCTGCCGATCGCGCTGCACGGCGACGCGGCCTTCGCGGGCCAGGGCGTCGTCGCGGAGACGCTCAACATGTCGCAACTGCGCGGCTACCGCACCGGCGGCACCGTGCACGTGGTGATCAACAACCAGGTCGGCTTCACCGCCGCCCCGGAGTCCGCGCGCTCGTCGATGTACTGCACCGACGTGGCCCGGATGATCGAGGCGCCGATCTTCCACGTCAACGGCGACGACCCGGAGGCCGTGGTCCGCGTGGCGCGGCTGGCCTTCGAGTTCCGGCAGGCGTTCAACAAGGACGTCGTGATCGACCTGATCTGCTACCGCCGCCGCGGGCACAACGAGTCGGACAACCCGGCGTTCACCCAGCCGCTGATGTACGACCTGATCGACAAGAAGCGCTCGGTGCGCAAGCTCTACACCGAGTCGCTGATCGGCCGCGGCGACATCACCCTGGAAGAGGCGGAGCAGGCGCTCCAGGACTACCAGGGGCAGTTGGAGAAGGTCTTCACCGAGGTCCGCGAGGCGGCGTCCGCGCCGCCCGCGAGCCACGAGACGCCCGTGCAGCCGGAGTTCCCGGTCGCGATGCCCACGGCGGTCTCCGCCGAGGTCGTCAAGCGGATCGCCGAGTCGCAGGTCAACATCCCCGAGCACGTCACCGTCCACCCGCGGCTGCTGCCGCAGCTCCAGCGCCGCGCGGCGATGGTCGAGGACGGCACGATCGACTGGGGCATGGGCGAGACGCTGGCGATCGGTTCGCTGCTCCTGGAGGGCACGCCGGTCCGGCTCGCGGGCCAGGACTCGCGGCGCGGCACCTTCGGCCAGCGGCACGCGGTGCTGATCGACCGGGAGACCGGCGAGGACTTCACACCGCTGCTGTACCTGTCCGAGGACCAGGCCCGTTACAACGTCTACGACTCGCTGCTCAGCGAGTACGCGGCGATGGGCTTCGAGTACGGTTACTCGCTGGCCAGGCCCGAGGCGCTGGTGCTGTGGGAGGCGCAGTTCGGCGACTTCGTCAACGGCGCCCAGACCGTGGTGGACGAGTACATCACCGCGGCCGAGCAGAAGTGGGGCCAGACGTCCGGCGTCACCCTGCTGCTGCCGCACGGCTACGAGGGCCAGGGCCCGGACCACTCCTCGGCCCGGATCGAGCGCTTCCTCCAGCTCTGCGCGCAGAACAACATGACGGTCGCCACCCCGACCACCCCGGCCAACTACTTCCACCTGCTGCGCTGGCAGGTGCACAACCCGCACCACAAGCCGCTGATCGTCTTCACCCCGAAGTCGATGCTCCGGCTGAAGGCGGCGGCGTCGAAGGCCGAGGACTTCACCACCGGGCAGTTCCAGCCGGTGATGGGCGACACCTCGGTGCAGCCCGAGGCGGTCCGCAAGGTCGTCTTCTGCTCCGGCAAGGTCTACTACGACCTGATCGCCGAGCGGGAGCGGCGCGGGGCGACCGACGTGGCCTTCATCCGCATCGAGCGGCTGTACCCGCTGCCGGGTGTGGAGATCCAGGCGGCCATCGCGCCGTACACCAAGGCGCAGAAGTTCGTGTGGGCGCAGGACGAGCCCGCGAACCAGGGCGCGTGGCCGTTCATCGCGCTCAATCTGATCGACCACCTGGACCTGCTGCTCGGCGCGGCCCCGGACAACGCGGACCGGCTCCGCCGGGTGTCCCGCCCGGCGTCGTCCTCGCCCGCGGTGGGCTCCGCCAAGCGGCACCAGGAGCAGCAGCAGCAGTTGATCGAAGAGGTCTTCTCGATCTGACCTCCCGCCCGTCGCGAACGGCCGCCGGCCCCGCACCCTCTCAAGGGGTACGGGGCCGGCGGCCGTTCGCGCGGGGCGCGTGCCAGGCGCCGCCAGCCAGACGAGACGTTCCGGACACGCCCTAGGAGCTGATGGGCTCGAAGTCCCAGTAGGGGCGGGTGCGGGAGCGGGCGGTCACCGTGTGGGGGTGCTGCGGGCCGAGGGTGGCCGAGAGCGCGGCCAGCGCCTCCTCCTCGATCTTGTCGGCCTCCTGCCGCTTGCGCATGTTGCGCAGGTCGGTGGCGAGCGCGATCCGGCAGGACAGCGTCAGCGGGTGGTCCTTGCCGAGCCGGGCGGTGGCCCGCTCGGCGGTGGCGCGGGAGAGTTCGGCCGCGCTCTCCGGGTCGCCCGCGAAGTTGCGGGCGCCGCTGGCGTTGAGCGCGCAGCCCAGCGTCCACGGGTGGTCGTCGCCGACCGCGCGGGACATGCCGGTCAGCGCGTCCTCGATCTCGATCTGCGACTGCTGCCGCTCGCCGGCCGCCCGCAGCAGCAGGCCGTGGTTGGCGAGCGCGCCGGCGACGAACGCGTGCCGGGCGTTGAACTGCCAGCGGTAGTGCCGCAGTACGAACTCCGACAGCTCCCTGGCCCGGTCGAGGTCGCCGTGCTCCCGCTCGAAACTGGAGTACGTGACCGCGACCCGCAGCGACAGCGGGTCGGTGCTGCCCAGCACCCGCTCGCAGCGCTCCAGCAGCCGGCCCATCAGATGGGCGGCACGCGGCCGGTCGCCCGCCCGGTAGTAGCACTGCGCCAGATTGTGCTCGGCGCGCAGCGTCTGGGGGTTGTCGGCGCCCAGCACGGTGCGGTGGGTCTCGGCGTTGCGCTCCTGCACCGAGGTGGCCTGGTCGTAGCGGCCGAGCAGCCGCAGGTCGTACGCGTAGGAGTTCTCCGAGGAGAGCGTGACGATGTTGCGGGCGCGCAGCAGTTCGCGGCGCGCCTCCAGGATCTCGCCGTCGAGGTCGAGGGCTTCCTGGTAGCGGCCGAGCAGCCGGTAGGTGACGGCCAGGTTGTTCTTGGCGAGCAGGGTGCGGGGGTCCTGCTCCCCGACGAGTCGGGCGTAGCCGCGCTCGACGAACCGGGCCGTCTCCAGGCCCTCGTCGTAGCGGCCGAGGTTGCGCAGGTCCGCGGCGAGACCGTTGGCGGCGCGCAGGGTCAGCAGGTCCTGTTCGCCGCGGTCGGCGCGCAGGGTCTCGAAGGCGTCGCGGTCCAGGGCCTCGGTGGCGACGTAGTCGCCCATGGCGCGCATCATGTTGGCCCGGTTGTTCACCAGGTCCCACAGCCGCGGGTGACCGGGCTCCAGCAGCTCGGGCCAGTGCTTGGCCGTGGCCTCGGCGAGCCGCAGTCCGGCCCGGTACTCGCCCGACAGGTGCAGGTAGCGCAGGCAGTTGACGATCATGAGCTGGATGTCGGGGTTGGTGCTGCGCAGCGCGCCGGACGCCTCCAGGTGCGGGACGATCTCGGCGTAGCGCGGCCACAGCCGGGTGTCGGTGGGGCGGCCGGGGTCGGCGGCGGCCAGGATCTTGCGGACCACCTGGGAGTACAGGTTCTGCTCGGCGGCGGGCATGTCGGCCCGCACCGCCTGGTAGACCAGCCGGTGCATCTGGACGACCTCGGCGCTGCCCGCGGCCTCGTCGTCCTCGGCCTCCGGCGGGTCGGACTGCACGACGGCCCACTGGGCGAGCTTGCTGATCGCCGAGTTCCACAGCAGCGGGTCTTCCATCAGCCCGGTGAGCTGTTCCGGCAGGTCGCGCACGGGCAGGTCGCGCAGCAGCCGGACCGGGATCGGCCCCGGCGCGAAGAAGACGCACAGCCGCAGCAGGTCGACGGCCTCCGGCTTGTCCTCGCGGAGCCGGTTGAGCAGTATCGAGAAGGCGGTGTAGTACGTCATCTGGAAGTCGGCGGCGACCTTGAGGCCGGGTTCGACGTCCGCGCCGTGCCGCAGCAGCTCGATGTAGTCGTCCACCGGCATGGACGAGTCGTTGAGCGCGCCCGCGTTCTGGTCCAGGGCCAGTGCGAGGTCGCCGAGGGCGTCGGCCAGCTTGTCGGCGTCGGCGTCGTCCAGCCGCGGCGCGCGCCGCCGTACGAAGGCGACGCTCTCCGCCCTGCTGTAGACGGGCACTTCGATCAGGGCGCTGTTGTGCTCGGCCCACTCGCGGTTCTGCGAGGTGATCAGGACGTGGCCGGGCCCGGTGGGCACCAGGTCGTGGATGTCCTCGGGCTGGTCGGCGCCGTCGAGGACCACCAGCCAGCGGAAGTAGGGCTCGCCCCGGCGCAGCGCGTCGCGTACCGCGCGCAGCCGTTCGCCGTACTCGCGGCCGGTGACCAGGCCGAGCGCGGGCGCCAGCCCCGCCAGCTTCTCGCGCAGGGTGCCGCGCTCGCTGGCGCGCACCCACCACACGACGTCGTACTCCGGGCCGAAGCGGTAGACGTACTCGGTCGCGATGTGGGTCTTGCCGACCCCGGACAGGCCGTGCAGGGTGGCGACGCCCGCGCCGGGCTCGGCCTGGGTGAAGTGGTTGTGCAGGTCGCCGAGGAGCTCCTCGCGGCCGGTGAAGCGGGTGTTGCGGCGCGGGACACCGCCCCAGACGTCGGGCTGTTCCAGCGGGAAGCGCGGGCCGCCGGAGCCGCTGAGGGTGTCGCTGGAGGAGGCGCGGGAGGGGGTGATGCCGAGCCTGCCGAGCAGTCGCCGCTCGGCCTCGGCCGCGCCCAGGCCCCACAGGTCGGCGGCGCCGAGGGAGGCGACGGCGCTGGGCAGCGCGGCCGGGGTGACGGAGACCGCGGCGAAGCGCTCGCTGTGGTCGGGGACGACCGCGCGCAGCGCCACGTTCCACTCCTCGTGGGTGCGCGGGCCGAGCCGGAAGTACCACTCGCTGAGCACGATCAGCACGCGGCCCTCGGACAGCAGCAGGTCACGTAACATCCGCTCGATGGAGTCCGTGGGGTCGGCGTCCCAGCGTTGCAGCGCCACCTGCTGGCCGTGCCGTTCGAGTCTGCTCGCGATCCACGCCGCCCAGGCCCTGTTGTAGCCCGCGTAACTGATCGTGACGATTCCCGGCCCCCGTGCTGCTGAGGCGGCGTTACGCCCTCCGGCCATGCGTGCGACTCCCTCGTGATACGCGCGTAGTGCTCTGGCGGGTCAGTGGATCGACAGTGAGCCAGGTGCGCCCGACGGCACAGGTGACTTTCGCCAGAAACTACACTGCTTTACTCCCCCGTTGACGTACGGTCATGCCGTTTCGCGCGCCCAAAGACGCCCGTTCAGACCCGCTTTCGCCGCCAGATGACCCGGGCCGTCTCGACGTACGCCGTGGCGCGCGCCAGGTGGCCTTCCGGCGGCGTGTGCCGTCCCAGCCGAGTGTGGTACGCCGCCATGGAGTTGACCAGGGTGCGGCCCTGCGGGGTCAGCCGGTTGGAGCCGAGCAGCTGCGGCAGGACGGCCTCGACCTGGAGGCGGCAGCGGCAGTGCGCGGCCCACGCGGCGTCGCGCTGTGCGGGGTCCGCGGCGGCCAGCGCGACGCCGAGGTGGAAGTCGGCGAGCGCGAGGTGGGCGTACGCGCCCTGGAAGACGCCGTCGAAGGGGCGCGGGTCCTGCCGCCAGGGGGCCCAGTAGCGGGCGGTGTCGTCCGCGGTGTGCAGCGCGGTGACGCCGGCCAGGGCGAGCAGCTTGGTGTGCTGCAACTCGTGGACGAGCGCGGCGGCCATCTTCAGGCCGCCCATCGGCGTACTGCTGAGCAGCGCGCCGAAGGCGTCGCCCAAGGTGGCGCTGTACTGCGCGGACGCGGCGCCGTCCAGCGGCACGAAGCAGTCGAGCAGCGCGGCCACTTCGCGGGCCCGGGTGCCGTCGCCGAGCCGCAGCCAGGGCTGGGCCTCGCGCCAGGCGGTACGCCATCTGGCCCGGTCCTCGTCGGCGAGCCGGTCGGCGGCGGACAGCCCGTACGGATTGGCGCGGCGGCCCTCCGCGCGGTACGGGTCGGCGTCGTCGATCAGCACCGGGTGGCCGTCGGGGCGGTCCTCCTGCGGCCACAGCGCCTGGATCGGGCGCCAGCCAGGGGCGGCCGAGCGCCACACGCCGTCGGTTCCCCTGCGCACCTCGACCGCGTGGCGGGTGCGCTCCTCGGGGCGCAGCCAGAGCCGGTTGCCGTCGCCGTCCACCCGCATCCGGGGCGCGGCGGCGCCGGGCTTGCGCGGGGGGCCCGCGGCCGGCAGCCGGTAGCCGCCGAGCGTCGGCAGCGTCAACAGGCCGTCGCGTACCGGTACGTCGGCGCTGAAGCGCAGGCCCGCGCGGGCGGCGGCGGACGCGGCGAGCGCGCCCAGGTGCGGCAGCGCCTCCGCGGCCCGCGGCGCCTGGCCCGCCACGGTGAGCGCCCGCAGGCTGCGCTCGGCCCACGCGCCGGTCAGCGGGTAGTGCACGACGCGGCGGGCGGCTGCCGGGTCCGCGCGCTCGGCCCGCTCCAGCAGCCGCCAGTCGCCCAGCACGCGCTCGGCGGTCCCCTCGGGCAGCGACCCGGCGGGCGCGGTCCGCACGGCGTCGAGCAGCGCGCGCAGCACCAGCAGCCGCCGCCCGCGCTGGTGGCTGACCAGCAGCTCCAGCGAGTCCGGCCCGCTGCCGGTGCTGCCGAGCACCGGCAGCACCGCGTCGAGCACGGGCGCAGCGGCGGTGGTCACGGCGTCTCCCGCCGTACGCGGGACGCGGCGGGCGCCGGGGCCGCCGCCTCGGCGAGGCGGCGCGCGATGTGCCGGATGAGCAGCGCCATGTCGGCGCAGTAGACCGACGGGTTGCGGAAGCCGGAGCCCTCCCGGTAGCGGTGGACGTAGTGGCCGCCGCCGCAGACGGTGACCAGCGGGCAGGCGCGGCAGGTGGCGGCGAGGGCGGCGAGTCCGGCCTGGCGGGCGGCGACGCCGGGGTGGGCGAGCGCGTCGTCGAAGCTGTTGCGGAAGACGTCGAGCCCGGTGGCGGCGGCGCCCTCGTACGCGGACTTGAGCGAGTCGACCTGCTCGATGCTGCCGTCGGTCTCGATCACGACGGCGGTGAAGGGCTGGAGCCCGAGCCGTTCTACGGGCGACCGGAGGCCGAGCAGCAGCGCCACGCACTCCTCGAACAGCCGAATCCTGGTCTCCCGGCGCTCCGCGCCCCACCAGCGGTCGAAGACGGCGGAGAGCCAACTCCCGTACGGCGCGGGGTCGTCGGCGGACGCGGGCAGTCCCGGCGGCGGCGCGGTCCAGTTGCCGTGCGGCAGCAGCAGGTCCATCCGCGGCGGCCGGAAGGCCAGCAGCGACTCGTACACCTCGACCGGGTCGTGGGCGAGGTCGACGACGCACAGCAGTCCGCCGTACGCCTCGGGCGCGGTCTCGGCGAGCAGCCGCACCCCGGCGGAGGCGGCGGCCCAGGACGGGCGGCCGGCGTGGTCGACGCGCGCGGCGTTGTGGGCGGGCAGGCCGCCGTCGAGGCTGACGCCGACGCGTATACGCGCGTCACGCAGGACGCGCAGCCGGTCGGCGGTGAGCAGGGTGCCGTTGGTCTGCACGCTGGCGTGCACGGCGCAGTCGGCGGGGACGGTGCGGCGGATCAGGTCGACGTCGGCGGCGAGCGCGTCGGCGCCGTTGAGCAGCGGTTCGCCGCCGTGCAGCACCACGGCGACATCGCGCAGACGGTGGGTCGCGGCGTGTTCCGCGATGCGTTCGGCGGTGCGCCGGGTCACCGCGTCGGGGGCGGCGCGGGGGCGGTCCCGCCAGCCGTGGTCGGGGCCCGCGTAGAGGTAGCAGTAGGTGCAGGCCAGATTGCAGCGGCTGTGCGTCTTGAGGATGAACTGCCGCAGGGGGAAGGCCCCTTCGGCCGCCGTACTGCCGGTCCGCGGCCTGTCGTCGGCCGGATGACGCACCACATCACCTCCCCCGTGTACCTCAGGCCGCCCCGTCGGCCCCAGCGGTTGTTCCCGCTGGGCGGCCGGAAGTAAACACCTCGGCAAGGAATTGGCCGTATTCGCCCTGGAGCACGGCCAAAAGCGGCGTTCCGTCAGGAGTTCACGCGATACGGGGGTACGTGGGCGGTGGTCGCGCGCGCCGGTGCCCGGTGCGCCGGGCGGCGTCAGCCGGTGGCCTCCGGCGCGCTGGGGTCGCTCTCGAAGCCCCACAGCGCCTCGCCGCCGGGACCGGCCGCGCGCGCCCGCAGATCGCTCACCAGGGCGGACAGCACCGGGTGTTCGACGGTGCGCAGCGATTCCAGGTCGAGGCCGAGCAGGTCGATGTCGGCGTCCGCCGGAATCCGGTAGGCGGGGGCGTGCTCGGGCGACACCGCCTCGGGAAGGTCCCGGTCGGAAGGTGCCCGTTCGGGGATCGCCCGGTCGGATGGTGCCCGCTCAGGGACTGCCCGCTCGGGGGCTGGCCGTTCGAGGACTGGCCGCTCGGGGACCGCCCTCTCGTCAACAGCCCTTTCGTGAACGGCGCGTTCGGGTAACGCCTCGTCGTGGTGAGCGGGTTCGTCCGGGGGCCGCTCGGCCCCGCCGTACGCTCGGTCGTCCATCGTCGGCCTCAGCTCTCGTCCCGTGGTGGCTCGTGGGGGGATGCAGTTGTCGCGGCCCGGATTCGCGCGGGGTCCTGGCCGGTCGGTCCGAGGCGGCCGGACCGGGGCCGGTCGCCCCGGGCTCAGTTCGTCCGTGTCAGCGCCGCCAGCCGTTCGGCGGTCCGCTGCCGTGCCTCCTCGTCCGCGGCGCCGTCCCCTCCGTCGTCCGGCAGCCGCCGCCATTCGGCCTGCGCGGCCCGGTAGGCGTCGGCAGCGGCCCGCGGGCGCCGGGCGAATTCGTAGACCACGCCACGCCAATGATGCGCCAGCGCCGACAGCCGCACCATGGGGCCGGGTTCCGCCGACCGGTCGGCCGCCGTGCCCGCGGCCTCCGCGGCGCGGCGGTAGGCGTCGGCCGCCTGGTCGAGGCGCTCACCGCGCTGGGTGTGCGCGTAGCCCAGCCGGTGCGACTCTCCCAACTCGTACCAGATCCGCGCCACTTGCGCCGGGTCCACGGCGGGCTGCACGGCCAGGCCCAGGACGTGCTCGGCCTCGCGCAGGTCCACCAGGTCCTGCTCCGCCCGGTAGCGCAGCACCAGAGCCCGGCCGAGCATCAGCAGCCTGCCGGACAGCCGCGGGTCGCTCTCCGGGGTCTCCATCCGGCAGTCCCGCAGGACCTGCACGGCCCGGTTGACGAAGAGTTCGCCGCCGGGGAGCGCGGAGCGGCCGAGCAGCGCGTCGCCCCATTCGGCGACGATCTCGCTGTACTCGGGGCGGTCGCGCGGGGTCAGACGGCACGCCTCGGCGAACCGCCCCGCCGCCGCCTCCAGTTCACCGGCCGGGCCGCCCTCGGTGTGCCGGGCGACCCTGATCCGGCCCGCACGCAGCAGGATCGAGGCCCGCGCCAGCCGGTCGCGGGTCTCGCCGAGCGCCCGGTCGACCAGCCGCTGCGCCTCCGGCAGCCGTCCGCCGACCAGCAGATGGGCGTCGACCAGCGACAGCAGCGCGGCGGTCCGCGCTTCGAGGGCCGCCTCCTCGCGCTCCAGCGCGTCCAGTCCCGCGGCGAAGTACTCGGCGGCCTGGAGCGCGTAGACCTGCTCGCGCTCCCGCTCCCCCGCCGTGCCCGCCAGCCGCAGCAGGGCGCGGCCGTGGGCGAGCGACAGCGCGCTGGGGCGGCCGTCGGACAGCGGCCAGGAGTCCGCGAACGCCTCCAGCATCCCCACGGTCTCCTGGAGCAGCCCGGCGTCGCCGCTGAGCTGCCACTGGTCCTCCAGCACCCTGACCCGCTCCAGGGTGGCGCCGAGCACGTCCTGCGGGTCGAGTCCCGGGGCGGCGCAGACCGCGCTGAACTCCCGGTCCGCGCGCCGCAGAAGCTCCAACGCGCCCCGCGTGTCCCCGTTCGCCGCCCGCTCGTCCGCGGCGGCCTGGAACACGCGGGCGCGCACCGCGCGGGCCGGTACCGAGCCCGGGTGCGCCGCGGCCGTCGCCGCCGCGTCCTGGGCCTCGCGCAGCAGCGCGGCCCCGCCGCGCAGCCGCCACAGCGTGATGAGATTCTGCGCCAGCTCGCTCCACAGGTCGGGGTCCGAGCCGCGCACCCGCTCCTCGTCCGCCGCGCGGCGCAGCAACTGCACCGCGTCCAGCAGATTCTGGACCATGCCCTCCTCGGTGAAGCGCGCCACCAACTGCCTCGCCCGCTGCACCGCGGGCGACGGCTGTCCCGTACCGGCTCCCACGGCCAGCCGGTCGTGGCCGGTGTTCCCCGGCAGCGGCATGAAGCGCTCCAGCACCCGGGCGGCGACCTCCGCGAAGGGCTGCGGGGACTCGGCGACGACGGTCGACGCCTGCTCGGCGAGCGCGGTGGCGCGGGCCGCGGTGGCGACGGCGGCGTCCGCGAGCCGGTCCCCCGGCCCCTCGGTGAGCTGCGTGATGGCCAGCGCGGGGAAGTTGGGGCCGCTCTTGCCGAAACGCTGCTCGACGTACTCCGAGCAGTGCTTGAGCACCAGCAGCGCCTCGTCCCTGCCGAGCGGGCCGAGCAGCACGTCCCGTACGCCGTCGGCGAATTCGTACCAGCGGTGGTCGCGCGCGTCGTCGCCCGATATGCGCTTGAGCAGGCCGCTGAGCAGCACCTCCGACAGTTCGGCGGGCCCCGAGTCGGGCAGCATCGTGCGCTGGACGAGCTGCATGACGGGCAGGAAGAGCGGGGCGGCGGCGAGGTAGACGGCGAGCTGGGCGGCGGCGGGCGAGGCGGCCGAGCGGAACCGGCCGACCAGGGCGACCGGCGGCACCGGGGACTGCCGTACGGGCGCCGGGGTCGCGGGCTGGTCGGAGCGCACCCAGCCGACGGCGGCGGGCACGCGGGCCGCGCCAGTGCCCGCCAGCAGCCGCGCCCACGCGCCCAACGCCTCGGCGGTGGGCGGCAGTACGGGCACCGGCAGCGCGTCGCCCGCGGGTGCGGCCGGCACGTAGTGGGAGGAGCCGCCGGTGCCCGAGGAGAAGCGCGGCGGCGAGGCGGGCAGCAGCCCTTCGCCGCGGTGCAGCACGCCGTACGAGACGGGCAGCCGGGTCCTGGCCCACAACCGGGCCGGGAGCGGCTGGAGTACGGCGACCGGGCCGTGTCTGGCCAGCCGGTGCAGCAGCCGGTGCGCCTGCCCCGACCGCCACAGCGGCCCCGCGCAGTCGCTGACCAGCAGGGTCACCCGGCGGCCCGTGGGGTCGCTCAACTGCTCGGCGGAGCGCATCCCGACCGCCTCGGGGTCGAAGCGTCCGCTGACCGCGGGGTCGCCGTCCGGGGTGGCGTGCAGATAGCGGACCTGCACCTCGTGGAAGGCGCCGAGCCGTTCGAAGACCTGGCTCAGCTCGCGGAGCATCCGCTCCCACACGTACATCGAGGACGAGGCGTCCATGAGCAGTTGCATCGAGGCGTCGCCGCGCAGCACCGGCCGGAAGACCGGCAGCAGCAGTCCGGCGGCGCGCGCGCTGTTCTCCGCGGTGGCCGACTCGTCGAGCACTTCGCGCAACGGCCGCGCGGGGCTGCGGTAGCGCTGCAACGGCCGCAGTGCCGACTGGAGTTCGAGCAGCCGGGGCAGCGTCGCCGCCTCGGGCACGGCGACCGACAGCGCGGCGGCGGCCGGTCCCGTACGCGCCCGGCCGGGGGCGCTGACGCCCGGATAGAGCTGGACGAGGCGGTCGTCGTCCGGGTCGGTGAGGCTGCGCGGCAGTACGGTGCCGCCGGGTGGGGTGGGGTCGGTGACGCCGGACAGTCCCGGGTGGTGCGCGCCGCTGCCCGTACCGGCGCCGCCGGGGTCGCGGGCCTCCCCCGCGGCGCTCGCGGGGGAGGTCGGGCGGGACCAGCGGGCCAGCCACAGCGCGTCGGCCAACTCGGTGGGTCCCGGGTCGAGTCCGGCCTCGGTCAGGGCGCCGACGACGGACGCGAGCGGGTCGGGCCGCTCGGTGGCGGTGTCGGTGTCGGTGTCGGTGTCTGCGGAGGGTGGTGTCCTCGGGTCGGGCGTCCTCGGGTCGGGGGCCTGCGGGTCGGGTCTCCGAGTGGCCATGGCCGGTTCACCTGGGCCGGTCGAGCCGTTGGATGAGCATGTCCGCCAACCGGCTGCGGGTGGGGGGCGCGGCGTGATGGGTGAGGAAGATCGCGTTCAACAGCTGGTCGGTGGCGAGGAGTTCGCTGCGCGACCGTTCCAGGAAGCGGGTCACCAGGTCGTCGCCGACGGTCGCCGCCTCGTCGCCGAGGTGGGCGCGGACCACGGTGGACAGCCGCTTGTGGTCGGGGCGGCCCAGCTCCAGGTGGATGCAGCGGCGCAGCAGCGGCGGCGGGAAGTCGCGCTCGCCGTTGCTGGTGAGGATGACGAACGGGAAGGCCCGGCAGCGGATGCGGCCCTCACGGAGCGAGACCTTGGCGCCGTCGTCGGTCAACACCTCGACCTGCGGCTCGCGTTCGGCCAGCCGCTCCAGCTCGGGGATGCCGAACTCGCCCTCCTCCATCACGTTCAGCAGGTCGTTGGGCAGGTCGATGTCGCTCTTGTCCAGCTCGTCGATGAGCAGCACCCGCGGCTTGGCGGTCGGCAGCAGGGCGGTGCCCAGCGGGCCGAGCCGGATGTAGCTGCCGATGCCGCCGGGCGGGGCGGTGCCGGAATTCGCCGCGATCTGGGTGTCCTGGAGGCGGGCGATCGCGTCGTAGCGGTACAGCCCGTCCTGGAGCGCGCTGCGGCTGACGATCGGCCAGTGCAGCACGCGGCCGAGGCCCAGTTCGTACGCCACCGCGTGCGCGAGGGTGCTCTTGCCGGTGCCGGGGCTGCCGGTGACCAGCAGCGGACGGCGCAGGTACAGCGCCGCGTTGACCATTTCCAGCTCCTCCGGGCTGGGCCGGTGCATCTCGGCCATGTGCCGGTACGCGCCGAGCCTGCGGGCGGAGGAACTGTCGGGCCCGGGGCCCTGCTGGACCAGTGGGCCGCCGTCGAAGTCCCGCCAGGGCGGCGGCTCTGGCAGTCCGTCGATGCCGGTGTGCGGTTCTCCCGTGCCCCGGTAGATGAGCCACTCGCCGGCGGGGCTGGCGTCGGTCATCTCACTCACCTCGATACCTCGTCCTCATGGAGTCTCCAACAGCTCGTCGGTCCCCGGTAGGGGGCGAGTCGGATCGTCGTAGAGCAGGGTGATTCCCACCGACCAGAACGCCTCGGGCACGCCCGCGTCCACCGCCGCGCGCAGGACGGCGAGGGCGCGGGGCAGCCGTGCGGCCGTGCGCGCGGCGCGCACCGTACGGTTCACGCCGCGGTGGAAGTCGCCGCAGGCCGTCTCGGGGGCGACCGGTTCCCTGCGCCACACCGCGACCGGGTAGCCGGAGGTCACCAGGCGGTGCAGCTCCTCGGGGGCGGTCGCGGCGCTGCGGCAGAGCGCCGGCAGCGTGTCGCGCGCGCGGTCGCGCAGCTCGTCGTCGGCCGGGAGCGGGCCCGGCGTACCGTCGTCGCAGTCGAACAGGTCGGCGCGCGGCCGCTGTTGGTGCAGGGTGTGCCAACGGCCGTGCCTGGCCTCGGTCACCGCCGGGTCGTCGTCGGGCGGCGCGTCGGTGCGGCGCACCACGACCGGGCGTACGGCGCCGAGCGCGCGCCCGCCGGGGCCGAGCGGCCAGGTCTCGACGGGGAAGCCCACCAGGGCGCCGGGGACGGCCAGTTGCAGCGGCGCCGGGTAGCCGGGCTGGTCGCAGCGGCGGAACACCTCGTCCAGCGGCTCGCGCAGCCGGACCGGCAGGTCGTCGAGCGCGGTGCCGCGGAAGTCCTCCTCGACGCACTCCACTTCGCCGTTCTCCGGCACGACGCAGACCCGCCAGTCGAGGCGGCCCGGCTCCCAGCCGCGCGGGATGATCTCCAGCAGGGCCTCGGGGCGGATACGGCGGTCCGGCCGGCCGCCGGGGCCCGCGTCGGCCGCGGTCGCGGTGGCCGCGTCCGCGGTCGTACCGCTGTCCGGTCCCTGATCGTCGAGGTCCGTGCCCGGGCCGCCGAAGCCGGTGCCGAGGTCGGCGCCGAGGCCGACGTCCGGGTCCGCGCCGAGTCCGGCGCCGAGGTCGCCGGTCAGGCCGCTGACCAGGGTGCCGCGGGCGCGCAGCCGGGCCTTGCGCTCGGTGACCAGGGTGTTGCGGAACAGCCGGGTCAGACCGATCGCGTCGGCGGCGGTGTCCTGCGCCCAGTGCCACAGGACGCGTTCGGCCGCCTCGTCCGCGGCGCGGGTCCTGTCGGCGGTCGCGGCCTGCACCGCGAACCGCAGCACCGCCTCCAACTCGCTGGTGCCGCGCCGCAGGTCGTACAGCAGGCCCAGGCCGTCCCGCCAGGCGCGCGGCGCGGTCGGCAGGCCCTGCGCGGGGCTGCCGCGGACCGCTCCGACGATGTCCTGGAGGCTCTTCGCGCTGGCGGGCGGCGGGAGTTGGGCGAGCATCCCGAGCAGTGCGGTGCGCTGGCCCGGGGTCAGGGCGCGGCCCGCGGCGGCGCCGATCTCGCCGTGCGCGTCGGTCCAGGTGACCTCCTGGCCGCCGACGAAGGCGTAACGGTCGGCGTGGTAGAGGTCGTGCGCCGTCATCACGCGGTGGTACAGGTCGGCGGCGGTGCCGGTGGCGGGCAGCCTGCGCAACTCCTGCACGCCGATGGCGAGTCCGCCGTCCTGGCCGGTACGGCGCGCCTTCAGCACCCCGATCACCTCGCCGCGCACGAGGTCCACGACCGGGCCGCCCGAGACGCCGTTGGGCATCTCGTCCTCATTGCCGAGCTTGAGCAGTCCGCCGCTGCCGAGCTGGCCGCTGATGGAGCAGCGGCCGTTGTACGCGACGACCTCGCCGTCCATCGGGATGTGGCCGAAGTACGCGACCTGGTTGGTGGTGTAGCCCTTGGCGGTGCGCTCGGTGAGCCAGACGCAGGGGTGGTCGACGCTGTCCAGCAGCCGGATCAGCGCGAGGTCGGGGGACGGCCAGCGGCCGGTGCCGGTGTGGCCCGCCGGTTCCGCCCACTCCACGACGCCGCTGAGCATGCGGTCGCCGTATCCGACGGAGACCTTGCGGCCGGCCGGGCCGCCGCCGTCACCGCCCTCGCCGCTCTGGGCGAGCGCGACGTGCGCGCAGGTGAGCACCCAGTTCGGCGCCACGAAGAAGCCGCTGCCCCGCAGCGGGTAGCCGGGTTCCCGGCCGTGAACGCGTACGGTCGCCTCGCTGACCAGCGGGGTCAGGATCTCGGCGGGGTCGGCGGGCTCGTCGAGCCCTCCGGGACCGCCGAACGCCGTCATCGCGCGCCCCGCCCTAATCGCGGTGCCGCGGCGGCAGCCGCCTGCGCCCCCATCCCACCCCCAGTGACTGATCGTCTCCGAAGGCTAGCCCGCGGCCAGGACCGGCGCGAGGACCTTCGGACATACTCCCTATCCTTGCGGTGTACGTCCCGTCTCGTCCCTCCCGTTCTTCCCCGTCCACCACCGTCCCACCCCGTTCCGGAGCAGATCTTGTACTTCACCGACCGCGGCATCGAGGAGCTCGCCACCCGGCGCGGCGAGGAGGAAGTCTCTTTCGACTGGCTGGCCGAGCGCTTGCGCGAATTCGTGGACCTCAACCCTGAGTTCGAGATTCCGACCGAGCGGTTGGCGACGTGGCTGGCGCGGCTCGACGACGAGGACTAGCCTCCGGCTCGGTCCTTGGTCTTTGTCTTTTCCCGCCCGCCCACCCGTGCGGGTGCTTTGTCGTCTGCGGGTGCCGCTTGTGCCTGGGTCGGTGCCGGTCCGGGGCACCTCCTCGAAATGCGGCTACCTGGCCTTGCTCATCCGGCACCCTTCTTGTCACCGCATTTCTGCGGGGGCACCCCGGCCCGTCCCCTCCCGGTCCGTCGGCGTCCGCCTGTCCGGTGGGGGTGGCGGAGGGGGGTTCTTTCGGCGGGCCGCCCTGCGCCGGTCCCCCTCCCGGTGAGTCGGAATGCTCGGGCCCTTCCTCCAAGAGCCCAACAAAGCCCCTGCCCACCCCGCCGGAAGGTCGGGGCGCACAGGGCCCGGGCTCCCACCCACCACCCACCTTCGCCCCACCCCGCCGGAAGGTCGGGGGCGCAGGGGCCGGACTCCCACCCACCCCCTCCACCACCACCACAGCGGACCGTCAGCCGCCGACGTACCCGACCCCACCCACCCCCCTCCGCAACGCCCACCGGCAGGCGGACGCCGACGTACCCGTACCCACCCACCCCCCTCCCGGCCACCCCACCGGCAGGCGGACGCCGACGTACCCGAGCCCACCCACCCCCTCCCGGTAACCCCCACCGGACCGTCGGACGCCGACGTACCGGGAGGGGACGGGCCGGGGTGCCCCCGCAGAAATGCGGTGACAAGAACGGCACCGGATACACAGGTACCAGGTAGCCGCATTTCGAGGAGGTGCCCCGGACCGGCACCGACCAGGCACAAGCGGCACCCGCAGACGAAGAAAACACCCGCACGGGTGGGCGGGCGGGCAAAAAAGACACCACTTGACTTGTGAGCCACGCGATATATCGTGAATGCACGAGACGCGATATGTTGCGTCCCAAGGCGCACCCGAGGAGGGGCACGATGAGCGGCATGTCGTCGGACCGGACCGTGGCGGAGCCGGAAAAGTTCGTGTTCGAGGAACCCGTCGACACCCTCTGCGTGCGCATCGTCAACGGCGCCGTGAACGTCGTCGGCACCGAGGACGGCCCCGCACGGGTCGAGGTCACCGAGATCGACGGCCCGCCGCTGAAGGTGTACCACCGCGGCGGCACCCTCACCGTGACCTACGACGACCTGCCGTGGAAGGGCTTCCTGAAGTGGCTCGACCCCAAGGGCTGGCAGCGTCACGCGGTCGTGACGCTCGCCGTCCCGCAGCACACCAAGGTCGAAGTGGGAGTCGTCGGCGCCGGCGCCGTGATCTCCGGGATCGCCGGGGAGACCAGCGTCCAGGGGGTCAACGGGGACACGACCCTCGTCGGCCTCAGCGGCCCGGTGCGGGCCAACACCGTCGCGGGCAGCGTCGAGGCCCAGTCCGTCTCCGGCAGCCTGCGGATCAACACCGTCTCCGGTGACCTCACCGTGGTCGAGGGCAGCGGCGCCGAGGTGAAAGCGGATTCCGTGAGCGGCAACATGGTGCTCGACCTCGATCCGTCCGCGGGGGCGGACGTCCGGCTCACCAGCGTCTCCGGCGAGATCGCCATCCGTATCCCGGAACCGGGCGACGCGGAGGTCGACGCCAACACCACCAGCGGCCATGTCTCCTGCGCCTTCGACGAATTGCGCGTCACCGGGCAGTGGGGGGCCAAGCGCATCACCGGCCGGATCGGTTCCGGCGGGGCGCGCCTGAGAGCCACCACCGTCTCCGGCGCCATCGCCCTGCTGCGCAGGCCGCCGCTGGAGGACGCGCCCTCGTTCCGGAAGGACATCTGACATGGCGCCCGTCTTCGCCCACGGCCGACTCCGGCTCTACCTGCTCAAGCTGCTGGACGAGTCGCCCCGGCACGGCTACGAGGTGATCCGGCTGTTGGAAGAGCGTTTCCAGGGGCTGTACGCGCCCTCCGCGGGCACCGTCTACCCGCGGCTGGCGAAACTGGAGAAGGAGGGCCTGGTCACGCACTCCACCGAGGGCGGCCGCAAGGTCTACGCCCTCACCGACGCGGGCCGCGGCGAGCTGTCCGACCGCGCCGACGAGATCGCGGGCCTGGAGGCGGAGATCCGCGAGTCCGTCTCCACGCTGGCCGCCGAGATCCGCGAGGACGTCCGGGGCGCCGCCGGTGATCTGCGCCGCGAGGTGCGCGCCGCCGCGCAGGAGGCGCGTACGCCCCCGTCGCCCAAGCACGAGTGGCGCGAGCAGGCCGCGCGCGCCAAGGAGGAGAGCCGCCGGGCCAAGGAGGAGGCGCGCGACGCCCGCCGCCAGGCCAAGGCCGCGCGCGAGGAGGTCGAGCGGATCGCCCGCCAGGTCCAGGAGCAGGTGCAGTCGCACGTACGCTCCGGCGACTGGCAGGCGGGGCTGCGCGACGGTCTCGCCGAACTCACCAAGGAGCTGGGCCGGTTCGGCAAGGGCATGGACGTACCGACCACGCCCTGGGGCGCGCCCGGTACGCCCCCGGTCTGGGCCGACGCCACGGCCGAGCCCGCCCAGGAGACGGAGAAGGAGACGGAGGAGGAGACGGAGAGGGAAGGGAACACGTCGGCGACGTCGGACGCGGACACGGAAGCGCCCGAGCCTGCGGACGACGACACCCCGCCGTCCGCCGACCCCTTCCGCGACCTCGAACGCCTGCTGGACCGCTTCCGCGACGACATCCGCGACTCGGCCCGCGACCTGGGCGTCAACGACACCCAACTGCGCGAGGTGAGGCGCCACTTGTCCGCCGCGGCGGCGCACATCGCGGCGGCCCTGCACCTCCCGCCCACGTAACGCGGACCGCTTACACGGTCAGCACGACCTTCCCGAACAGCTCCCCGGCGGCGAGCCGTTCGAAGCCCTCGCGGGCGCGGTCCAGCGGCAGTACGGAGTCGATCACCGGCCGAATGCCGCTGGCCGCGCAGAAGGCCAGCAGGTCCCGCAGCTCCTCCTTGGAGCCCATGGTCGAACCGACCACCTTCAGCTCCAGGAAGAAGATCCGGTTCAGCTCGGCGGCGGGCGGATTCTGCCCGCTGGTGGCGCCGGAGATGACGAGCGTGCCGCCGGGCCGCAGCGACTTGACCGAGTGCGACCAGGTCGCCGCCCCGACGGTCTCGATGACGGCGTCCACCCGCTCCGGCAGCCGCGCGCCCGATTCGTACACCGCGTGCGCGCCCAGTTCGAGCGCGCGTTCCCGCTTGGCCGCGTCCCGGCTGGTGGCGTGCACCCGCAGCCCGGCGGCGCGGGCCAGCACGATCGCGGCGGTGGCGACACCGCCGCCCGCGCCCTGCACGAGGACCGCGTCGCCCGGCCGTACCCCGGCGTTGGTGAAGAGCATGCGGTACGCGGTCAGCCACGCGGTCGGCAGGCAGGCCGCCTCCTCGAAGGAGAGTTCCTTCGGCTTGGGCAGCACATTCCAGGCCGGTACGGAGACCCGTTCGGCGAAGGTGCCCTGGTAGTGCTCGGTGAGGATGGAGCGGCGCTCGGTGGGGCCGACCCCGTGACCGGTCTGGCCGATCACGGAGTGCAGCACCACCTCGTTGCCGTCCTCGTCGATCCCGGCGGCGTCGCAGCCGAGGATCATCGGCAGGCTCTCCCGGCCGAGGCCCACCCCGCGCAGCGACCACAGGTCGTGGTGGTTGAGCGAGGCGGCCTTGACCGTGACGGTGGTCCAGCCGGGGCGCTCCGACGGCTCCGGCCGCTCCCCCAACTCCAACCCGCTCAACGGCTTGTCGGCGTCAATACGTGCGGCGTATGCGGCATACATGCCGTCGACCCTACGGTCGGTCCCGGCGCCCGAGGAACCGCCACGGCATGTGACGCTCCGCGCACCCCGGGCGGCGGTCAGCGGCGCGCCACCCCTTCCGCCCGCGCGGCGGCGGCGACGGCCGCGGTCACGGCGGGGGCGACCCGCGGGTCGAAGGGCGACGGGATGACGCACTGCGGCGAGAGTTCGTCGGCGACGACGGCGGCCAGCGCCTCGGCGGCGGCGATCTTCATCCCCTCGGTGATGGCCGAGGCGCGCACCTGGAGGGCGCCCGCGAAGATCCCGGGGAAGGCGAGCACATTGTTGATCTGGTTCGGGAAGTCGCTGCGCCCGGTCGCCACGACCGCCGCGTACTTGTGCGCGACGTCCGGGTGGATCTCCGGCGTGGGGTTGGCCATCGCGAAGACGAACGCGCCACGGGCCATCGTGGCGACCGCGGACTCCGGGACCGTACCGCCGGAGACCCCGATGAAGACGTCGGCGCCGTCCAGCGCGGCCTCCAACGGCCCGGTGAGACCCGCCTTGTTCGTATACGAGGCCAGCTCGCGCTTGACCGGGTTCAGGTCGTCGCGTCCGGCGTGCACGATGCCCTTGCGGTCGGTGACGGCGACGTCGCCGATGCCCGCCTCGACGAGGATCTTGGCGATGGCGACCCCGGCCGCGCCCGCGCCGGAGATGACCGCGCGCAGGTCGCCGAGGGTACGGCCGGTGAGCGTGCAGGAGTTGCGCAGCGCGGCGAGGGTGACGACTGCGGTGCCGTGCTGGTCGTCGTGGAAGACCGGGATGTCCAGCCGCTCCTGGAGCTTGCGCTCGATCTCGAAGCAGCGGGGGGCGGAGATGTCCTCCAGGTTGACGCCGCCGAAGGACGGGGCGAGCCGGACCACGGTCTCCACGATCTCGTCCACGTCGGTGCAGGCCAGCGCGATCGGCACGGCGTCGACACCGCCGAACTGCTTGAAGAGGATGGCCTTGCCCTCCATGACCGGCAGGGACGCCTCGGGGCCGATGTCGCCCAGGCCCAGCACCGCGGTGCCGTCGGTGACGACCGCGACGACCTGGGACTTCCAGGTGTAGTCGTGCACCAGCTCCGGCTTGTTCGCGATGGCGGTGCAGACCTCGGCGACACCGGGTGTGTACGCGAGCGACAAGTCGTCGGCGTCGCGGACCGGCACGGTCGAGGTGACCTCCATCTTGCCGCCGCGGTGCAGGGCGAAGACCGGATCGATGGGGAACGCGTCGTCCGTACCGCTCATGCCGTCCGCACGGTCGGCGCCGTCCGCACGGTCGGCGCCGTCCGCCCTGTCCGTACTGTCCGCATCGGTCCGGGGATTGACGATCTCCGCTGCCACTTTTTGACCCCTTTGTCTGAATGATGAATGAGGGTACTCCGCCCGAAGGGGGTGGAGGTGGGCTCGGCGTCCGCGTCACCAGGTACGAGTGAGCAAGGTGACGGCCGACGCCAGGCGCGCCGCACGCACGCCATGGGCCCCGGATGAGGGGTGAGGACCCGTTCTACCGGAAGTCGGTTCCGGCGACGAGTGGGAATTGATCGGCATGGCCTCCGCGTGGTCCGGCCTTGGTGTGCCGGCCTGGTGGAGGCCCGGGGATCGCCCGTTATCCGATTTTGACACAACGGGAACCCTGCCCGGGGGTGTCCGGATGGCAAGATGCACAGATCACACACGGTGGCGGTACTCGATGGCGTGTGCCATGTCCACTGCACGACCCCCTCACTTCCGCAGGAGGACACAGCGATGACCGCATGTACGACCCGGCGTTCGGCCGCTCTCACTCGTCTCACCGCGGTCGCCGCCATAGCGGTCGCCGGCACTCTGGTACTGACCGGATGCGGCGACCAGACCAAGAAGGACAAGCCCGCGAACACCGTCACCCCTAGTGGGACGGGGTCCTCGGCGACCTCGGCGGTCGCCCCGCTCTTCTCGAAGCTCCCCCAGAAGTACCAGGACTCCAAGACGATCAAGGTCGGCACGGACGCCTCCTACGCGCCGATGGAGCAGACCGAGAACGGCAAGATCGTCGGCATCGACCCGGACATCGCGGACGCGCTGGCCAAGCAGCTCGGCGTCACCTTCACGTTCACCAACGGCAAGTTCGACGGCCTGATCACCTCCATCTACACCGGCCGCTCGGACATCGTGATGTCCGCTATGAGCGACACGAAGGC
This sequence comes from Streptomyces sp. NPDC025721, assembly GCF_055558595.1. NCBI lineage: Bacteria > Bacillati > Actinomycetota > Actinomycetes > Kitasatosporales > Streptomycetaceae > Streptomyces > Streptomyces sp. NPDC025721. Next base: position 98,110 of record NZ_JBVHMF010000015.1, on the reverse strand, counting down.
CCGCCAGGGCGGTCTGGACGACAAGGGCAAGAAGATCGGCAAGGGCGTCGACTTCGTCGACTACTACACCTCCGGTTCCTCCCTGCTGGTGAAGAAGGGCAACCCTAAGGGCGTCAAGTCCCTGGCCGACGTGTGCGGGCAGACCGTGGCCGTCCAGCGCGGCACGATCTACGACGACGCGTTCGAGGCCCAGAAGAAGGAGTGCGGCTCCAAGGGTCTGACGATCCAGAAGTTCGACACCGACTCCGAGGCGCAGACCCGGGTGAAGGCGGGCGGCGCGGTCGCCGACCTCAACGACACGCCGGTGGCCGCGTACATCGCGCAGAAGTCCGGCAACGGCAACGACTTCGAGGTCGCGGGCTCCCCCGCCGACGCCGGTCCGTTCGGCATCGCGGTCAGCAAGGACAACACGCAGCTCAGGGACGCGCTGAAGGCGGCCATGGACGCGATCATCGCGGACGGCACCTACGCGCAGGTGCTGCAGAAGTGGAACGCGAGCAGCGGCGCCATCGCGTCGGCCGCGATCAACGGCGGTTCCTGACGTGGCATCGGGCACACCGACCCCCTTCGAGAAACCGTCGGGCGACACCCCGCCGCAGGACGCCCCGCCCCGGGACACCCCGCCGCAGGACCCGCTGCGGAAGGACACACGGCCGGCCACGCCGTACGAGGCCATCCGCGCGGTCCCGGTACGGCACTACGGGCGCTGGGTCAGCGCCGTCGTGGTGGTCGTGCTGCTGGGGTGGCTGGTCTACGCGTTCTCGCAGGGTGATGTCATCTGGGGCACGGTCGGGGACAAGGTCTTCGACCAGCAGGTGCTCAAGGGTCTGTGGCACACCGTCCTGATCAGTGTGTGCTCGATGGCGCTCGGCCTGGTGCTGGGCGTGCTCTTCGCGGTCATGCGGCTGTCGAAGAACCCGGTGACGGGGGCGGTGTCCTGGCTGTACATCTGGTTCTTCCGGGGCACCCCGGTGTACGTGCAGCTCCTGATGTGGTTCAACCTGTCGCTGATCTTCCCGGTGATCAACCTCGGGCCGATCTACAAGAACGACACCGTCGCCGTCATGACCCCCTTCGTGGCCGCCCTGCTGGGCCTCGGCCTCAACGAGGGCGCGTACATGGCGGAGATCGTGCGGGCCGGCATCCAGTCGGTGGACGAGGGCCAGACCGAGGCGGCGCACGCGCTCGGCATGACCGGCGGCAGGACCATGCGGCGGATCGTGCTGCCGCAGGCGATGCGCGTGATCATCCCGCCGACCGGCAACGAGTTCATCAACATGCTGAAGACCTCCTCGCTGGTGTCGGTGGTGCAGTACACCGAAGTGCTGCGCGCCACCTCCGACATCGGGTCCGACTCCGGCGCCGTGATGGAGATGCTGTTCGTGGCCTCCGTCTGGTACCTGGTGCTGACCAGCGTGTTCAGCGTCGGCCAGTTCTATCTGGAACGGCGTTACGCGCGTGGCTCGCTGCGGAGTCTGCCGCTCACGCCGTGGCAGAAGGTCATGTCCAACCTGTCCACCCTGCGCCGACCGAAGGTGGCCTGATGAGCGTCCAGCCGATGGTGAAGTCGGAGGCCGTCCACAAGTCGTTCGGCGCCGCGCACATTCTCAAGGGCATCGACCTGGAGGTCGCGCCCCGCGAGGTGTTCTGTCTGATCGGTCCCTCCGGTTCCGGCAAGTCCACCTTCCTGCGGTGCATCAACCACCTGGAACAGATCAACGCCGGGCGGCTGTGGGTCGACGGCGAGCTGGTCGGCTACCGGCAGCAGGGCGACCGGCTGCACGAGTTGCGGGACCGCGAGGTCGCGGCCAAGCGCCGGGACATCGGGATGGTCTTCCAGCGGTTCAATCTCTTCCCGCACATGACGGCGATCGAGAACGTCATGGAGGGTCCGGTCCAGGTCAAGCGCGAGCCCAAGGCGGTGGCGCGGGAGCGCGCCGTACGGCTGCTCGACCGGGTCGGCCTCGGCGACAAGGCGGCGAACTACCCGTCGCAGCTCTCCGGCGGGCAGCAGCAGCGGGTGGCCATCGCGCGGGCGCTGGCCATGGAGCCGAAGCTGATGCTGTTCGACGAGCCGACGTCGGCGCTCGACCCGGAGCTGGTCGGCGACGTCCTCGACGTGATGCGGGGGCTGGCCGAGGACGGCATGACGATGATCGTGGTCACGCACGAGATGGGGTTCGCCCGTGAGGTGGGCGACGCTCTGGTCTTCATGGACGACGGTGTCGTCGTCGAGTCGGGTCATCCCCGGGAGGTGCTGGGCAATCCGCAGCACGAGCGCACGAGGGCCTTTCTATCAAAGGTACTGTGACGCGACGCGGGACCACAAGGGGGTACGGGCCTCGGGCCCGTACCCCCTCCGTCGTACGCCCGGCGTCAACTCCCGCGCGATCAGGGCTACTTGAGGCCGAGCACGAGGGCGTCGCTGGGCGAACTCCACACGCCCCGGGCCTCGGAGAAGCCCGCCTCGCGCAGTGTGCGCGCGTGCCATTCGAGCGGCGGGGTGTCGCCGTCGGCGTGCTCGCCGTAGATCTCGAACCGTCTGGCGGTGGGCTCGGCGAGCACCGGGTCGGCGGCGGCGAGCTGCCACCACTGGCTCCAGTCCAGGGCGCCCTCGGCCTTGGCCCGGTCCATCCGGGCGTGCCGCTGCGCGCGGTCGGCCGCGTTGAGGACGGGGGTCGCCGGGTCCGGCATGTGGTCGGCGTTGAGGAAGACCCCGCCCTCGCGCACGAGTCCGGCGAGCTGCCCGTACAGCGTCCGGAGCGCGTCGCTGTGCAGCCAGTGCAGCGCGGTCGCGGTGAGCACGGCGTCGTACGAGTCGTGCGGCAGCTTCTCGGTCCAGCGCGGGTCCTTGAGGTCGGCGGTCACAAGGGTGACCCTGTCGTCCCCGGCGAAGGAACCGGCCGCGATGGCGAGCAGCGCGGGGTCCAGGTCGACGCCGGTGCTCCTGGCTGCCGGGAACCTCCGGAGCAGCCGGTCCGTGATACTTCCGGTACCGCACGCGAGGTCCAGCACCCTGGGCGCGGTGCCGACCAGTGCCTCGACCATGTCCAGCATCACCCGAAAGCGTTCCTCGCGGTCGGGCATGTACCACTCCTGCTGGCGGTCCCAGCTCCGCTGCCAGTCCTGCCAGACACTCTCCGTCGCCACAGCCACACCAGCCTCCGTTTCGTAATACCCTGATAGCCCGTTCAGCCATTACCGAGACTAGACCGCCCCCAGTAAGGACCACAAGTGGAACTGGCTTATTACTCGGAATACGCCGTGCGCCTCGTGAACACCGAGGAGCCCAAGCGCGGCACGGACGCGCTGACCTCGGTCGAGGCCGTACGGGAGTTGATCGGCGCCGGTACGCAGGCCGCCGCGCGGGCGGTCGACGCCGATGTGGCCCGGCTGCGGGCGGTACGTATCCGGCTGCGCGGGATCTTCGAGGCCGCCGACGAGGGCGACGAGGTCCGGGCGGTGGACCTGCTCAACGCGCTGATGCTGGAGTTCCCGGTCAGCCCGCAGATCTCCGGGCACGACTATCCGGACGACGCCACGGGACGCCCCGACTGGCACATGCACCTGGCCGACCACGCGGCGAACGCCGGCGCGTCGTACTCGGCCACCGCCTGCATGGGCCTGGCCGTCCAGCTCACCACGCTCGGCGTCGACCGGCTCGGCATCTGCGAGGCCGCGCCGTGCCGCAACGCGTACGTGGACACGTCGACCAACCGCTCCCGGCGCTACTGCTCCGACCGGTGCGCCACCCGCGCCAACGTCGCGGCCTACCGGGCCCGCAAGCGCCTGGAGAACGACCGGTCGGGCCGCAGCAGCCGCACGCAGGACGCCGCCCAGGAGGCCGCCCCCGCCACCGACCGCTGAACCTCGCCCGGTGGCCGGAACCGGCCCCGCGCACGTGCCATGACCAGCTCGTCGGGCACCGCGCCGAACTCCCGGCTGTCGTTCTCGACGAACGTGTTGTCGCCCAGCACCCACCAGCCGCCCTCGCGCCGCTCCACGGCACGCTTGACGATCAGCAGGTCCTGCTGCAACGGGTGCCGCAGCACCACCACGTCGCCCTCACGCACCTGCTCGGCGCCACTGGCGATCCGCTGGATCAGCAGCCAGTCCCCGTGCAGCAGCGTGGGTGCCATCGACGGACCAGTGACCTCGACCAACTGCCACGACAGCCTGGCCCCCTGCTCCCGCATCCTGCGCCTCCTGGTTCGTTCCTCCACCGACCCCAGAGTGGCACCAGACTTTTGTCCTAAGCCACCTGGGGCACCCGAGAAAACGACTCTCCCAGGGAGTAATCTCCCACGTGGAAAGACGATCACGAGGAAGGACAGCCATGTTCACTCGCCTGTTCGCGCCCAAGGTCAAGGTCAGCGCCCACTGCGACCTGCCCTGCGGCGTATACGACCCTGCCCAGGCCCGCATCGAGGCCGAGTCCGTCAAGGCGGTCCAGGAGAAGTACCAGGCCAACGAGGACGCGGACTTCCGCACCCGTGCCGTTCTGATCAAGGAGCAGCGCGCGGAGCTGGCCAAGCACCACGTCTCGGTGCTCTGGAGCGACTACTTCAAGCCCCCGCACTTCGAGAAGTACCCGGAGCTGCACCAGCTCGTCAACGACACCCTCAAGGCGCTCAGCGCGGCGAAGGCGTCGAACGACCCGGCGACCGGGCAGAAGGCCCTGGACTACATCGCCCAGATCGACAAGATCTTCTGGGAGACCAAGCAGGCCTGACCCCCCGGTTCACCCCGGAGCGTCAACCGCCCGCGCCCGGCCGTCACCCATACGGCCGAGCGCGGGCGTTTTTCTAGTCCCCGTCATCATTCAAGAATGTGGCGTGCGCCACAGCGATGGGCTGTCACATCGTGCCGTCCGGCGCACTCTTATGTAGCGCCGGAGGAAACCGGCACGATCACAGAACGTCCCCGTCCGTCAGGTCCCCCGTACCGGCGGACGGGGGCTTTTTGTCTCGGGGCGCCCGCTCACAGGACGTCGGCCAGCTCCTGGAGCAGTCGCCGCTTGGGACGCGCGCCGACCAGCACCTTGACCGGCTCGCCCGCGCGGAACAGCAGCAGCGTGGGCATCGACATCACGCCGTACGCGGCCTGGGTCGCCGGGTTGGTGTCGACGTCGAGCTGGACGATCCGCAGCCGGTGCGACTCCTCGGCGGCGATCTCGGCCAGCACCGGGGCGATCATCCGGCACGGCGGGCACCAGTCGGCGGTGAAGTCGACCAGGACGGGCAGGTCGGAGCCGAGCACCTCGGCGGCGAAGGTCGCGTCGGTGACGGCGGGGACGGATGTGGCGGTACTGGTCATGGTGAATCCCTTTCGCTGACGGACAGTTCGCACATCGGCTCGGCGGCGTTCCCCACCCCGCCCGGCCCGGCCTCCAGTTCCGCGCGGGCGAGCTGGGCGGCGACCTGGGCCCGTACCTCCTGGAGCCGGTCGACGACCGCGTCCAGCTCGGCGAGCTTGCGCCGGTAGACCTCCAGCGAGGCGGCGCAGGTGTCCCCCGCCGGGTGCCCGGCGCGCAGGCAGTCCACGAACGGCCGGGTCTCCTCCAGGCCGAAGCCGAAGTCCTGGAGCACCCGGATCTGCTCCAGCAGCCGCAGATGCTCCTCGTCGTACGACCGGTACCCGTTGCCCGACCGGTCGGCCGGCGGCAGCAGGCCCAGGGACTCGTAGTAGCGGAGGGTCCGGGTGGTGGTGCCCGCCCGTTCCGCGAGTTCGCCGATGCGCATACGGACGACGTTAGACCTTGACGTACGCGTCAAGGCCAGGACGATTTCCGGCCGCGCTGGCAAAAAGTTCCAAGATTTACGTCCAGGTGGTTGCTTACTGCCAGTCCGGCTCGACAGGCTGCGCGGAGCAGTTTCTTGACGTACCCCCGACAGTTTTGCCCCGCACACCCCCGCACACGCCCCCGAACACCCCCGGACGACAGCCCCACCAAGCAGACCCACGCACACGCGAGGAGCACGGATGCACCGCCCGCTCAGACAACCGCGCAGCCGCAGAACCCTCACCGTGGCCGCCGCGCTCTCCCTGCTGGCCGGCCTCTCGGTGACCGCCGTCACCACGACCTCCGCCACGGCGGACGACCCGCAGACCGCCCGGCAGGCGGAATTCACCGCGGCGGCCCACGAGTTCGGCGTACCGCTGCCCGTACTGGAAGCCGTGTCCTTCTACGAGACCCGGTGGGAGGCACACGCCGGGCAGTCCAACGCCGAGGCCGGATACGGCCCGATGAACCTGACGAACCTCACCGCCGGGGACCTCGACGCGGACGGCCTGACCACCCAGTCGCCGCGCTACGCCGACCTGTTGAAGGCCCCGGCCGAGCACACCGCCGCCGTCGCGGCCGGACTCCTCGGCACCGACACCGCCGCCGTGCAGAGCGACGAGACGCTGAACATCCGCGGCGGCGCCGCGCTCCTCGCCTCGTACGCCAAGGGCTACGGCCACGGCAGGCTGCCGCGCGACATCGACGGCTGGTACGCCGCCGCCGCCCGCTACAGCCAGTCGACCGAGAACAAGGTCGCGCAGACCTTCGCCGACGGCGTGTGGGACACGATGCGCGCAGGCGCGACCCGCACCACGCAGGACGGCCAGCACATCACCCTCGCGCCGACCGGGCACCTGCGCCCGAACCGCGACGACGTGCGCAAGCTGGGCCTGAAGGAGGTCACTCCGCCCAAGAGCTCTCGGAAGCCGGAGTGCCCCACGTCGCTGAACTGCGACTTCATACCCGGCGCGTACACCCTGCTCGACCCGTCGGACCTGGCGGACTACGGCAGCCACGACCTCGCCGACCGCCCCCACGGCAACCTCGACGTCCGCTACATCACGCTGCACAGCACCGACGAGACGTACGACGGCACGCTCGACCTCTTCCGCGACCCGACCTACGCGGCGGGCGCGCACTACGTCGTCCGCTCGCAGGACGGCCACGTCACGCAGATGATCCCCACCAAGGACATCGCGTGGGACAGCGCGAACCGCTCCTTCTACCAGCACTCGATCGGCATCGAGCAGGAGGGCTGGGCGACGCACGGCGCGAGCTGGTACAGCGAGAACCTGTACCGCTCCACCGCCCGGCTCGTGCGCTACCTCGCGGCGAAGTACGACATCCCGCTGGACCGCGCGCACATCCTCGGCCACGACAACATCCCCGGCGGCACCGAGAGCGGCGTCGCCACCCAGCACTGGGACCCCGGACCCGGCTGGGACTGGGAGCACTTCTTCGACCTGCTCGGCGCGCCGATCCGCGCGACCGCCAAGCCGGGCAGCGCCGTCGTCGCCATCAAGCCGGGCTACGCGCGCAACAAGCAGACCACCACGTACTGCGACGACGTGCAGGGCTACAAGCAGTTCCCCGGCCCGTACCGCGCCTTCGACTGCCCGGTGACGTCCACCGACGTCCCGTCGAGCTTCGTACCGCTCCACACCGCGCCCAGCACGAGCGCGCCGCTGGTCGCCGACCCGTATCTGCACCCGGACGGCAGCGCGGGCACCACCGCGATGAACGACTGGGGCGACAAGGCACCGGCCGGTGAGCAGTACGTCGTCGCCGAGCGCAGGCCCGGCTGGACCGCGATCTGGTGGGGCGGCACCGAGGCCTGGCTCCAGGACTCCGCGCAACACCCGGCCACCGTCCCGGTGAAGGCGTCCCGCATCGTCCCCAAGGCCGGGAAGACCTCGATCCCCGTCTACACCACGGCCTACCCCGAAGCCTCCGTCTACCCGCCGGACTTCGTGGCCTTCGAGGGCGGCGTCGCCCCCCGCGCCCAGCTCGCCCGCGCCAAATACACCATCCCGGCCGGCCAGTCCTACGTCTCCGCCGGCCCCGCCGAGTACACCGACTCCTACTTCGCCATCTACTACGACGGCTCCGCCCCGTACGACCAGCACGATTTCGTCGGCACGACCAAGGTGTACGAGATCGTCTACAACCACCGCGTCGCCTTCGTGAACGCGGCCGACGTCGACGTCATCCCGGCCCACTAGCATGGCTTGCAGCCCGCCATGTCCGAGCGCGCAGTTCCCCGTCCGGGGCGCGGGGAACTGCGCCACCAGCCCCCACCGGCCGGTGGTCCGGCCACCACCGAACTGCCCCGCCGGGGCGGGCGGTGACCTGCGGAAGCGCTTCGGCTGAGCGCGCAGTTCCCCGCGCCCCTACGGGGCGCAACCTTCCCCGCCCGGGTAAGCCGGGCTTTTCAGGGGCGCGGGGAACTGCGCGGGCAACCCACCACCGGCGGGTGGTCCGGCGACAACCGGACTGGCCCGGCGGGGCGGGTGGCACCACCGGCGTCAGCCGGTGCGGTCGCCCTCCAGGGCGGCGTGTGTGACGCGCAGGGCGCGGCTGGATGTGTCGAAGGTGCGCTGGGCGACGCAGACGAAGAAGCAGTCGACAACGACCAGTTGGCTGATGCGGCTGGCCATGGCACCGGGACGGAACGTCGTCTCCCGGCCCGCCGAGACGAGAATGAAATCGGCGAGCCGGGCGGCGGTGGACAGCGGGTGGTTGGTGATCACCACGGTCGTGGCGCCCTCGGCTGCGGCGCGCCGCAGCGGCGCGAGGACGTCACGGCTCTCGCCGGAGTGCGAGACGGCGAGGAAGACGTCCCCCGCCCCCAGGAGCACGGCGCTGGTGAGCGCCGACTGGGAGTCGCCGTGGGCGTGACAGGGCCGCCCGATACGCGCGAGCTTCTGCTGGAGGTCCTGGGCGACGAGACCGGACGCCCCGACCCCGGCTATGTGCAGTTGCCCGCCGCCGCAGACGGCCTTCACGGCGCCCGCGAGCTGCTCGGGATCGAGCTGCGTGGCGGTCTCCAGCACCGCCTGCGACTCGGTGTGCACGAGCTTGGCGATCACCTCGGCGGGCGAGTCATCCTCGGTGATCCCGGAGGTCAGCGTGGAACGCGGCGCCTGCCGGGCGGCGGACGCGGCCAGCGCCAGCCGCAGCTCGGGGTACCCGGCGAAGCCCAGCGCCCGCGCGGTGCGGACGATCGACGACTCACTGGTGCCCGCCAGGGCGCTCAGCTCGGAGATCGTGCTGCGCGCGACCTGCGCCGGATCCTCCACGATCAGCGAGGCGATCCTGGCGGCGGCCGGGGTGAGCGAGGGCAGCAGCCCCCGCACCGTGGCGGTGAGCGCGTCACCGGCGTCACTGGCCGCAGTGACGCTGGCTGCTCTGGTGGCCGGTCGTCCCGGGACTTTTTCGTGCACGGGGAAAGAATGCACCGTGAATCCTCCGCGTGGGACCTGCCGGGAGGATTCTCTTGTGCCGCCAGGGGATCGTCGCGGCACCCGGCCGCCCCCGGCGAATGTCACACGTCCGGGTGACAATGTCGGCGTGACCCTTCCGCCGCCCGCCGCCCCGGAATCCGCCGGTTCCGGTGCCGCCGACCCGCTGGACGCCCGGCTGCCGTCGCCGCTCGTCGAGGTGGCGGACGAGCGCCTGGCCGCCCGCGGGGTGCGGCTCGCGCTCAAGCGGGACGACCTGATCCACCCCGACCTGCCGGGCAACAAATACCGCAAGCTGCGGCTGAATCTGGCCGCGGCGGCCGAGGCCGGGCACACCACGCTGCTCACCTTCGGCGGCGCCTACTCCAACCACCTGCGGGCGACGGCGGCGGCCGGTCGCCTGCTCGGTTTCCGCACCGTCGGCGTCGTGCGCGGCGACGAACTGGCCGACCGGCCGCTCAACCCCTCGCTGGCACGGGCCGCGGCCGACGGGATGCGACTGGAATTCGTCGACCGGGCCACGTACCGCCGCAAGGCCGAGCCCGAGACGCTGGCCGCGCTCACCGACCGGTTCGGGCCCGCCTATGTGCTGCCCGAGGGCGGCAGCAACGCGCTGGCGGCCGTCGGCGCCGCCGAGCTGGGGCGCGAGCTGGACGGCGAGGCCGACGTGGTGGCGGTCGCCGTCGGTACCGGCGGCACCCTGGCCGGGCTCGCGGCCGGGCTCGGCCGGGCGGAGGCGATCGGCTTCCCCGTCCTGCGCGGCGGCGGCTTCCTGGCCGCCGAGGTGCTGCGGCTCCAGGAGGAGGCGTTCGGCGGCCGACGCGGCCGGTGGCGCCTCGACGACCGCTTCCACCACGGCGGTTACGCCCGTACCACCCCCGAGCTCGACGCCTTCGCCGCCGACTTCGCCGCCCGGCACGGACTGCGCCCCGAGCCGGTCTACGTGGCGAAGATGCTGCACGGCGTCCACTCCCTGGCCGAGGAGGGCGTCTTCCCGCCGGGCACCCGGGTGGCCGCGGTGATCACGGGCACCGACCCCGGAGGGACCGGATGATCATCGAGAGGGCGTACGCGCACCTCCCCGCCGCCGAGGGCGACGACGAGTTCCGCGGGGACCGCTGGCCGTGGTCGGTCCCGGCCGTCGCCGGGCTGCTGCGCGACGGGCTGCGCTTCACCGCGCCCGTCACCTTCCTGGTCGGTGAGAACGGCTCGGGCAAGTCCACGCTGGTCGAGGCCATCGCCGAGGGCTTCGGCCTGGACCCGCACGGCGGCCGGGCGGGCTACCGCTACGTCTCGGACCGCCCCCGCTCCCCGCTCGGCGAGCGCATCCGCTTCGACACCACGGCGGCGGGCGGCCGGATGCTCGGCGGGCCGCGTACCGGCCGCCGCGGCTTCTTCCTGCGCGCCGAGACCGCGATGGACGCGCTCGGCCGCGAATTCCTGCCGGTGGAGTCCATGAGCCACGGCGAGGGCTTCCTGCTCGCCTTCCGGGAGCGCTTCAGCCACCCGGTGGGCCTGTACGTGCTGGACGAGCCGGAGTCCGCGCTGTCGTTCACGGCCTGTCTGCACCTGGTGGGCCTCATGCACGAGCTGGGCCGCTCCGGCGCGCAGATCATCTGCGCCACCCACTCCCCGCTGCTCACCGCGACCCCCGACGCGGCCATCCTGGAGGTGGGCGAGCGCGGTGTGCGCGAGACGGCCTGGGAGGACCTGGCGATCGTCGACCACTGGCGTCGCTATCTGGCCGACCCCCGCGCTTACCTGCGTCACATCATCGAGCCGTAACCTGGTGGCATGATCCGCACCGCGACCCCGGACGACGTCCCCGTGATCCACGCGCTGATCCGCGAACTCGCCGAGTACGAGCGGGCGCTGGAGGAGGCGCGGGCCACGGAGGAGCAGTTGCACGCGGCCCTGTTCGGCCCCGACGCGGTGGCGCACGCGCTGATCGCCGAGGAGCCCGCGAAGCCCGCGAAGCCCGCGAAGCCCGCGGCGGACGGTGCGGGCGACGGCTCGAGCGAGGAGGGCGAGGGCTCGGACTCGGGCGCGGGCACCGTGGTCGGTTTCGCGCTGTGGTTCCGGAACTTCTCCACCTGGACCGGCACCCCCGGCCTCTACCTGGAGGATCTGTACGTACGCCCGCAGGCGCGCGGCGGCGGGCACGGCAAGGCGCTGCTGGCCGCGCTCGCGGCGGTCTGCGTGGAGCGCGGCTACGAGCGCTTCGAGTGGGCGGTCCTCGACTGGAACGAGAAGGCGCTGGGCGTCTACCGCTCCATCGGCGCCCGCCCGCAGGACGAGTGGACCGTACAGCGGCTTTCCGGCCCCGCGCTGGCCGAACTGGCCGCGCTGGCGCACGCTCGGTGAACCGGGCGGATTCTCATGCGAATTGAGTCGGCAGACCACTACCCACGGTCCGTGCTCGTGCGCTTACCATGGGTGACAGAGATACGGATACCGTACCGTTCCCCTACCGTGCGCCGTCCGGGCGACAGCGGGGTACGGATCGCGATAGCGTCGCTGCGAACCAGAGCAATCACTGTGTGCCACCGTGGAGGTGAGGGTGTCCCAGATCGCAGGCGAGCCCGGGTCGAAGGACTTCGTCGAGGTCCGGCTGCCCGCGGCGGGAGCCTATCTGTCAGTGCTGCGCACGGCCACGGCCGGACTCGCGGCACGGCTGGACTTCACCCTCGACGAGATCGAGGATCTGCGGATCGCCGTGGACGAGGCGTGCGCGATCCTGTTGCAGCAAGCCGTCCCCGGGTCCGTGCTGAGCTGTGTCTTCCGGCTCGTCGGGGACTCGTTGTGGGTGACGGTCTCCGCGCCCACCACCGACGGCAGGGCGCCGGAGCGGGACACCTTCGCGTGGACGGTGCTGTCGGCACTGGCCGGCGAGGTGGACTCCACCGTCGCCGAGGACAAGACCGTCAGCATCAGCCTCCACAAGAAGCGCGGCGCCGGTCCAGGGCTGTCGTGACTCTCGCGTGCGGGAAGACGGGGAATCGCCATGAGCGCTGAGCTATCCCGGGGTGAAGACCCCGGCACGCCCGCGGGCCACGACGAGGCGCACGACGCGCGTCAGTCGCCCGCGGTGCACGGCCGCGCCTCCGTACCGGCCCAACCCGATCCCGCGGGGCCGGCCGGGCGGCGGCACACGGCCAGGCAGCACCCCGAACCCGGCGGGGAGACCCGCACGGACGACCGTATGGACGGAATGGACGCGGCGCAGCAGGCGGAGCAGGCGGACCCCATGGAGCAGCAGGACCAGCGCGAGCAGCCGGAGCGGCCCGGACAGCCCGAGCCGCCCGAGCGACGGGACGCGCCGCCGGAGCAGCAGGCGGAGCCGGCCGGGCCCCCCTCCGCGCGCCAGGAGGCGGAGCCCCGGTCCGACCGGGAATCCGACCGCGAGTCCGACCGGGGCTCCGACCGGGAATCCGACCGCGAGGAGCAGCGGGAGGCGCACGACCCGCACGACCGGGCGGGCGCCCGCGCCCTCTTCGTCGAGCTGAGCAAGCTGCCCGAGGGCTCCAACGAGCGCGCGGAGCTGCGCAATCAGCTCGTACGGATGCATCTGCCGCTCGTCGAGCACCTGGCCCGGCGGTTCCGCAACCGCGGTGAGCCGCTGGACGACCTGACGCAGGTGGCCACGATCGGGCTGATCAAGTCCGTCGACCGGTTCGACGTGGACCGCGGCGTGGAGTTCTCGACGTACGCGACCCCCACCGTGGTCGGCGAGATCAAACGTCACTTCAGGGACAAGGGCTGGGCGGTACGGGTGCCGCGCCGCCTCCAGGAGCTGCGGCTGGCGCTGACCACCGCGACCGGTGAGCTGTCCCAGCGGCACGGGCGGGCGCCGACGGTGCACGAGCTGGCCGAGCACCTGAAGATCTCCGAGGAGGAGGTGCTGGAGGGCCTGGAGTCCGCCAACGCCTACAGCACGCTCTCCCTGGACGTCCCGGACACCGACGACGAGTCGCCGGCCGTCGCCGACACCCTCGGCTCCGAGGACGAGGCGCTGGAGGGCGTGGAGTACCGCGAGTCCCTCAAGCCGCTGCTGGAACAGCTCCCGCCGCGGGAGAAGACGATTCTGCTGCTGCGGTTCTTCGGCAACATGACCCAGTCGCAGATCGCCCAGGAGGTCGGCATCTCGCAGATGCACGTCTCGCGTCTGCTGGCCCGCACGCTGGCCCAGCTCCGGGACAAGCTGCTGATCGAGGAGTAGCCCTCGCCGGGCGGGCGGCCGACGACCAGGCCCGCCCGGGCGACCGGGACCCGCACGCCCGCGAGAGACCGGCCGCGGACCGCCGGGGCGCGCGGTCCGTCAGGACGACGTCAGGCTGTCAGGACGACGTCCGGGCGGTCAGGACGACGTCCGGCTCATTCCCAGGGCGTCCGTGGTGGCGGGGTGGGCCAGGAGGACGAGGCAGGTCAGGGCGAGGGCGCCCAGGACCGCGCCGCCCGCGACGAAGCCGCCGCCGTCGCTGTGCAGCAGCGTCCAGGCGATCGGCAGCGACAGGAGCTGAATGATCAGCGCGGGCCCGCGGCTCCACCGGCGGGCCTTGCGCAGCCCGTACGCGGCGCCGAGCGGAAAGCCCGCGAGGACGAGGACAAGCAGCCCGGCGAGCACGGCCTTGCCCGAGCCGCCGAAGAACATCGTGACGCCCCAGGCGACCACGGCCAGGCCCTCCACGGCGGCGACGGCGGCAGCGGCGGTCAGCCGCAGCGGCGGCGGTCCCGCGTCCGCGTCGGCGGCGGCCTTCGCGGCGGCGGCTGCCTCCCGCTCGCGCTCGGTGGGCTGTTCGCGCATCGGCGGCACGAACTTCTGCATCTTCTCCGCCACCCGCTGAGGCGGCTTCCGCGTCTTCTTCGAGGGCTGGCTCACACCGGCCAGCGTAGCCCGCTGTACCAGACGGTAGGTACGCTGTCGACCATGCGCGCTCTCCTCGTGGTCAATCCTGCCGCCACCACCACCAGCGCGCGGGTGCGTGATGTGATCAGTACCGCACTGGCGAGCGACCTCAAGCTGGACGTCGCGACGACCGAGTACCGCGGGCACGCGCGGGACCTCGCGCGGCGGGCCGCGGAAGGCGGCGAGGTGGGCCTGGTGGTCGCCCTCGGCGGCGACGGCACGGTCAACGAGGTGGTGAACGGGCTGCTGCACCACGGCCCCGACCCGGAGGCGCTGCCGCAGCTCGCGGTGGTGCCCGGCGGGTCCACCAATGTCTTCGCGCGGGCGCTCGGGCTGCCCAACGACGCGGTGGAGGCGACCGGCGCGCTGCTGGACGCGATGCGCGAGGGGTCCTCGCGGACGGTGGGGCTCGGTCTGGTGAGCGGGACACCGGGCACCGAGGACGAAGGGGTGCCGCCGCGCTGGTTCACCTTCTGCGCGGGTCTGGGGTTCGACGCCGGGGTGGTCGGACGGGTCGAACAGCAGCGGGAGTTGGGCAAGCGCTCCACGCACGCGCTGTATTTGCGCCAGGTCGCACGTCAGTTTCTGGCCGATCCGCACCGCAGGCACGGCACGATCTCGTTGCAACGCCCGGACGGCGAACCGGTGTCGGGGCTCGCGATGGCGATAATCTGCAACACCTCGCCGTGGACCTATCTCGGGAACAGACCGGTGTACGCCTCCCCCGGCGCGTCCTTCGACACCGCCCTCGATCTGCTGGGCGTGACAAAGATGTCCATGGCCTCTGCCACGCGTTACTCGGCGCAATTGCTCCGTTCCACTCCGGAGCGGGGACCGCGCGGGAAGAACGCGCTGGCGCTTCACGACCTGACCGACTTCACCTTGCAATCGCAGGCGGCATTGCCCTTCCAGGTGGACGGTGACCACCTGGGGCTGCGAACGAGCGCGACCTTCACAGGCGTACGCCGTGCACTGCGTGTGATTGTGTAAGTCGAAGAGCCTAAAGTCCTTTTACTCGAACGTTTAGACTGCCCTGCACCCCATGGAAGTACGGCTGTGACCGAGGCGACACCGAGGAATCCAAAAAAACTTCTCTGAAGGGGTTGTATCTCCAGCCGAGGTTTGCGAGTCTCTAGGTGGCGCTCGGGACGGTCTGACAACGACCCCCTTGAGAGCCCGAATCTTCTACCTCACTCAGCGGGACCAGCACCAGTGAAGACTGGGCGGCGTCCCGTTGCCTGCGTAGGGATTCGTGAAAGCGTTCACATTCACAAGCAACGTGCTTGTCACACAAGGAGTTGGAGCAGCCATGGACTGGCGTCACCGCGCCGTTTGCCGCGAGGAAGACCCCGAGCTCTTCTTCCCCATCGGCAACACCGGTCCTGCGCTGCTGCAGATCGAGGAAGCCAAGGCCGTCTGCCGCCGCTGCCCCGTCATGGAGCAGTGCCTGCAGTGGGCGCTGGAGAGTGGCCAGGACGCCGGTGTCTGGGGTGGCCTCAGCGAGGACGAGCGCCGCGCGATGAAGCGCCGCGCCGCTCGCAACCGGGCCCGCAACGCCAGCGCCTGACGCGCACTTACCGCTTCCCCCCGAGCCGCAGCGCGCAGCACCCACCAACACGCGCAGCACACAGCATCATGAAGGACCCCGACCTTCCAGGTCGGGGTCCTTTGCTGTGCCCTCGCGCAGGAAGGGCGAACTCTCAGCTCTCCAGGGGCAGTTCGAGGACGACGCGGGTGCCGCGCGGCTCGGCGGGGACCATGTCGAAGGTGCCGCCCAGTTCGCCGACCACGAGGGTGCGGACGATCTGGAGGCCGAGGTTGCCCGCTTCCTGGGCGTCGAAGCCGTCGGGCAGGCCCCGGCCGTCGTCCTGCACCGAGATGGTGATCCGCTCCCGGCCGCGGGTGGCGGTGACGTCCACCGTGCCCGACTCCCCCGGCCCGAAGCCGTGTTCGAGCGCGTTCTGGAGCAGTTCGGTCAGGACCATGGACAGCGGAGTGGCGATCTCGGCGGTCAGGATGCCGAACCGGCCGGTGCGGCGCGGGGTGACCCGGCCGGGTGAGATCTCCGCGACCATCGACAGCACGCGGTCGGCGATCTCGTCGAACTCGACCCGCTCGTCCAGGGTCTGGGAGAGCGTCTCGTGCACGATGGCGATCGACCCGACCCGGCGGACCGCCTCCTCCAGCGCCTCACGGGCGTTGTCGGAGTCCATCCGGCGGGCCTGGAGGCGCAGCAGCGCGGCGACCGTCTGGAGGTTGTTCTTCACCCGGTGGTGGATCTCCCGGATGGTGGCGTCCTTGGTCATCAACTCGCGCTCGCGGCGGCGCAGTTCCGTCACGTCCCGCAGCAGCACCAGCGAACCGGTGTGGACGCCCTTGGGCTTGAGCGGGATCGCGCGCAGCTGGATGACGCCGTCGCCGCCCTCGACCTCGAATTCGCGCGGCGCCCAGCCGCTGGCCAGCTTCACCAGCGCCTCGTCCACCGGGCCGCGGGCCGGGGCCAGTTCCGCGGTGGCCTTGCCCAGGTGGTGGCCGACCAGGTCGGCCGCCAGGCCCAGCCGGTGGTACGCCGACAGGGCGTTGGGGCTGGCGTACTGCACGAGCCCGTCCGCGTCCAGCCTGATCAGGCCGTCACCGGCGCGCGGTGAGGCGTCCATGTCGACCTGCTCGGCCGGGAACGGGAAGGCGCCCTGGGCGATCATCTGGGCCAGGTCGCTGGCGCTCTGCAAGTAGGTGAGTTCGAGGCGGCTGGGGGTGCGTACGGTCAGCAGGTTGGTGTTGCGCGCGATCACCCCGAGGACCCGGCCGTCGCGGCGGACCGGGATCGACTCGACCCGTACCGGCACCTCCTCGCGCCACTCCGGGTCGCCCTCGCGGACGATACGGCCCTCGTCGAGCGCCATGTCCAGCAGCGGACGCCGTCCGCGCGGCACCAGGTGGCCGACCATGTCGTCCTGGTACGAGGTCGGCCCGGTGTTCGGCCGCATCTGCGCGACGGACACATACCGGGTGCCGTCGCGGGTGGGGACCCACAGCACGAGGTCGGCGAAGGACAGGTCGGAGAGCAGCTGCCACTCCGAGACGAGCAGATGAAGCCATTCGAGGTCGGAGTCGTCGAGGGCCGTGTGCTCGCGTACGAGGTCGTTCATGGAGGGCACGCCTGTGAGCGTACCGGCCGGGGAGGGGGGTGCGGGACGAGCCGTTTTCGGAGATGATTTCGCTGGAGGGTGCATCGACCCGCCGGGGGCCTGGCGAGGAAGCGTCGCCGGGAACCGTAGACAAGGCCGAATGGTCTAGTCCACAATGAAGCGTGACACCACGCGTGGCGCGTACCGCGCGTCGAACGTGACACCTCGTGTGTCGCGTACACGCGTGGCATCAGACCTCCGTCCTCCCCGCACAGGAGGACGGACCGAGGCAAGGCGTTCTCTGCCCTGACTACGCCCTGACCTCAAGGTCGGCCCATCGCGCCGGGGGGAACCGCACACCCCGCCGGCCAGGCGCCGACGGCTGCTCCGGGCTGCGGTGCCGGCGGGGTTGAGGGTCCCCGCTGCGCACCGCGGCCCGTGGGTTTTTTCGGGGGGCTCTTTTGTGGACGGGGGGGCTCTTTTGTGGGGGCGCCGTGGGGTGGGAGCCGTCTTTTGTGGGGGCGCCGTAATTCCCTTTTTATTGCCGCCCTCTCGCCTCCGGGCGCTTAGATCCGGTGCACCCACCTCGCGCAAACGTGGCCCAGGGGCTCAGCCCCACGCGCAGCCGCACCCGAGCGGTGAACCCCACCGCGCAGGCCCTCCACGAGGACGTAGAGGACCAGCAGCTTCGCGGTGGAGGTCTTGGTGGCGGGCAGAGGTGCCCCGGCGCAGCGCCGGCGGGGCCCTGCTCTGCTAGATTGGTCTATACCACACAAGTCCCCTCCAGAACGGCAGGCCCAGCGTGGAAGTTGTCATCGTCCCGGACGCCGCGGCAGGCGGCGAGCTGATCGCGGAGGCCATGGCCGCGCTGCTGCGCCGCAAGCCGGACGCTCTGCTCGGCGTGGCCACCGGATCCACCCCGCTGCCCATCTACGAGGCGCTGGCGGCGAAGGTCCGCTCGGGCGCCGTCGACGCGGCCCGTGCCCGCGTCTGCCAGCTCGACGAGTACGTCGGCCTGCCCACCGGCCACCCGGAGTCGTACCGCTCGGTCGTGCTGCGGGAGGTCGTGGAGCCGCTGGGGCTGTCGGAGGAGTCCTTCATGGGGCCCGACGGGGCCGCCGACGACGTGCAGGCCGCCTGCGAGGCGTACGACGCGGCGCTGGCCGCGGCCGGCGGCGTCGACCTCCAGCTCCTGGGGATCGGCACCGACGGGCACATCGGCTTCAACGAGCCCTGCTCGTCGCTCGCCTCCAGGACCCGGATCAAGACGCTCACCGAGCAGACCAGGGTCGACAACGCCCGCTTCTTCGACGGCGACATCGAGCAGGTGCCGCACCACGTGATCACGCAGGGCATCGGCACCATCCTGGAGGCCCGGCACCTGGTGCTGCTCGCCACCGGCGAGGGCAAGGCGGAGGCCGTCGCGCAGACCGTCGAGGGGCCCGTCGCCGCCGTCGTTCCCGCCTCGGCGCTCCAGCTCCACCCGCACGCCACCGTGGTCGTGGACGAGGCCGCCGCCTCCAAGCTGAAGCTGGCCCCGTACTTCCGCGCCACCTTCGCGGCCAAGCCCGCCTGGCAGGGCGTCTAGGGCCTGCCCGGCGGAACGCGAAAGAGCGCCGGACGGACTGATCGCAGTCCGTCCGGCGCTCTGTCGTGTCAGACGGAGCCCGCGTCAGACGGAGCCCACGATGGCCTCGGCGGCGGCCGTGCCGCAGACGCGGGCCGCGCCGTGGGTGGCGATGTGGAGGGCGCCGGTGGCGGGCGCCTGGGGCACGCCCATCTCCACGACGACCGTGCCGGGGCGGCGGGAGACGACCGCCGCGAGCGCCTCGGACATCCAGCGGTGCCGGTGGGCGTCGCGGACGACGACGACGATCGTACGGTCGCCGGCCTCGTCGAGGAGTCCGGCGGCGAACGCCTCGGCGCCCAGCTCCTCCACCTCGCGGCCGGGGTAGGTGCCCGTGACCGTGCCCGGCAGGAGCCTGGCGAGGTCGGCGGCGATGCCCCAGGGGGTCACGTCGCCGACGGCGATGTTGGCGACCGGCGTGAGGGCGGCGACGTAGGGCGCCTCGGTGAGCGGGGTGAACTCGGCGCGGCGGGTGATCCGCAGGGCGCGGCGGGCCGCCTCCAGGCCGATGTCGGACTCCCCTGCCGGGGCGGCGGACGCGGTCCCCTCCGCTGCGGCCGCCCGCTCGGCGGCCCACACCTGGAGGTCGCGCACCCGGGCGGCGGCGTCGGCCAGCCGCTCGGCGGGGAGGTCGCCCTCGCGCACCGCGCGCACGATGGCGTCGCGGAGGCCGAGCACGGTCTGCTCGTCGGACAGGCCGCCGCCAACGCAGATCGCGTCGGCCCCGGCGGCCAGCGCCATGACGGTGCCGCGTTCGATGCCGTAGGCGGCGGAGATGGCCTGCATCTCGATGCCGTCGGTGACGATGAGGCCGTCGTAGCCGAGGCCGCCCTGCTCGCGCGGGGCGCGCAGCAGGCCGGTGAGGACGGCGGAGCTGAGCGTGCCCGGCAGGTCGGGGTCGAGGGCCGGGACGAGGATGTGAGCGCTCATCACGGCCTTGGTGCCGGCGGCGACGGCCGCCTTGAACGGCACGAGTTCGCGGTCGCGCAGGGTGTCGAGGTCGACGTCGATGCGCGGCATCGCGTGGTGCGAGTCGACGCCGGTGTCGCCGTGGCCGGGGAAGTGCTTGACGCTGGTCGCGACGCCCGCCGACTGCATTCCCTCCACGTAGGCGGCGGTGTTGCGCGCGACCAGTTCGGGCTCGGCGCCGAAGGAGCGGACGCCGATGACCGGGTTGCCGGGGTCGGAGTTGACGTCGGCGGACGGCGCCCAGTTGAGGTTGACGCCGCACGCGGCGAGCCTGCGGCCGAGTTCGGCGGCGACGGCCCGGGTGAGCTTGACGTCGTCGACGGCGCCGAGCGCGAGGTTGCCGGGGAAGGAGGAGCCGCCGCGCGCTTCGAGGCGGGTGACGTCACCGCCCTCCTCGTCGGCGGCCACGAGCACGTCGGGCCGTACCGCGCGCAACTGGGCGGTGAGCCGGGCGACTTGCTCGGGCGACTCGATGTTGCGGGAGAACAGCGCGACCGCGCCGAGCCCTTCGGCGAGCAGCCGCAGCACCCAGTCGGGGGCCTCGGTGCCGCGGAAGCCGGGCTGGAGGACGGTGAGGGCGTCGCGGGCCAGGACGTCCGCGGGCGTGTCGACGGTAATGACGGTCATCCCTTCACCGCGCCTGCGGTCAGGCCGGAGGCCACCTTGCGCTGGACGAACAGGAAGAAGATCACGACGGGCAGGGCGATCAGGATCGAGCCCGCCATGAGGGCCCCGTAGTCCGTACCGCGCTGTCCGGTGAACTTCAGCAGCCAGATGCTCAACGTGTACTTGTCATTGTCCTGGAGAAGTACGTAGGCGAACAGGTACTCGTTCCAGGCGGTCATCAGCGCGTAGATCGACGCGGCGACCAGGCCGGGCGCGAGCAGCGGGAGGACGACGCGGCGGAACGCCTCCATCTGGCTGCACCCGTCGACCATCGCCGACTCCTCAAGCTCCTTGGGGATGTTGACGATGAAGCCGCGCAGCATCCATACGGCGAAGGGCAGTGTGCTCGCCGCGTAGACGACGATGACGCCCCAGTACTGGTTGAGGCCGCCCATCTTGTTGAGCTGGATGTAGATCGGGATCAGCATCGAGGTGGCCGGGATGAGCTGGATCACCAGCAGCGCGATGACCAGGCCGCGGCGGCCCCAGAACTTGAACCGGCCGATGGCGTACGCCGCGAGCAGGCCGATGCCGATGGCGATCACGACGCTGCACGCCGAGATGATCACGCTGCTCTTGACGTTGTCCCAGAAGTTGGGCATGTCCATCGCGCGCTTGAACTGGTTGAACGTGACGGAGCTGGGATAGAGCTTCTGGTGGTAGCTGAGGATCTCCTGGCTCGGGCGGAGCGCGGTGATGACCATCCAGTACACCGGGAAGCCCATGATGACGGTGACGATCAGGCCGAGCACGTTCCAGCCGTTGCGCTTCTTCTTCGGAGTGCGGTAGACGACTCCGGCCGTGGGGCCCTGGGTCGCGGGGCCGCTCTTGACAGCGGTGCTCACTCGACCTCTCCGATCTTCAGAAGCTGGCGCAGGTAGTAGACGGCGACACCCGACAGCAGCAGGACGGAGACCACGGAGATGGCCGCGCCCCGGCTGAAGGAGTTGGAGATGAACGCCTGGGTGTACGCGTACAGGCCGAGCGTCTGGTAGTCCTGCTCGGGCTGGCCGCCGCGCATCAGCAGGATCTGGCCGAGCACGCCGAAGTCCCAGATCACCGACAGGGTGCTGGTCATCACGAAGACCGGCTTGATGATCGGGAAGGTGACGTAGCGGAAGATGCCGAAGCCCTTGGCGCCGTCGATCCGCGCGGCCTCCTCCAGTTCCTTGGGGACCTGGGTGAGCGCCGCGTGCAGGCTGATGGCGATGAAGGGGATGGCGCCCCAGACGACCAGGACGGCGATGATCGCCATGCCGGTGGTCGGGTTGAGGAACCAGTTGTGCCGGGTGTAGTCGACGCCGGGCAGCCGGGTGAGGAGCTGGTTCACCAGGCCGTAGTCGGAGTCGAACATGAACTTGAAGACCGAGGTGGCGACCAGCAGCGGCATCGCCCACACGGCGATCATCACGCTGCTCATGGTGACCCGGACCCAGTTGGAGACCCGCTGCATCAGCAGCGCGATCAGCAGGCCGAGCGACATGGTGGCGACGACGCAGACGACGACGAAGACCACGGTGCGCAGCACCACGGCCCAGAACTCGCTGTCGCCGAGGATCGAGCTGTACTGGTCGAAGCCGACCCAGGGCGCCGCGACGCCGTTCCAGAGGTTGTTGCGGCGCTCGTCCTGGAAGGACAGCACGATGGTGTCGACGAGCGGGTAGCCCAGCACGCCGATCATGATCAGCAGCGCCGGAGCGATCAGCAGATACGGCAGCGATCTGCTCTGCCGGTTGCGCCCGGCGGCGCGGCCCGCTGTCGTGGCGACCGGACCGGTCGAGCGCGGCGGCGGGATCTGCGGGCGGCCCCCCGTCACCGGCTCGGTGGCATGCGTGTCGGCGGCACTCATCCGCTCTGACCTTTCTTCGGTGTCCATGCCGGGATACCGGGGCGGGCGGCCCGCGACCGCGGACCGCCCTCCCCTGGTGACGACCGCCGTGTCAGGAGGCGGTGTTGATCAGCGAGTTGATCTTGTCGTCGGCGGCCTTGGTGGCGTCGGCGACGGACTTGCCCTTGAGGATGTCGAGCAGCATCGACTTGAGGATGCCCTGCTTCTCGATCGCGGCCCAGCCCGGTGCGATCGGCGTGAACCAGGCGTCCGGCACGGCGTTGGCCGCGGCGGCGGTGGCCGGGTCGGCCTTCATCGGCTCGAGCTGCTTGGTGTTGTTCGGCAGCGTCGCCTTGGTGACCAGCGCGGCTTCGTTCTTCTCGTCGGTGAAGTCCGCGATCCACTCCTTGGCGAGGTCCTTCACCTTGGACTTGTTGACCACGGCGAGGTCGGAGCCGCCGATGAAGGAGGGCAGCGCCTTGCCGTTCGGGCCGGGCATCGTGGCCGTCTTGATGACGTCCTTGAGCTTGGCGTTGCCGTTCGGCGGCGTGATGACCGAGCCGGACTCCCAGCCGTTGCCGTAGATGACGCCGGCCTTCTCGTGGGCCATGACGTTGGCGTGGTCCGCCTCGTCCTTGGTCTGGTCGCCGTGGTTGTACTTCTTCACCAGGTCGATGAAGTGCTGGATGCCCTGCTGCGCCTGCGGGCTCTCCAGGTCGGCGGTCCACTTGCTGCCGTCGGTCTTGGCGATCTGGCCGCCGTACGCCTTCACGTACGACATGGCCGCGTACCAGTACTGGCCGGGGAGGTAGAGCGGCGAGTACGTCTTGTCGCCGCCCTTCTTCGCCTCGATCTTGTCCAGGGCGGCGGTCAGCTCGTCCTCGGTGGCGGGGAAGGCGTCGGAGCCCGTACCGGCCTTGAAGTCGGCGGTGTTGTAGATCGCGACGCGGGCACCGGCGTAGTAGGGCGCGCAGTAGAGCTTGCCCTGGTAGGTGCAGGTGTCCTCGAGGCCCTTGATCCAGGTGTCCGAGTTCTGGAAGGTCTTCTTGTCCAGCTCGGCGAGAGCGCCGTTGAGGATGTACGTCTGGGTCTCGGTGTTGCCCAGCTCGACCACGTCGGGGGCGCTGGAACCGGAGAGCGCGGCGTCCAGCTTCTGGACCTTGTCGCTCCACTGCTGGTACTGGATCTTGACGTTGACCTTCGGGTACTTCGCCTTGAACTGGGCGGTGGTGTTCTGTACCAGCTCGGGCCAGGCGGTCTGCGCCTCGGCCATCAGCCAGACGGTCACCGTGCCGGTCTGGTCGGCCGGCTTCTCAGCGGCCTTGTCGTCCTTCTTGTCCGACCCACAGGCCGCAATACCAGCAATCATGGTCGCGACGCCGATCGCCGCGATGAGCTTGCGCTTCACGCCACCCTCCTCAGGATGCCCGAAACTCCCCCCACCACCCGAAATGTCGGCTACCGCGAGACACGTGTGCAGCCGCGTCCTGCTCGTGGGTCTGGGATTTGGTCGTTAATGGTTTAGACCAGTACCCGGAGCTTGGCCTAGACCTTTGGGGGTGTCAAGGGTGTATAAGAACCCATGTCGGCTCTGTTATCGGACCGACACCTGAGCGGGAAGCGACCACTACCGCCTCCCCGCTCCAGGTCAGGCCGTGCCACGATGTGAGCCGCATATAACGGAGGAGCCGGTGACGGCAGCACGACAGCAGTCGGGAGTAGACGTCATGGACAGCGACGCGGGCAGTGGCGCGGAGAGTACGGCGGGGACCGCGAGCACCGCGGGCCGTACCGCACGCGTGCCCAAGTACTACCGGCTCAAGCGGCATCTTCTGGACATCACCCAGACCATGCCCCCCGGCACGCCCGTACCGCCGGAGCGCACGCTGGCCACCGAGTTCGACACCTCGCGCACCACGGTCCGCCAGGCGCTCCAGGAACTCGTGGTCGAGGGCCGGCTCGAACGCATCCAGGGCAAAGGCACCTTCGTCGCCAAGCCGAAGGTCTCCCAGGCGCTCCAACTGACCTCGTACACCGAGGACATGCGCGCCCAGGGTCTCGAACCCACGTCCCAGCTCCTGGACATCGGCTACATCACCGCCGACGACCGGCTCGCCGGGCTGCTCGACATGAAGGCCGGCGGCCGGGTGTTGCGGATCGAGCGGCTGCGGCTGGCCAACAGCGAGCCGATGGCGATCGAGACGACGCACCTGTCGGCCAAGCGCTTCCCCGCGCTGCGCCGCAGCCTCGCCAAGTACACGTCCCTGTACACGGCGTTGGCCGAGGTCTACGACGTGCGGCTGGCCGAGGCGGAGGAGACCATCGAGACCTCGCTGGCCACCCCGCGCGAGGCCGGACTGCTCGGCACCGACGTCGGCCTGCCGATGCTGATGCTCTCCCGGCACTCGATCGACACCGTCGGCGAACCGGTCGAGTGGGTGCGCTCGGTCTACCGCGGCGACCGCTACAAGTTCGTGGCACGACTGAGCCGCCCCACCGACTGAGACCGCCGGTTTGACTTCTCACGAGTGAGATCGCCGCACACATGGTGACGTGCGCTACTCCCCTCCCCTAGATTCCCGCGAGTCACACTCGTAGCTCTAGGGGACGGGAGCCGCACGTATGCCCGACGACCTATCACTTGAGGAACACCCCGCACCGCCGCGGCGGCCGGTGGTCACCGCGTCGCGCGTGATCGCCGGGATATGCCTGGTCGCGCCCTTCGTGGCGCTGCTCTGGGTCGGCTCGTACTCGCGGCTCACCCCGAGGTTCATCGGCATCCCGTTCTTCTACTGGTACCAGATGGCGTGGGTGCCGGCGGCGGCGCTGCTGACGTACACCGCGTACGTCCTGGTGCGCCGCGAGGAGCGGGCGCGCAAGGGGGGTGCGGCCAAGTGACGAACGACGTGAACGGCGTGGCGCTCGGCGTCTGCGTCTTCTTCTTCCTCCTGGTCACGGTGATGGGCTTCCTCGCCGCCCGCTGGCGACGCGCGGAGAACGCCCTGCACCTGGACGAATGGGGCCTGGGCGGCCGGGGTTTCGGCACCTGGGTGACCTGGTTCCTGCTCGGCGGCGATCTCTACACCGCGTACACCTTCGTCGCCGTGCCCGCCGCGATCTACTCCGCGGGCGCCGCCGGGTTCTTCGCGGTCCCGTACACGATCATCACCTACCCGCTGGTGTTCCTCTTCCTGCCGCGGCTGTGGTCGGTCTCGCACAAGCACGGGTACGTGACCTCGTCGGACTTCATCCGCGGCCGGTTCGGGTCGAAGAGCCTGTCGGTCGCGATGGCGCTCACCGGGATCGTCGCGACCATGCCGTACATCGCGCTCCAACTCGTCGGCATCCAGGCCGTGCTGGACGTGATGGGCGTGGGCGGCGGCGACTCCACCAACTGGTTCGTCAAGGACCTGCCGCTGCTGATCGCCTTCGGTGTGCTGGCCGCGTACACGTACTCCTCCGGGCTGCGCGCGCCCGCGCTGATCGCCTTCGTCAAGGACGCGCTGATCTACATCGTCATCGTGGTCGCGATCATCTACATCCCGTACAAACTGGGCGGGTTCGGCGACATCTTCGACAAGGCGGACGCGGCCTACAAGGTGACCAACCCCGCCACCGGCAAGCCGCGCGGCTCACTGGTGTCGGCGCCGCAGGCCCAATGGGCGTACGCCACGCTCGCGATGGGCTCGGCGATGGCGCTCTTCCTGTACCCGCACTCGGTGACGGCCGTGCTCTCCGGCAAGAGCCGCAACACCATCCGCCGCAACACCACGATCCTGCCGCTGTATTCGCTGATGCTCGGCCTGCTGGCGATGCTCGGCTTCATGGCGCTGGCGGCGGGCGTCGGAAAGGGCGTCAAGGGGTACAACGCCCAACTGGCCATCCCCCAGCTCTTCGAGGACATGTTCCCCTCCTGGTTCGCCGGGGTGGCCTTCGCCGCCATCGCCATCGGCGCGCTGGTCCCGGCGGCGATCATGTCGATCGCGGCGGCCAACCTGTTCACCCGCAACATCTACAAGGACCTGTTCAAACCGGACGCCACCCCCGCGCAGGAGACCAAGGTCTCCAAGGCCGCGTCCCTGGTGGTCAAGGTCGGCGCGCTCGTCTTCGTGCTGTCGATGGACAAGACGGTCGCGATCAACTTCCAGCTCCTGGGCGGCATCTGGATCCTCCAGACCGTCCCGGCCATCGTCGGCGGCCTGTTCACCCGCTGGTTCCACCGCTGGGCGCTGCTGGCCGGCTGGGCGGCGGGCATGGCGTACGGCACGTGGAAGGCGTACGAGCAGACCAGCGCCAGCCAGTCGCACTTCGGCGGCAACTCCGCGAAGATCCCCGGCATCGGCGAGCTCGGCTACATCGGCCTCACCGCCTTCGTCCTGAACGCGGCGGTCGCGGTCGTCCTCACCCTGGTCCTGCGCGCCCTCAAGGCCCCCGACGGCGTGGACGAGACGGCGAAGGGCGACTACGTGGTGGAGGCGGAGGAGGCGGCGAAGGAGGCGGTTCCCGCACCGGCGTAGTAGAGCGCGAGGGGGCGGGTCCCGGGGGCGCGAGGCCGCGTTGTGGTGTGCGGCCCGCGCCTTGGGGACCCGCGCCTTGGGGACCCGCGCCTCAGCGCGAGGCGAAAGTGCGCCGGTACCCCTGCGGCGTGGTCCCCGTCCAGCGGGCGAAGTGATGCCGCATGGTCGCCGCGTTCCCGAACCCCGCGCGGAGCGCGACGGCGTCCATGGTGTGGTCGGTGGCCTCCAGCAACTCCCGTGCCAGCAGCACCCGTTGACCCAGCAGCCAGCGGTACGGGGTGGTGCCGGTCTCCTGCTGGAAGCGGCGGGCGAAGGTGCGCGGCGACATGTGGGCGCGGGCGGCCAGCTCCTCGACGGTCACCTCGCGGTCCAGGTGCCGTTCCATCCAGGACAGCACCCCGGCCACGGTGTCGCTCTGCCCGCGCGGCAGCGGCCGGTCCACGTACTGCGCCTGGCCGCCCTCGCGGTGCGGCGGCACCACCATGCGGCGGGCGATGCCGTTGGCGACGGCGCTGCCCTGCTCCTTGCGCACCAGGTGCAGGCAGGCGTCGATGCCGGAGGCCGTACCGGCCGAGGTGATCACCCCCGCGTCGTCCACGTACAGCACGTCGGACTCGACCTTGATCTGCGGGTACCGGCTCGCGAGGCGTTCCGCGTGCCGCCAGTGCGTGGCGCAGCGCCGGTCGTCGAGCATGCCGGAGGCGGCCAGCACGAAGACGCCCGAGCACACGCTGAGCACCGTCGCGCCGCGCTCCACGGCCCGGTTGAGCGCCGTGAGCACCTGCGGCGGGAAGTCCCGGTCGATGTACGAGTCCCCGGCCGGTACGGCGATCAGGTCCGCCTCGTCCAGCCGGTCCATGTCGCAGGAGGCCGACAGCTCGAACCCGGCGTGCGTGCGCAGCGTCGGGCCCTCGCCGGAGATCACCGCGAAGTCGTACACGGGCAGCCCGTCCTCGCTGCGGTCGAGGCCGAACACCTCGCAGATCACCCCGAGTTCGAAGGGGTGGACACCGTCGAGCAGTACCGCGGCCACGTTCTTCAGCATGCTCCCGAGGATGCCACGTGGCAGGATGTCGCGGTAGTACGGCGGTCCTGCCACTGTTCGCGGGTAAGCGGCGCGAGCACGATTGACCCATGACCGTTCTCCTGGACATCGCAGCCCTCTCCGCCCTCCTCCTCATCCTCTCCTTCGTCCCCGTCCTGGGCCTGCGCGCCGAGGCCAGGATCACCCGCCAGATCCGCGCGGCCGACGCCGCCCGCGAGGCCGAGGCGACACGCCGGGCGCACGCGAGACGCGCCGCGCGCGCGGACCGCGAACCAGGCCGCGAACCGGCCCTCACAGCGGTCGCGGCCCCGCGGATCTGAGGGCGCCGGAGGGAATAAAATCCCCTCCGGCGCTTGCGCGCCGACCTCGGCGACCCGCCCTCACGACACAACATCTGGGCTTCCACGCGAACCGCGGCACTACATGTATGCTCAACTTCGCTGTCGAGCAGGGGAAGCCGGTGCGAATCCGGCGCTGCCCCGCAACGGTGAGCGGGCGTACGCCCGCACAGCCCGAGGACCTGCCGCCAGCGCGCCCGTAGCGCCCACAAGCGACGGGCGCAGTTGTGTCCGGGCCTCGCGGATTGGGCCGGCGGACGCGTCGCGGCACGCCCATGCCTGAGCAGGGGTGCGCCTCCGCACGCGTACCCGCTCCTCCCCGCCTGGCCGTCGCCGCGTTCGAGGGAGAGAGCACCACCGTGACCATCGCGCCCGCAGACCCCGCTTCAGCCGAACTCCGCACCGTCGCCCCCCGGATTCCCTCGGCTCCCCCCTCCGGACCTCTCCCCGGACCTCCCGCCGGTCCCGACGAGGGCCCGGGCGCGGACCTGCTGCGTACGCTGGTGCGGCTCACCGCCGACCTGACCGACACCGACCCCGGCCGGGTCGCCGCCGCCGCGCTGCGCGGCCGTAACGCCGCCTCCGACGCGGCCGAGATGCACAGCCTGGCCACCGAGGCGGCGGCCGGCCTGATCTCCGAGGACCCGGCGTACTCGCGGCTGGCCGCCCGGCTGCTGACCTCGACCATCGCCGAAGAGGCCGCGGGCCAGGGT
This sequence comes from Streptomyces sp. NPDC025721, assembly GCF_055558595.1. Classification (NCBI taxonomy): domain Bacteria; kingdom Bacillati; phylum Actinomycetota; class Actinomycetes; order Kitasatosporales; family Streptomycetaceae; genus Streptomyces; species Streptomyces sp. NPDC025721. The sequence continues at coordinate 69,127 of NZ_JBVHMF010000015.1, read as the reverse complement.
GCGGTGTCGTTCTCCGCGTCCGTCTCGGTCGGGCACCGCGAGGGCCTGATCGCCGACCGCACGGCCGCCTTCGTGGCCCTGCACAAGACCCGGCTCGACGCGCTGGTGGACGAGGCGCTGGCCGCCGGCGCGGACGACCGCTTCGGCTACTTCGGCCTGCGCACCCTGCACAGCCGCTACCTGCTGCGGCACCCCATCACCCGTCAGGTGATCGAGACCCCGCAGCACTTCATGCTCCGCGTGGCCTGCGGTCTCGCCGAGGACGACTCGGTGCGCGCCGCCGAGGAAGTCGCCTCGCTCTACCGGCTGATGAGCGCGCTGGACTACCTGCCCAGCTCCCCCACCCTGTTCAACTCCGGCACCCGGCACCCGCAGATGTCCTCCTGCTACCTGCTGGACTCGCCGCTGGACGAGCTGGACTCGATCTACGACCGCTACCACCAGGTGGCGCGGCTGTCGAAGCACGCGGGCGGGATCGGCCTGTCCTACTCCCGGATCCGCTCGCGCGGTTCGCTGATCCGCGGCACCAACGGCCACTCCAACGGCATCGTGCCGTTCCTGAAGACGCTGGACGCGTCGGTGGCCGCGGTCAACCAGGGCGGCCGTCGCAAGGGCGCCGCGGCGGTCTACCTGGAGACCTGGCACTCCGACATCGAGGAGTTCCTCGAACTGCGCGACAACACCGGTGAGGACGCGCGCCGCACGCACAATCTGAACCTGGCGCACTGGATCCCGGACGAGTTCATGCGCCGCGTGGAGACCGACGCCGACTGGTCCCTGTTCTCGCCGTCCGACGTGCCGGAGCTGGTCGACCTGTGGGGCGACGACTTCGACGCCGCGTACCGCAGGGCGGAGGCCAAGGGCCTGGCGCAGCGCACGATCCCGGCGCGCGAGCTGTACGGCCGGATGATGCGGACCCTCGCGCAGACCGGCAACGGCTGGATCACCTTCAAGGACGCCTCGAACCGTACGGCCAACCAGACGGCGGAGCCCGGCCGTACCGTGCACTCCTCGAATCTGTGCACCGAGATCCTTGAGGTCACCGACGACGGCGAGACCGCGGTCTGCAACCTGGGTTCGGTGAACCTGGGCGCCTTCGCCACCCCGGGGGGCGGCGCGGGCGACGAGATGGACTGGGAGCGGCTCGACGAGACCGTCAGGACCGCGGTGACCTTCCTCGACCGGGTCGTGGACATCAACTTCTACCCGACCGAGCAGGCGGGCCGCTCCAACGCCAAGTGGCGCCCGGTGGGCCTGGGCGTGATGGGTCTTCAGGACGTCTTCTTCAAGCTGCGGCTGCCCTTCGACTCGGCCGCGGCGCGCGAGCTGTCCACCCGGATCGCCGAGCGGATCATGCTCGCCGCGTACGAGGCGTCCTGCGACCTCGCCGAGCGGCAGGGCCCGCTGCCCGCCTGGGACAAGACCCGTACCGCCCGCGGTGTGCTGCACCCCGACCACTACGCGACCGAGCTGAACTGGCCGGAGCGCTGGACGGCGCTGCGCGCCCGGATCGCGGCCACCGGCATGCGCAATTCGCTGCTGCTGGCCATCGCGCCGACCGCGACCATCGCGTCCATCGCCGGTGTCTACGAGTGCATTGAGCCGCAGGTCTCCAACCTCTTCAAGCGCGAGACGCTGTCGGGTGAGTTCCTCCAGGTCAACTCGTACCTGGTCGCCGACCTCAAGCGGCTCGGCGTGTGGGACGCGCAGTCCCGCGAGGCGCTGCGCGAGGCCAACGGCTCGGTGAACGGCTTCAGTTGGATTCCGGCCGAGATCCGCGAGCTGTACCGCACGGCGTGGGAGATCCCGCAGCGCGGCCTGATCGACATGGCGGCGGCGCGTACGCCGTTCCTCGACCAGAGCCAGTCGCTGAACCTGTTCCTGGAGACGCCCACCATCGGCAAGCTCAGCTCGATGTACGCGTACGCCTGGAAGCAGGGCCTGAAGACGACGTACTACCTGCGGTCCCGGCCCGCGACCCGGATCGCCCGCGCGGCCCGAGCCCAGCAGCAGACGGCCGCCACCCCCGTCCCCGTACCGGTGATCGCCGACGCCGACGCGATCGCATGCTCCCTTGAGAACCCCGAGTCCTGCGAGGCCTGCCAGTAATGACGTCCACCGACAAGAATCTGCTCGACCCGGGCTTCGAGCTGACCCTGCGTCCGATGCGCTACCCGGACTTCTACGAGCGCTACCGCGACGCGATCAAGAACACCTGGACCGTGGAGGAGGTCGACCTCCACTCCGACGTGTCCGACCTCGCCAAACTCAGCCCCGCCGAACAGCACATGATCGGCCGCCTGGTCGCGTTCTTCGCGACCGGTGACTCGATCGTCTCCAACAACCTGGTGCTCACGCTCTACAAGCACATCAACTCCCCCGAGGCGCGGCTGTACCTGTCCCGCCAGCTCTTCGAGGAGGCCGTGCACGTCCAGTTCTATCTGACGCTGCTCGACACCTACCTGCCCGATCCCGAGGACCGGGCGGCGGCCTTCGACGCGGTCGAGGAGATCCCCTCGATCCGCGAGAAGGCGCAGTTCTGCTTCCGCTGGATGGACTCGGTCGAGAAGATCGACCGCCTGGAGTCCAAGGCCGACCGCCGCCGCTTCCTGCTCAACCTGATCTGCTTCGCCGCGTGCATCGAGGGCCTGTTCTTCTACGGCGCCTTCGCGTACGTCTACTGGTTCCGCTCGCGCGGCCTGCTGCACGGGCTCGCGACCGGCACCAACTGGGTGTTCCGCGACGAGACCATGCACATGAGCTTCGCCTTCGACGTGGTCGACACCGTCCGCAAGGAGGAGCCGGACCTCTTCGACGAGCAGTTGCGGCAGCAGGTCACCGACATGCTGCGCGAAGCCGTCGAGGCCGAGCTCCAGTTCGGCCGCGACCTGTGCGGCGACGGCCTGCCCGGCATGAACACCGAGTCCATGCGCGCCTACCTGGAGTGCGTCGCCGACCAGCGCCTCGCCCGCCTCGGCTTCCCCCCGGTCTACGGCTCGGAGAACCCCTTCTCCTTCATGGAGTTGCAGGGCGTCCAGGAGCTGACGAACTTCTTCGAGCGCCGCCCGTCCGCCTACCAGGTCGCGGTGGAGGGCAGCTTCGCCCTGGACGAGGACTTCTAGACCCCGGGTTGGAACGGTCAACGGCGAAAGGGGCGGCGGAGGGCGATGAGCCTTCCGCCGCCCCTTTCCCGTCGGGCGGGCGCGCGGGGCGGGTCAGTCGTTGGGGACCGTTTCGAACTTCGGGGTGGCCTCGGCCATTTGCTTCATGACGTCTTTGCGGTCGCGCTTGGAGAGACGGTCGATGTAGAGGCGGCCGTAGAGGTGGTCGGTCTCGTGCTGGAGGCAGCGGGCGAAGTAGCCGCTGCCGTGGACGACGATCGGCTCGCCCTTGGCGTTCTGGCCGCGCACCACCGCGTAGTCGGGGCGGGCCAGTTCCATGTAGGCACCGGGGACGGACAGGCAGCCCTCGTTGGAGTCGTCCAGGCGGCGCCGGTCGGCGGGCAGTTCGTCCAGTACGGGGTTGCAGACGACGCCGACGTGCCGGTTGTCGTCGTCGTCCGGGCAGTCGTAGACGAAGACCTTGAGGTCGACGCCGATCTGGTTGGCGGCCAGGCCCACGCCCTCGGCGGCGCGCTGGCTGGCGAACATGTCGGCGATCAGCGCGTCCAGGTCGTCGTCGAAGGACGTGACGTCCTTGCACTCCCGGTGCAGCACCGGGTTGCCGACCACGGTGATCGGGCGGACGGTGCCGCGCTCGCGGTACGCCAGTTCGCGCGCCTGCGCGTCGGTCACGTCGTCGAGGAAGCCTTCGGTGGCCGCGTCGTGGCTGTGCGCGTGGTCGTGGTCATGCCCGTGGTGGTGCTGGTGACCGTGGCCGTGCTCGGTGTGCTGCTGGGACATCTGCGCCGTACGCCTTCCGCGAACCCGTAAACGAACCCCCCTAGGGTACGGGCCCGCGCACGACGGTGTTCCCCACACCTCGTGGTTCGTCGCACCTCGCCGTTCGGGGCACGCGGTTCAGGGCGTGCGGTTCAGCAGACCTCTTCGAGGTCCCGCCAGTCCCGGGTGTCCGGGCTGTCGGCGACCCAGCCGTCGAGCAGGCCGCGGACCAGGGACGCGGGGGCGGCGATCCCGCACTCGCGCTCCGGCGACCAGCGCACACCCGCGCTGTGGTGGCTGAGATGGCCGGGGTGACCGGGCTCACCGTGGTCGTGCGGGTCGCGCGTGGCCATCGAGCCGTCGTCGGTGGGCATCCGGCTCTCCGAACAGGTGCGGCACAGCAGCCGGACGGACGACGACCAGTCCTCGGCCGCGTACCCGGCCTCCGCCGCCAGCCGCTCCAGCGCGTCGCGGTCGGCGGCCGTGTCCGCTTCGAGGAGCACCAGCCAGGTCGGCACCGGGGACGGCGCCCACAGCTCGATCTCGTCGAAGACGGGGTAGACCGCGCCGCCCGCGGTGTCGGCGGTGGCGCGCTCGCCGTGCGGGACGCCGTCGTGCAGCACGACCTCGCCCCAGCGGCGCCCGGACGACGGCAGCGGGATGGAGAGCACCTCGACCCGCGCCGGGTCGAGCCTGCGGCCCCACACGACCTCGGCCTCGCCCTCGGGCGACAGCCGTACGGCGGCGCTGCCCAGCGGCAGCCGTACCGACTCCTCGCCGTTGTGACTCGCGGTGCCCGCGGGCATCCGCAGGCCGTACGCCTGCCAGGCGCGGCGGGCCAGCGGCCAGTCCTGCACGGCGGTGGCGGCGATGCCCAGGTTCCACCAGTCGGGGGAGCCGACCGGGCGGTCGAGCAGCGCCACCGCGCGCAGCCCGGCGATCCGGGCCTGCGCCCAGTCGTGCCGGAACTTGTGCAGCAGCGCGAGGTTGTACCAGGACTCCGACAGCCACGGCTCCAGATCGGCGGCTCGGGTCAGCAGCGCTCCGGCGTCCTCGTAACGGCCGTCGCCGATCAGCGAGAACGCCCGGTCAGTGGCCTGCCGCCACGTGGGCGACGGCCGGTGCCGCACTCTTCCGAAGATGTTCAACGTCGTTACCCGCCTGCCCGCTCAGCCGATCACTGCCAGGACGTCGCCTTCCCGCACCACTACGATCGCGTCCCCCCGTACGACTCCAACCTTGCACATTTTGGCCGTTGTCTCAGCCCGGCCGTCGCCCCCGTCCCCCGGGGCCGGCGACCCGGTCCGTGCGGTCCGCGGCTCCCCGGTGAGCGCGCTTCCTCACTCGACACCCTTGCCACTCCCGTGGGCATCCAACCATGCCCAGGTGGGGCGCCGTGCGAGCACCCTGGTGAGTGCCGCCACCACCTGCGGATCGTACTCACGTGCGGTCGCCAACCGCAGCCGCTCGACCGCCGCGAGCCGGTGGCCGAGGGCCGCGCCCGGCTCCCCCGTCAGGTCCTCGTAGGCGTTGACGGCCCGGACGATCCGGCCCGCCAACGGCTGTTCCCGGTACGGGTGCGCCTGCCGCTCCACGATCAGCGCCACCTCGGCCGGGGCGCCGGTCTGCCGCACCACCTCGCCGCCGAGCGCGGCGATGGCGCGCTGCCGCTCGCCGTCCAGCGGCTCCGTCGCCCCGCGCGGCACCGGGTCGACCAGCGAGAGCTGGCCGATGTCGTGCATCAGCGCCGCGTACTCCAGCAGCATCAGGTGGCGGGCGGGCAGGCCCAGCTCCCTGCCGACCGCGGTCGCCAGCTCGCTCACCCGCCGCGCGTGCCCCTCCGGTGTGTACCCGGCCACCTCGGTGGCCCGCGCCAGCGACCCGATCGTCTGCCGGTACGTGGCCCGCACCGCCGCCTGGCCCCGCAGCGACATCTGCGCCAGCAGCAGCGGCGCCGCGGCCATGGGCAGCGCCCACAGCCCGGCGGTCGCGACCGCCAGCGCCATCACCACACCGCCCGCGCACACCGCGCTGGCCATCCCCGCCAGTGCCCGCACCTCGTCGCGCAGCGCCGGGGCGTACGGGTGGCCGGTCCTGGCCGCGCCCAGGGCCGCCGCCAGCGCCGCGTCGCACAGCGCCGTCAGGCCGAGGACCGCCAGGAGTGCGGCGGCGTACGCGGGGCCTTCGCCTCCCGCGAAGGGTTGGGCGCACACCCCGGCGAAGGTCGCTGCCGCGACCCGCCGCACCTCACCGTCCCCCTTGGCCCCCGACCCCCCATGCCGCCCCGAACCCGGGCGCGCCTGCCCAGGAGGGTCCGCCCCGTAGGGGCGCGGGGAACTGCGCGGCCCGCCCCCACCGGCCGGTGGTCCGGAGACCACCGAACTGCCCCGCCGGGGCGGGTGGTGACCTGCGGGAGCGTCGTGGCTGAGCGCGCAGTTCCCCGCGCCCCTACGGGGCACCCACCTGCGCAAGGGACCCGCGCCCGCCGCGGCCCTGGAGGACACCCACCTGCGCAAAGGGCCCTCACCCGCCGCGCCCCTGGGGGGCAGCCACCTGCGCAAGGGACCCGCGGCCGCCACGGCCCTGGGGGGTGCCCACCTGGGTGAGGGGGGCGGGGCGGGGGCGGCTGCGTGGCGGGGGCGGGGGCAGCTCAGGGTCAGCGGGACGGCGGCCGCGAGGGCGGAGACGGCCACGGTTTGGGCGAGGCCGTGGCGGCCCGGCGCCAGGAGGGCGTAGGCGAGAGCCGTCGCCGTGGCGAGAGGCGCGGTGTCGCGGTCGACCCCGAAGGCGAGAGGGGCGAGGGGGGCGGGAAGGCGGAAGGTCACGCCCACGGCGATGACGGCGGCGAAGGCGAGGGCGGTGCCGGGCGCGGAGAGGCCGGTGAGGGCGGTACGCGCGACGGCGGCGGCCGTCAGGGTGAGGGCGGCGCCGTACACGCCCCGGACGAGCCGGGCCCTCATCGCGGCACCGGCGCGGAGACGGCGGCCGGAAGAAGCAGCGGGCCCCGCCCGGCGGTGGTGGCGCCGACCGGCCCCGAGGCGGCCACCGGCCAGGAGTGGTGGGCCAGCGCACGCGTCAGGGCGGCGACCATCGCCGGGTCGAAGTGCGTACCGGCGCAGGCGTGGAGTTCGTCGAGCGCGGCGCGAACCGGCCGGGCGCGCCGGTAGGAGCGGGTGGACGTCATGGCGTCGAAGGCGTCCGCGACGGCGACCACGCGGGCGAATTCCGGGATCTGGTCGCCCGCGAGCCCGTGCGGGTAGCCGCTGCCGTCGAGGCGTTCGTGGTGGTGCAGGATCGCGTCCCGCGCCTCGCCGAGGAAGGCGATGCCGCGGACCATCTCGTGCCCGTACTCCGGGTGCAGCTCGACCACCCGCCGCTCGGCCGGGGTCAGCGGCCCGTTCTTGCGCAACAGGCGGGTGGGGACGCCGAGTTTGCCGATGTCGTGCAGGATTCCGGCGAACCGCAGGGCGTCGACGCGGGGTTCGGGCATGCCCAGCTCGCGGGCGATGAACACCGAGGCGCGGCCCACGCGTTCACTGTGCCCGCGCGTGTAGTGGTCCTTGATCTCGACGGCCTGGACGAGCGCACGCACGGTCGCCCGGTGGGCGTCGCGTTCCCGGCGGGCGCGGGCGAATCCCCAGCAGGCCACGTACATCGGCAGCGGTACGAGCACCGCGGCGAAGGCGCCGTAGCGGGCCTGCCACAGGACGGCGGTCATGAGGGCGACGAGGCCGTAGGTCAGGTGCGGGGCGAGGCCGCTGAGCAGCGGTGCGCCCCAGGCCGCGCGCGGTGTGCGGCCCTCGGCGGTGACCAGGACGGCGCCGGTGAGCGCGGTGGCGGTGACGCAGAGGACGAGCGCGGCGGCGGTCGCGGGCAGCAGCGCGTACGGCAGGTCGGCGGCGGCCAGCGCGCGGGGGCCGTCGAGCAGCCGGGCGGCGAGCGCGGCGGCCCAGACGGCGACGGCCAGGTGGGCGGCGCGCCACAGCCGCCGTACGCGGCGCGGCTCCTGCTCCACGCGGCCCGCGAGCGAGCCGGGGACGGCCACCAGCGCGGCGGCGGCCGGGGGCAGCAGCAGGGCGGCGGCCAGCAGGACGGGCAGGAACGGGCCGACGGCGGCGGGCGGGTGGCGGCCCGCGGCGCGGTCGGGGAGCACGCCGGGCTCGCACAGCGCGTACAGGGCGGCGAGTACGGCGACGGTCCCCCACGCGGTGGCGGGCCGCAGGGCGGGCGCGGCGCACAGCGTCCCGGCGGCGCACACGGCGGCCACGGTGACCCGTGCGGGTGTCGGCATGGCGGACACGAGAGGCGGCCTCCTCCGTACGCGAACGTGCGCGAACGCGCGGCGGGCGCGGCCCGATCGGCTCCCGGCCCGTTGAGAGTCAGGAGGATAGGGCCGCGCCCGTCGTGGAAGAGGCGTTTGCCGGGGTTGGGCCGTCCGTGGGAGCCGACGCTCACCCGCACGGGTGACGTGAGGCGTATGCGCCCTCGTCCGAACGCCCGAACCCCGTCCACAAGCGCAACGGGGTACGAGCCGGGACGAAGGGGTACCGGGGGGTGTCCCGGCGGTGGCCGACGGCGGCGGGGAAGCCCTGGCGCGCCCGGCGGTGGAGACAGGAGCTAGCGGGCCTCGGCCTCGGTCGGGGTGGCGAGGATGTCGGGCGCCTGGTCCGGGACCGGGGCGACCTCACCGGAGCGGATCAGCTCGATCCGCATCATGACCTTCGAACGGAGGTCGGTCGGCACGTCGTCGGAGCCGCAGCACCGCTTGACGAGCTTCTTGACGGCCTGTTCGAGGCCGTACTTCTCCAGGCACGGGTGGCACTCGTCGAAGTGCTCCTTGAACTTGGCGCAGCTCTCGTCGGGCATCTCGTTGTCGAGGTACTCGTAGAGGTGGCCGAGCACCTCCGAGCAGTCCGTCTCATGTGCGTCGCCGCAACTCATGAATCCGCGCCCTTCTCATCCGCCGCGCCCGCGGGTACAAGACCGCGGTCCCGCGCATAGTCCTCCAGCAGCTCACGCAACTGGCGACGCCCGCGGTGCAGCCGGGACATCACTGTGCCGATGGGTGTTCCCATGATGTCCGCGATCTCCTTGTAGGCAAAGCCCTCGACGTCCGCGAGGTAGACCGCGATGCGGAACTCCTCGGGGATCGTCTGCAACGCCGCCTTCACGTCGGAGTCGGGCAGGTGGTCGAGCGCCTGGGACTCCGCGGAGCGCAGGCCGGTCGACATATGGGATTCGGCTCGTGCGAGCTGCCAGTCCTCGATCTCCTCCGAGCCGCTGCGCAGCGGTTCGCGCTGCTTCTTGCGGTAGGAGTTGATGAAGCTGTTGGTGAGAATGCGGTAGAGCCACGCCTTGAGATTGGTGCCCTCACGGAACTGGTGGAAGGAGGCGTACGCCTTCGCGTACGTCTCCTGGACGAGGTCTTCCGCGTCGGCCGGATTGCGGGTCATCCGCAGCGCGGCCGAGTACATCTGGTCGAGGAAGCCAAGGGCGTCCCGCTCGAAGCGCTCGGTGCGCTCCGCGCTGCTCTCCTGTGCTGCCTCACCGGACGCACTCGCGTTTTCCGCCGTGCTGTCGTCGGTGCCGGTGACCGCACCCACCTCCTCAGAAACGTCAGCGCGCCCAAAAGCGGCCACGCCTGTTCCGGAGGATATCCCGCTGGAGATCGACGTGCCGGATGCGCCCTTGCCGTCGTCCTTGACCGGCCATTCGGCCCAGTTCAGGTAGGGCGCGGCTGCGTCCGGTCGCGCGGTGGCCTGTGCGGCCTCTGCGCGGGACCGGCAAGCGGCTGAAACCATGCGGCTGCCTCTCTCACAGATCTCACGGATTGCTTCGTCAATGCGGGATCGAATCGTTCTGCCGATTCGCACAACACCGGTATCGCGCGGCTCATTCCCGGTGGCACAGGGGGCGCGCGGGCGGATCGCGCGGAAGTCGCACGGCGGTGGTCCGGAGTGCGCGCCGGGGTCGTACGGCAAACGTGCTTGCCGGTATGGCAAAATCGGCGCATGGCGGAGAAAGCACCCAAAGGCACGGACGACGGCGTCGAGCGCACTCTGGCCGAGGTCGGGCCGCGGTTGCGGGCGGCGCGGCTGGAGCGCGGGGTGACGCTGGCCGCGCTGGCGGAGGCGACCGGGATCTCGGTGAGCACCTTGTCGCGGCTGGAGTCGGGGCAGCGGCGCGCCACCCTCGAACTGCTGCTGCCGTTGGCCCGCGCGCACCAGATGCCGCTGGACGAACTGGTGGGCGCGCCCGAGGTCGGCGACCCGCGGGTGCGCACGGTGCCGCGCAAGATGGACCACATGACGGTGCTGCCGCTGACCCGGCACCCGGGCGCGCTCCAGGCGTACAAGATGATCATCGAGCCGAACAAGCCCTGTGAGCAGCGCACCCACGAGGGCTACGAGTGGATCTACGTGCTCTCCGGGCGGCTGCGGCTGCTGCTCGCCGACAAGGATCTGGAGCTGCGGGCGGGCGAGGCAGCCGAGTTCGACACCCGGCTGCCGCACTGGTTCGGGCCCGCGGGGGACGAGACCGTCGAGGTGCTCAGCCTTTTCGGCCGCCAGGGCGAGCGGATGCATGTCCGAGCCCGGCCAGCCAGTCGCTGACGGCCCCGGTCAGCACGGCCAGCGCCGCGTCCTGCGTCAACTCCGCGCGCTTGGGTACGGCGAACGAGTGATCGCCGTACGGCACCTCGACCGGTTCGTACCCGGCGGGGAACTCCGCGGGCCGCCCGAAGGTGTCGTTGCCGCCCTGCACGATCAGCAGCGGCCCGGCCGCGGCGCCCAGGTCCAGCTCGGCCGCGCGGGACTTCTCCGGCTTCCCCGGCGGGTGCAGCGGGAAGGACAGCGCGAGGACGGCCGCGGCGCCCAGCTCCTTCGCCGTACGGCAGGCCACCCGGGCGCCGGCGCTGCGTCCGCCCGCGACCACCGGCAGCCCCGGCTCCGCCAGCGCGGGCCACACCGCCGTCCACCCGGTGTCCAGCGTCTTGGGCGCGGGCGCCAGCTTCTTGCCCGCCACCCGCCAGGGCTGCTCGACCAGTGCCACGGTCACGCCGTGCGCGGGCAGCGCCGCCGCGAGCGCGGCCAGGTCGCGCGCCTCGATGCCGCCGCCCGCGCCGTGGCCGAGCGCGAGGACCGCGCGGGCGGCGCGGGCGCGGTGCCAGGTGACGCGGGCCTCGCCCGCGGGGGTGCCGACCGTTTCCACCGACCGCTCGGGGGACGGGGACGCTGTGTGTGCTGCGCGTGCTGTCATCAGAACAGCGTCTCCTCCTCGGGTGCCTCCAGCTCCGTCAGCAGCTCCGGTCCGTTGTTCTTCACACTGCTCACACCGGTGCCGACCGGATAGGCGCGCATCAGGCCGCCGGGCGGCGGGGCGAGCAGGGCGCCAAGCGCGTCGGGGTCGGTGGTGGCCGGGTCGAGCCAGGCGTTCCAGCGGTCGGGGGTCATCATCAGCGGCATCCGGGGGTGGATGTCGGTGAGCGAGCGCGGACCCTCGCCCGCGTATCCGGCCAGGGTGTCGGTCTCGGCCGCCGTGGTGATCACCGTGCAGGTGGCCCACCAGGCCATCGGGTGGTCGTCGGGCAGCGTCCGGTCGCGCCAGAACTCGTACAGCCCGGCCATCGCCATCACCGAGCCGTCGGCGGGCGTCACGAAATACGGCTGTTTGCGGGACCGCTTCTTCCTGCCCTGCTCCTCCAGCGCGCGCTCCTCGGGCGCCGTCACCCACTCGTAATAGCCGTCGGCGGGTATCAGGCAGCGCCGGGCGGTGAGCGCGCGGCGGAAGGACGGCTTCTCGTGCACCGTCTCGGCCCGCGCGTTGATCAGCTTGGCCGCTCCTTCCGGCGACTTGGCCCACGACGGGACCAGGCCCCAGCGCAGCACGCGCAACTGTCTGACCGGTTCCGGGGAACCGGAGTCGCGCACGGGACGGTCAAGCACCGCGTAGACGTCCTTCGTCGGCGCGACGTTCCAATCGGGGGCGATGGTCTCGGTGGGGTCCCACTTACGGACTTCGAAGAGTCCTGCGAGATCCTCTGGTTTCCGGCTCGCCGCATATCGACCGCACATAGGTGCCAGACTGCCACGACCGTGGACCCGAACGGCCCACGGTCCGCCCTTTCGCAAGCCCCCGGCACCCCCCTCCGCAGCCCCCTAGTAGCAAGGACTGGCCACGTCATGAACGTCGCGAGCGTCACCGAGATGTGGGACCGGCTGACGGGGACACAGCCCGATCCCTCGCGCTGGCTGATCGGCGCGACGGCGCTGCTCGCGCTGGCGGCCGTACTGCTGCGGCGGGTGTGGCACGTCACGCGCAACGCGGTGACGATCGCGCACGAGGGCGGTCACGGGCTGCTCGCGCTGCTGACCGGGCGGCGCCTTGAGGGCATACGCCTGCACTCGGACACCTCGGGCCTGACCGTCTCGCGCGGCAAGCCGCACGGCGTGGGCATGGTGCTGACGGCCGCCGCCGGGTACACCGCGCCGCCGCTGCTGGGCCTTGCGGGCGCGGGGCTGCTGGCATCCGGCCACATCACCGCGCTGCTGTGGGGCGCGACGGCGCTGCTGCTGGTCATGCTCGTGATGATCCGCAACGCGTACGGGGCGCTGACCGTGGTGGTCACCGGCGCGATCTTCCTGTTGGTGTCCTGGCTGACCAAGGCGCAGGTACAGGCGGCGTTCGCGTATCTGGTGGTGTGGTTCCTGCTGGTCGGCGGCGCGCGGCCGGTCGCCGAGCTGCAACGTACGCGGCGCCGTGAGCGCTCCGGCACCTCGGACGCGGACCAGCTCGCCCGGCTCACGCACACTCCGGCGGCCCTGTGGCTGCTCCTGTTCTACGCGGTCGCGATCTGCTCGCTGGTGGGCGGCGCCCGGTGGCTGCTCCTCCAATAACGCGGTGACCGCGGTGACGGGAGTGACGGGGAACACCCACCGTGACGGCCGTGGCGGCCCCGGCGGAGAGAACGGCCGGGGCAACAGGGGCAGACCGGCGCACAGACCCACGGCAGTGGCCCCGCGCATGAGCCCGGCGCACGACCCCGGCGCATGTGGCCGAGAGTGACAGCACCTGTTTCCGGCAGATTTCGCCGCATTCGCCGTCCTATCTCCCTGTGCCTGAGCCACTACGCTTGGGCCCCATGAGCGACAGCACCGCGCAGACCGCCCTCTGGCCGGCCCCGACCGCGCCCCGCGCCGTGGACGCGACCGTCACGGTGCCCGGCTCGAAGTCGGTGACCAACCGCGCTCTGGTGCTCGCCGCGCACTCCACGGAACCCGGATGGGTGCGCCGTCCGCTGCGCAGCCGCGACACGGTCCTGATGGCCGACGCGCTGCGCGCCATGGGCGTGCAGATCGACGAGACGGTCAACCCGTCCGGCGGCGAGGCGTGGCGGATCATCCCGGCCGGGCTGCACGGCCCCGCCCGGATCGACGTCGGCAACGCGGGCACCGTGATGCGCTTCCTGCCGCCGGTCGCCGCGCTCGCCGACGGCCCGGTCCGCTTCGAGGGCGACGCGCGGGCGTACGAGCGTCCGCTGCACGGCGTGATCGACGCGCTGCGCGCGCTGGGGGCCAGGATCGACGACGAGGGCCGCGGCTCCCTGCCGCTGACCGTGAACGGCGCGGGCTCGCTGTCCGGCGGGAGCGTGTCCGTGGACGCGTCGTCGTCCTCGCAGTTCGTCAGCGCGCTGCTGCTGTCCGCGCCGCGGTTCAACCGGGGCCTCGAACTGCGGCACACCGGCCGCACCCTGCCGTCCCAGCCGCACATCCGGATGACCGTGGACATGCTGCGGAAGGCCGGCGCCAAGGTGGACGCCCCGCAGGACGGCGGCGCGCGCAATGTGTGGCGGGTGGCGCCGAGCGCGCTGCTCGGCCGGGACCTGACGGTGGAGCCCGACCTGTCCAACGCGGCACCGTTCCTGGCCGCCGCGCTGATCACCGGCGGCCGGGTGACCATCCCGGACTGGCCGCGCCGCACCACCCAGCCGGGTGACGCGCTGCGCACGCTGTTCACCGCGATGGGCGGCTCGTACGAGCTGACCGAGCAGGGGCTGACCCTCAGCGGCACCGGCCGGGTGCTCGGCATCACCGCCGATCTGCACGAGGTCGGCGAGCTGACCCCGGTGATCGCGGCGGTCGCGGCGCTGGCCGAGGGCGAGAGCGTGCTGACCGGCATCGCGCATCTGCGGCTGCACGAGACCGACCGGCTGGCCGCGCTGGCCAAGGAGATCAACGAGCTGGGCGGTGACGTCACCGAGACCGAGGACGGCCTGCGCATCCGGCCGACCACGCTGCACGGCGGGGTCTTCCACACCTACGAGGACCACCGGCTGGCGACCGCCGCGGCCGTCCTGGGCCTGACCGTGGACGGCGTCCAGGTGGAGAACGTGGCGACGACCGCGAAGACCCTGCCCGAATTCCCCGAGCTGTGGACGGCGATGCTCGCGGGCCGCGCGCCCGCGCCGGGGATCTCCACGCCGGGCGCCGTCACCCCGGGCGCCGCCGCACCGGAGACGACCGAGACAGCGGAGACAACCGGCACAGCGGACCCGACGGATACGGCGGACGCGACGGACACGGCAGACACAGCGGACACCACCGCGCCGGGCCGGGGCTGAGGACCGCCGTGCGCCGCTACGGAAAGAACCCCGACGAGGACGACGTCAGAGTCCGCCCCAACGCCAAGGGGAACCGGCCGCGCAGCACGATCAGGCCCAAGCACGAGGACGCCACCGAGGGCATGGTGCTGACCGTGGACCGCGGGCGGCTGACCGTGCTGGTCGACGACCGCGAGGTGGTCGCGATGAAGGCCCGCGAACTGGGCCGCAAGTCGATGGTGGTCGGCGACCGGGTCGCGGTCGTCGGCGACCTGTCGGGCGCGAAGGACACCCTGGCCCGGATCGTACGGATCGAGCCGCGCAAGTCGGTGCTGCGGCGGACGGCCGACGACGACGACCCGTTCGAGCGGGTGGTGGTCGCCAACGCCGACCAGCTCGCGATCGTCACGGCGCTGGCCGACCCCGAGCCGCGCCCCCGGATGATCGACCGCTGCCTGGTCGCGGCCTTCGACGCGGGCCTGAAGCCGCTGCTGGTGCTCACCAAGTCCGATCTGGCCCCGGCCGCGCCGCTGTTGGAGACGTACGGCGCGCTGGACCTGGCGTATGTGGTGACCAACAGGGACGACTTCCTGACCGGCGGGGTCGACCAGATCCGCGAGCGGCTGGCCGGGCATGTGACGGCCTTCGTCGGCCACAGCGGCGTCGGAAAGACCACGCTGGTCAACGCGCTGGTGGAGCGTCAGCGCACCACCGGCTCGGTGAACGCGGTGACCGGGCGCGGCCGGCACACCACCACCTCGGCGCTCGCGCTGCCGCTGCCGGGCGACACGGGATGGGTGATCGACACCCCGGGCGTACGGTCGTTCGGCCTGCACCACATCGATCCGTCGCGGGTCATCCACGCCTTCCCCGACCTGGAGCCGGGCACCGAGGAGTGCCCGCGCGGCTGCTCGCACGACGAGCCGGAGTGCGCGCTGGACGCGTGGGTCGCGGCGGGGCACGCCGAGCCCGCCCGGCTGGACTCGCTGCGGCGGCTGCTGGCCACCCGCGAGCGGCGCGAGGGAGACTGACGTCCTTTCGGCGACCGGAGGGGCGGTTTCCGGGCAGGCTGTGTGATGATCGACAGCGCACACAGGTTTCGGAGACGGAGTGGGAACGGGAGGCACCCGATGGCCTGGCTGCTCGTGGTGGTCGCAGGCATCCTTGAGACGGGGTTCGCGGTCTGCCTCAAGCTGTCGCACGGCTTCACCCGTATCTGGCCGACCATCGCCTTCGCCCTGTTCGCGCTGGGCTCCTTCGGTCTGCTGACGCTGTCGCTGAAGAAGCTGGACGTCGGCCCGGCGTACGCCGTCTGGACCGGCATCGGCGCGGCGGGCACCGCGATCTACGGCATGATCTTCCTCGGCGACGTCGTCTCCACGCTGAAGATCGTGTCCATCTCCTTGGTGATCGCGGGCGTCATCGGCCTCCAGATCTCCGGCTCGGCGCACTGACGGTTCACGGGCGGCGCCCGCGCGGACCGTGCGCCGCTACGGCTCCTCCCCCGTCGCGGGCCACGACAGCAGGCTGCGGACGAGCTGCGCCACCCGCAGACACGCCTCCTCGTCACTGGCGGCGGGCGCGATCACGTACGACAGGGTGAGCCGGATCGCCGCCTCGCAGGCCCATCCGATGTCCTGGGGCCGCAGCCGCGGGTAGCCGCGGACGAGCGCGTCGACCGTACGGGCCTTGAGGGATTCGACCAGGCCGCCGTCAGCGCCGGTGAGGGCGGCGGCGACCACCGGACTGCGCCGGGCGGACCGCAGGGTCCAGCCCGCGGCGCCCGCGAAGCACTCCCCCGCGTCGGCGCCGACCCGGCCCGCGGCGGCCAACTCGCGGTCGACACCGGCCAGATAGCCCTCGGTCTCGCGCCGGGCGAGGGCGCGCGCGAGCCCTTCCTTGCTGCTGAACTCGTTGTAGAGGGTCTGCCGCGACACCCCGGCCGCCGCCGCGACCTCGACCATCCGTACGGCTTCCCAGGGCCGGTCGCCGAGCGCGGCGAACGCCGCGTCCAGGAGCGATTCCCGCGCTGTAGGCATCATTGCCTCCAAGGCGCCACGAGGTGTCCGCGCGATGGCGCGGACAGCGGCCGTGCGGAAAGAATTGACGCGCTGTCCTGGTCTGTCAAGGTTGCGCGCAGGGCGGAGATGACCGGGACCAGGCGAGATCGCTACTGTTCGGCTTATGCCCGAATTCAACGACGATCTGCGCCTGGCCCACGTGCTGGCCGATGCCGCCGACGCCGCGACCATGGCCCGCTTCAAGGCGCTCGACCTCAAGGTCGAGACCAAGCCCGACCTGACGCCGGTGAGCGAGGCGGACAAGGCGGCCGAGGAGCTGATCCGGGGCCAGTTGGCACGGGCGCGCCCGCGGGACGCGGTGCTCGGCGAGGAGTACGGCAGCCAGGGCGCGGGGCCGCGCCGCTGGGTGATCGACCCGATCGACGGCACCAAGAACTATGTGCGCGGCGTTCCGGTGTGGGCGACCCTGATCGCGCTGATGGTCCGCGGCGAGCAGGGCGACGAGAGCGTGGTCGGCGTGGTCTCCGCACCCGCGCTCGGCCGCCGCTGGTGGGCGGCGAAGGGCGACGGCGCGTACACCGGCCGCAGCCTGTCGTCGGCGACCCGGCTGCACGTCTCGGGCGTGAGCCGGCTGGAGGACGCGTCCTTCGCGTACTCCTCGCTGAGCGGCTGGGAGGAGCGGGGGCGGCTCGACGGCTTCCTGCGCCTGTCGCGCGACGTCTGGCGCACCCGCGGCTACGGCGACTTCTGGCCGTACATGATGGTCGCCGAGGGTTCGGTGGACATCTGCGCGGAGCCCGAGCTGAGCACGTGGGACATGGCGGCCAACGACGTGATCGTGCGCGAGGCCGGTGGCCGCTTCACCTCGCTCGACGGCGAGCCGGGCCCCTTCGGCGGGAACGCGGCGGCCTCCAACGGCCTGCTGCACGAGGAGCTGCTGGGGTACGTGGGCGGTTCGGACGGCGTCGCCTAGCAGGTCGGAGCGGCGCGGCGCGAGCCGCGCGCGGCGGCGGGTCACCTCGCGGCGGGAGCTTCGCGCGCCCCCTTGCCGGTCCTCCGGGGGCGTGTGACTATGAAGGTGCCCCCGCTTGTGAACTTGTGAAACCGTTCACGCGAGCGTCTCCCGGCTCGCCGGACGGCGGTCCCGTGTGAGGGCTTCACACAAGGAGGTGCCCGTCCCATGCTGGTCCGCGACGCGATGAGCACGGTGGTACTCACCATCGGCCCCGCCCACACCCTCCGCCAGGCCGCCCAGTTGATGTCCGCCCGCCGAGTCGGCGCGGCCATAGTCCTCGACACCGACACCTGCGGTCTCGGCATCCTCACCGAGCGCGACGTCCTCGACGCGATCGGGGACGGTCTCAGCCCCGACCGCGAACTCGCCCACGCCCACACCACGACCGATGTCGTCTTCGCCGCCCCGCAGTGGACCCTCGACGAGGCCGCCGCCGCCATGCTGCACGGCGGTTTCCGTCACCTGGTCGTCCTTGAGGGCCGCGATCCGATCGGCGTGGTCTCCGTCCGCGACATCATCCGCTGCTGGTCCGGGCAGCGGCCCGCGACACCGGCCGGGACACCGGCCGCGACCGCCCTGACCAGCGCGTAACCGCTTTTCGGAACGGCCGGCACGCTCGGCTTCGGAACGGCACACACGCGCCTTCGGTTCCGCACGCGGACGCGCAGAAGAGGCCGGAGCCCTTTGGCGTCCGGCCTCTTCGGCCAACGGCGAGCGACGGGTCAGGTGCGGAGGGCCTGGACCGCTGCCTCCAGTCGCTTGCCGTAGTCGGGGTCCGCGCGGCGGAAGTTGTCGACGGCGCGCTCGACGACGTCCTCGCGGGAGACCTTGGCGATGAAGCCCGCCAGGTTGTCGATCAGCCGGGTCTTCTCGTCCTCGGACATGAGCCGGTACAGGGTGCCCGCCTGCCCGAAGTCGTCGTCCTCGGCGTGCGCGGGCGCGGCGGAGTACCGGGTCGCGCCGGACACCTCGACGGGCTCCCACAGCGGGCGGCCGGTCTCGGCCGGGCCGCCGAAGCTGTTCGGCTCGTAGTTCTTGGCACCCTGGTGGCGGCCGTCGTAGAGGGCGCCGTCCCTGCTGTGCGTCCGCGCCTCGGTGGCGTGCGGGCGGTTGACCGGCAGGTGGTCGGCGTTGACGCCGACCCGGTAGCGGTGCGCGTCGCCGTACGCGAACAGGCGGCCCTGGAGCATCTTGTCCGGGGACGGGCCGATGCCGGGCACGAAGTGCGCGGGGCTGAAGACCGACTGCTCGACCTCGGCGAAGACGTTCTCCGGGTTGCGGTTCAGCTCCAGCCTGCCGATCTCGACCGGCGGGTAGTCCGCGTGCGGCCACACCTTGGTGAGGTCGAACGGGTTGAAGCGGTACGTGGCCGCGTCCGCCGCGGGCATGATCTGCACCTGCACGGTCCAGGACGGGAACGCGCCGCGCTCGATCGCCTCACGCAGGTCGCGCTGGTGGGAGTCGGGGTCCATGCCCGAGACGCGCACGGCCTCCCCGGTGGCGAGGTTCCTGATCCCCTGGTCGGTCTTGAAGTGGTACTTGACCCAGAAGACCTCTCCGGCCTCGTTGTTCCACTGGTAGGTGTGCGAGCCGTAGCCGTTCATGTGCCGGTAGCTGGCCGGGATGCCGCGGTCGCCGAAGAGCCAGGTCACCTGGTGTGTCGACTCCGGGCTGAGCCCCCAGAAGTCCCAGACGTTGTCCGCCTCCTGGGAGCCGGTGTACGGGTCGCGCTTCTGGGTGTGGATGAAGTCGGGGAACTTCAGGGCGTCCTTGATGAAGAACACCGGGGTGTTGTTGCCGACGAGGTCGTAGTTGCCCTCCTCGGTGTAGAACTTCAGCGCGAAGCCGCGCGGGTCGCGGACGGCGTCGGCCGAGCCGAGGTTGCCCGCGACGGTGGAGAAGCGCAGGAACGTCTCGGTCCGCTTGCCGACCTCGGACAGGAACTTCGCCCGCGTCCAGCGCGAGACGTCACGGGTCAGCGTGAAGGTGCCGTACGCACCGGCGCCGCGCGCGTGCACGACCCGCTCCGGGATGCGCTCGCGGTTGAAGTGCGCGAGCTTCTCCAGCAGGTGCTGGCTCTGGACGAGCACCGGGCCGCCGGGGCCCGCCGTCTCGCTGTTCTGGTTGTCCGCGACCGGCGCTCCGGCCTCCGTGGTCAGCGCACTCGTGGTCAGCGGACCCGTCTCCTCAACCGTCACGTGCTTCTCCTCCAGATCGTCCGGCCCCCCGGCATGCCCATCGGCTCGCGCCGGAGCTGATCCTACTCTGGACAATGTCTAAGTCAAGAAGAGAGCCAATAGAGGATGAGAGTCAGGAACAGACCCTTTCGATCCAGGTTGCCCCGCTGTTACCCTGGCTCGCATGAGCGACCTGCTGGAACGACTGCGCGAACGCGGCTGGCGGCTGACCGCCCAGCGGCGCGTGGTGGCGGAGGTCCTCGACGGCGACCATGTCCATCTCACCGCCGACGAGGTGCACGCGCGTGCCATCGCACGGCTGCCGGAGATCTCCCGCGCCACCGTGTACAACACGCTGGGCGAGATGGTGAGCATCGGCGAGATCATCGAGGTCGCCACCGACGGCCGCGCCAAGCGCTACGACCCCAACGCGCACCGGCCGCACCAGCACCTGGTCTGCTCCCGCTGCGGCACCATCCGCGACGTCCACCCGCACGGCGACCCGCTCGCGGCCCTCCCCCCGACCGAACGCTTCGGCTTCGCGGTCCAGGCGGCCGAGGTCACCTACCGGGGACTGTGCCCGGACTGCTCGTAGGCACGGTCCGCTCGCAGGCCCTGCCGCCGATCCGCTCGGCGGCCCTGCGTACGGCCGGTTCCGTACGGGTCCTGCCGACCCACAGGGTCTCCACCGGGACATCGGCAGGCACCCGGGCCAGCGCCTCGAACACCTCGCGCGCCACGCCCGGATCGGGGTCGGTCGCCAACGGGCCGAGCAGGCCGACCAGTTCGGCGGGCTTGGCCAGCCGCCCGATCGCGCGGGCGGCGGCCCTGCGCACCATCGGCGGCCAGTTCTCGGCATGGTCGCGCTCGCGGGGTCCGAGCAGCCGCGTCAGCAGCGCCGCGTCGGAGGCGTCCCCGCACTCCCCGAGACCGGCCGCCAGTCCCGCGACGAGCCGGGGCGCGGTCGTCCTGCCGACCTTGCGGAGCTGCCGGCGGTAGACGTCGGCGGGCGGCTCCCCGCGCCGGTACAACTGCCAACGGGCCTGCGCCCGTACCATCCTGGCCCGGTCGGCCAGCGGCGCGACCAGCCGCGTGGCGGGCACGTCGCCGGGCAGTGCGGCCACCGCCAGCTCCCGTACACCCGCGCCGCGCGCCCACATCAACCGGCCCGCCTGGTCGGGGTCGAGCTCCAGCAGCCGCTGCGCGCAGAGCCTGCGGCAGACCTGGTCGCGGTCGTGCAGCGCGGTCCGCAGCAGGTCGCCGCGGACGTAACTGCCGAGGTCCAGGGCGAGTTCGACGCCGAAGCGGCGGGCCAGCGGGTCGGAGTCGGCGGCCAGCGCCCGCACGGCGCGGCGGTGCGGAGGCTCGCTCAGCACCGCGCGGTACGAGGCGAGCAGCCCGCCCGCCCGGCGCCTGCCGCCGAGCCTGAGCAGCACGCGGACGGCAGCGGCCACCTCGTCCGGCGCGTTGCGGGCCACCAGGGCGGCGGTGGCGCGCTCGCTCACCTCCGGCACCCAGTCGACCGTCCGCAGGGCGAGCGCGGCCACGGCCAGCGGCCCGCCGCACCCGGCCAGGCTCTCGACGGCCCCGGCCCGCACCCGGCCGTCCTCGTCGAGCGAGGCCAGCAGCAGACGCAGCGGATCGACACCGGCGTGGCCGCCGGCGGCCCAGCGGTGGGCGCCGCCGCCGTGCCAGGGCCTGGCGTGCCGGTCGAGCAGCAGCAGGAGGTCGGCGGGAGCGTCGCCGAGCGCGGCGAGCGCGGCGGCCCTGTCGTACGGCGGTCCGTCCTCGACGACGGCGCGCAGGCCCGCGAGCAAGGTCACCGCGTCCTCGCGACGCCCGCCGAGCGCGGCCTCGCACCAGCGCTGCCAGCGTCCCGTGTCCACCACGGTGACACCCGCCTCGGATCGCCCTCGCCGCCTGCGCAGCAATCCCGCCTCCTCGCCCGTCGTACCCGACCAGGATCGCGCGCGAAGGTGCCGCGCCCAAGACGGTTCGGCGGGTCTTTGCCCGAATAAGAAGCCCGCACAAGGAGACTAAGAGAAAGCGCGCGGTGCCGCCGCGCGCGCAGCGTCCAGCGACCCGGCCCCGCAGCCCGGCCGACGACCGGTGTCGCACAGGAAGAAGGCCCGGAAGCCAATGGCTTCCGGGCCTTCTCTTTCCGTAGCGGGGACAGGATTTGAACCTGCGACCTCTGGGTTATGAGCCCAGCGAGCTACCGAGCTGCTCCACCCCGCGTCGTTGTGCCCTCACTGTAGACCAGCGTTCCTGACCAGCGCAAATCCATAGGCGGGCGGCCGTCGCAGCGGGTGGCCATTCCGGCTGAGGGGTGCCCCGGGCGGGGCGCCCCTCAGCCGGAAACGGTCAGGAACCGTACGGATGACCTGGTCAACCGCCGCTGACGACCGTCGGCTCACGCGGTCAGCTCGTGCTTGACCGCGGCGGTCAGCCGGGCCGCGCGCTCGGCGACCTCGGCGGGCCCGTAGGTGACCGCGCGGGAGCACCAGTGCTGCGCCTCGGCCAGCTCGCCGCGCCGGGCGGAGAGCAGCGCCATCCGCAGGGCGGCGCGGCCGTGCCCGGCGTCCGCGGCCCGCGTCCACCACATGGCGGCCTCGGGCTCGGCGCCCTCGCGGGCCAGCAGCAGCCCGAGGTTGAAGGCCCCGTTGCGCGAACCGGCCTCGGCGGCCTGCCGGTACCAGTGCGCCGCGTCCACCACGTCCCCGCGCTTGGCGGCGCACATGCCGAGCCGTACCTGGGCGCGGCGGTGCCCCTGCCGGGCGGCCCGCTCGTACCACTCCTCGGCCTCGACGCTGCCCGTGGCCTCCGCGCCCGCGTCGCCCTCGTCCCGCTCGCGCTGCCTGCGCTCCAGGAGCGCGCCGAGCCGGAAGGCGGCCTCCGGGCTGCCGCCGCCCGCGGCGCACCGCAGGTGCCGCTCGGCGGCGTGGTGGTCGCCGTCGCGCTGGAGCGCGATGGCCACCTGGAGGGCGGCCTCGGCGTGCCCGGCGGCGGCGGCCCGCTCGTACCAGGCGCGCGCGGTGTCGGCCTCCTCGCGCCCGGCGTGCAGGATGCCGAGGTTGAAGGCGGCGTCGATGCTGCCCGCCTCCGCGGCCTTGGAGAACCACGGCTCGGCGCCCATCGCGTCGCCGCGCTGGAGCAGCAGCACGGCCAGCGCGTTGGCGGCCTCGCGGTGCCCGGCGTACGCGGCCTTGCGGTACCACTGCTCGGCCTGGACGTTGCGGCTCTGGCCCGCGCAGAGCAGGCCGAGGTTGTAGGCGCCGTTGATGTCGCCCGCGTCCAGGGCCGTGCGGTACCAGCGCTCGGCGGTCTGCGTCTCGCCCTCCTGGGCGTGCAGCGCGCCGAGCGCGTTGGCGGCCTGGCCGTCGCCCGCCTGGGCGGCGCGCCGCCACCAGGTGGCGGCCTGGTCGATGTCGCCCGCGTCGCGCAGCAGGAACGCCAGCGCGCAGGCGGCCCGCGCCTCGCCGTCCCTGGCGGCCGTCAGATACCAGCGGCCCGCCTCCGCCTGCTCGCCGCGCTCCTCCAGGAGCGTGCCCAGGCGCAGCGCGGCCCGCCGGTGGCGGCGCGCGGCGGCCTGCCGGTACCACTGCTCTGCCTCGTGGTTCTGGCCGCGCGCGGCGCATATCCGGGCGAGGCGGTACGCGGCCTCGCGGTGGCCGTGCTCGGCCGCGGCGCGGAACCAGCGCTCGGCGCCGCTCTCGCGCCGGTGGTCGAGCAGGTCGGCCAGCGCGTACGCGCCCAGCGTGTGGCCGGACTCGGCGGCCTGCCGCAGCCAGTACTCGGCCGCGGGCTCGTCGCCGCGCTCGCGGTAGTGCCGGCCCAGCGCGTGCGCGGCGGGCGCGGAGCCCGCCACGGCGGCGGTCCGCCACCAGTCGGCCGCCTCGTCGGCGTAACCGCGCTGGTGCAGCAGCAGGGCCAGGTTGTTGGCGGCGGCGCGGTCCCCGTGCGTGACGGCGGCGCGCAGGTACGGCTCCGCGCCGTCGAGGTCGCCGCGGCGCAGCAGCAGCGTGCCGAGCGCGCTCATGGCGTACGGGTCGCCGAGGTCGGCGGCGTGCCGGTGGCGCGCCTCGATCTCGGCCTCCTCGCGGAGCGCGAGGCCGTCCTCGTCGGTCGGTTCGGGAAGCCCGGGCAGGTCGTTGAGCCCGGCGGCCGGGGCGGCGACGGGCCCCAGGGACCGGGTGGCCACCGTCCCGGTGGACGCGGTGAGTTCGGCGGACGCGGGCTGCTCAGCCGACGGGCGCGGTGCGGGCAGCAGCGCGGTCGCGGTGACGGGCACGGTCGCGGACGCGGTCACGGGCGTCGAAGCCGACTCCTGGGCCAACCTTTCGGTCGACATGTCGACATCGCCCGTAGAACCACGCCGTTCGTGGATCTGACGAGTGTTCAGCAGTCTTGCACCATCCCCCATGAGGTCCATCGTCGCACCGTCCACTACCGCCGTACACCTGGTATACCGCAACCCGATTGGTCACTTCAGCGGTTTGTCGACTTCCCGACAAGGCGGCTTGCGAAACCCCGTTCACCGAACATCCCCCATATAAGTGAAGAGGGCCAAAGTCAGTTGACTTTGGCCCTCTTCGTACAGTAGCGGGGACAGGATTTGAACCTGCGACCTCTGGGTTATGAGCCCAGCGAGCTACCGAGCTGCTCCACCCCGCGTCGTTGTGTCCTCACCGTACCACGACGCGGAGTGTCACCCGATCAGCCCGCTTGTCGACCCATCAGGTCGATCGGCCCCGTCTTATGTCCCCTTGGCCGCCTTCTCCGCCTCCCGCGCCTGCTTCAGCGCCTCGGAGAGCTTCTTCTGCGCCTCGCCGTACGCCTGCCAGTCGCCCTTCTTCAGCGCCGCCTGACCGTCGTCGTACGCCTTCTGAGCGTCCGTCAGGGCCTGCTCCAGCGTCGCGTCGCCCGGTGGGCTGGTGGTCGGCGGGCTGGTCGTCGTCGGCGGCTGCGTGGTGTCGTCCGGCGGCGGCTTCGTCGTCGACTCGCCGTCGGGGCCGAACACCTCGTCCAGCGCGGCCTTCAGCGTGGGCTGGAAGCCGATCCGGTCGCCGAAGAGCACCACCACGCTCTTCATCAGCGGGTAGTTGTTGCCCGCGCCGCGTACGTACACCGGCTCCACGTACATCAGCCCGCCGTCCATCGGCACGGTGAGCAGATTGCCGTACTCCACGGTGGTGTCCGCGCCCGCCCGTTTGAGCTGGTTGATCTGCGGCGCGACCTTGTTGTCGGAGTTGAGCTTGGCCTGGACCTGTTTGGGCCCGTCGACCGTGGTGTTCGGCGGCAGTTGCAGCACTCTGATCGTGCCGTAGTCCTTGCTGGACGCGTCGGCGTTCACCGCCATGAACGCGCTCAGGTTGGAGCGGTCGTTCGGCGTGAAGGTGGACGTCAGCGAGAACGCCTGCTCCGACTGGTCGGGCATCTTCAGACTCAGGTAGTACGGCGGCACCGCCTTGCCCGTCTGGGCGGCCGGGTCGTCCGGGACCTCCCACACCTCACTGCCGGTGTAGAAGGTGGACGCCTTGGTGACGTGGTACTTGGTGAGCAGTTGCCGCTGCACCTTGAACAGGTCCTGCGGGTAGCGCAGGTGGTCCATCAGCTCGGCGCTGATCTTGTCCTTCGGCTGCACCGTGTGCGGGAACGCCTTCATCCACGTCTTGAGCACCGGGTCCTGGGTGTCCCACTGGTAGAGCGTGACCTCACCGGTGTACGCGTTCACGGTCGCCTTGACCGAGTTGCGGATGTAGTTGACCTGATTCTGCTGCGCGATGACGGACCGCTGGTCGTCGGTGAGCGAGTCGGTCGTGGTGTCGCCGAGCGTGGTGCGCGACGCGTACGGATAGCCGTTGGTGGTGGTGTAGGCGTCGACGATCCACTCCACCTGGCCGTTGACCACGGCCGGGTACGGGTCGCCGTCGATGGTCAGCCAGGGCGCGACCGACTCCACCCGCTCCTTGGGAGTGCGGTTGTAGAGGATCTTCGAGCCCTTGCCGATCGCCCCCGAGTACAGGATCTGCGGCTCGCCGAACTGCACCGCGTACGCCGCCCGCGTCAGCGGGTTGGACAGGTCCACGCCGCTCTTGCCGGTGTACGTGAACGGCTTCTCGCCGCCCGCGTCGGTGTAGTCGATCTCCTGGGTCGGACCGCCGACGATCGAGTACTGCGTCGTCCGCTCGCCGTAGTAGACCCGCTGCTCGTACGTGCCGAGCTGGCCGGTGGTCGGCAGGTCCTTCTCGGTGAAGGCCGGTGAGCCGTCACTGGACACATCGGTGCCCTTGGCGGCGACGATGCCGTAGCCGTGGGTGTACTTGAAGTGGTCGTTGATCCAGTTGTTCTCGGGGATGCCGTTGATGTTCAGCTCGCGCAGGCCGACGACCGTGTCCTGCTCCTTGCCCTTGGCGTCGCTGTAGCGGTCGACGTCGAGCGTGGAGGGGAAGGCGTAGTAGCCGCGCGTCTGCTGCAACTGCTGGTACGTGGGCGAGACCACGTTCGGGTCCAGCACGCGCACGCTCGCCGTGGTGTCCGCGTCGGCCCGCAGCTTTTCCGTACTGGACTCGCTGGTGCCGCT
Organism: Streptomyces sp. NPDC025721; assembly: GCF_055558595.1. Classification (NCBI taxonomy): domain Bacteria; kingdom Bacillati; phylum Actinomycetota; class Actinomycetes; order Kitasatosporales; family Streptomycetaceae; genus Streptomyces; species Streptomyces sp. NPDC025721. The sequence goes on along the minus strand of NZ_JBVHMF010000015.1, from coordinate 42,853 downwards.
GTACGGCTTCACCTGGCTGTCCTTGATGCCGTACGCGGCCCGCGTGGCATCGATGTTCTTCTGGATGTACGGCGCTTCCTTGGCCGCCTCGTTCGGCTGCACCTGGAACTTCTGCACGATGGCCGGGTAGAGGCCGCCGATCAGGATCGCCGAGAGCACCATCAGGCCGAAGCCGATCATCGGCAGCGACCAGGTGCGGCGCCAGAGCGTCGCGAAGAACAGCAGCGCGCAGATCACCGCGATGCAGAACAGGATCGTTTTGGCGGGCAGATACGCGTTCGCGTCCACGTACCGCAGACCGGTCCAGTTGTCGGTGGCCTTGAAGCCGCTGGACTTCACCGCGAGGCCGTAGCGGTCCAGCCAGTAGGCGACCGCCTTGAGCGAGATGAAGACGCCCAGCAGGACCGACAGATGCCCGGTGGCGGCGGCCGTGGCCCGGCCGCCGGGCGAGGTGATCCGCAGCCCGCCGTACAGGTAGTGCACCAGGGCGGCGGCGACCAGCGAGAGCACCACGGCCGCGAAGCCGAAGCTCAGCAGGAAGCGGTACCAGGGCAGGTCGAAGGCGTAGAAGGACACGTCCTTGTGGAACTGCGGGTCCTTGACGTTGAACTTCGTGGCGTTCGTCCACAGCAGCCACAGCCGCCACTGCCCCGAGGCCGATCCGCCGGCGATGAGCCCGACCACCGCGCAGACCCCGAGGAGCACCCACTTCTTGTACGGCGCGAGACCCATCCGGTAGCGGTCGAGGCTCTGCTGCTCCAGCGACATCGCGCTGAGCGGCGGGCGGAGCCGGTGTGCCAGATAGATGTTCACGCCGACCGCTCCGGCCATCAGCAGGCCGAAGACGAAGAACAGACCGACCTTGGTCCAGAGCGTGGTGGTGAAGACCGACGAGTAGTGAACCGATCGGTACCAGAGCCAGTCGGTCCAGAATCCCGCGAAGATCACGAACGCGATCATCAGACCGGCGAGCACGCCGATCGTGATGAGCAACGTCCGGGTCCGCCGGGATGGGCGGCCGACTCTGATCCGTGGCCCCGACGATCCTCCGCCGCGGTCCGGCATCTCGAATACCAAGGTGCGCACCTCGAATTGTCCGTATTTCTGGGGTGTCCCGGGTCGGACTCCCACTGGTGCAACTTACCTACGCTTTGGCCGGTTCCCGATTCCGGCAAGGGAAGAGGCAGGATACTGACCATGTCCAACAATGCGACCGATGGTGCACCGCTCGCGGCGAGCCCGCTGACCCGTGCCGTACTGGAAATCGACGAGTACGCGTCCGGCCTCGGCTGGGACCGGCCCGCACGGCTGTTCGCCCTTGTCGACACCGCGCAGCTCCGTACGCAGGAACCCGGCCTCGCCGATCAACTCGGCCTGACCGAGACGAACGAGACGGGGTCGCTGACCCCGATCGAGCAGGACGAGCTGCCGTCCGGCACGGCGCTCGACGAGTTCCTGGCGACGATCGCGTGGCCCGAGGTGATCGCGGGCTGCGCGCTGACCGTGGAGCGGCTGATGCTGCCGCCCGCCGCCGAGGCGGCCATCCCCGAGGGCCTGGACGACGCCTCGCTGGCCACGTGGGTGGCGGCGCACCCGCAGCGCCAGGAGGTGCGGATGACGGTCGCGGTGCTGCGGGACGGCGCGCGGGAGTCGGCCGTACGGCTGCGGGCCAAGGACACGCCGACCGAGGTGCTGACCGGTTCCGATCTGGTGCCGGGTCTGGCGGAGGCGCTGTCGGCGACCTTCGAGGTCTGAGCGCCCGGTGGCGCGGCCGGGCTGAACCGACCTGAGCTGACCGGGTCTGAGCTGACCGGGACCGAGCCGGTCTCAGCTCTTGCAGCTCGGCAGCGCCGCGTCGTTGCCCGACTTGATGTCCTTCAGCGCCGCCAAGGCGTCGTCCAGGGTCTTCACCTTCACCAGGGTGAGGCCCGAGGGGATGCTCTTGGCGGCCTCTTCGCAGTTGTCGGCCGGGGTGAGGAAGAACTGCGCGCCCTTGTCGCGCGCGCCGATCGTCTTCAGGCTGATGCCGCCGATCGGTCCGACCTTGCCGTTGTCGTCGATCGTGCCGGTGCCCGCGACGAATTTGCCGCCGGTCAGGTCGTCGGGCGTCAGCTTGTCGATGATGCCGAGCGCGAACATCATGCCCGCGCTGGGTCCGCCGACGTCGGCGAGCTTGATGTCGATGGTGAACGGGTACAGGTGCTCGACGCCCGCCTGGATGCCGACCACGGCGCGCGACGGGCCGCCGTCGTCCGAGGCGCGGGTGGTGATGGTCACCTTCTGCGTGGTGTCCAGCTTCTTCTTCGCGTCGGCGGCCGGGATGATCGTGAAGACCACCTTCTCGCCCGGCTTGTGCTTGGTGACCAGGCCCGCGACCTGGTCGGCCTTGGTGATCGCGGTGCCGTCGACGGCCTTGATCACATCGCCCGCGTGCAGTTCGCCCTCGGACGCCCCGCCGCTGACGACGGCCGCCACGATCACCCGCGAGGGCACGGGGATCTTCAGCGAGGTCAGCGCCGCGTACTTGGCGCTGTCCTGTGACTGGCTGAACTCCTCGGCGTTCTGCTGGTCGGCCTCCTGGGCCGTCTGCCCCTTCGGGTACAGCGTGTCGTGCTCCACGACCTTGTCGTCCCGCCGCGCCCAGCCGAGCAGCGACTCCACCAGGTTCATGGAGTAGTCGGCGCCGGTGACCCGCACGGTGGTCATGTTGAGGTGACCCGACGTCGCGTACGTCTTGTGGCCGCCGATCTGGATGACCATTTCGCCGTCGTAGCTCCCGAGCGTGTTCACCGTCGGTCCCGGCGACATCTCCGAGTACGGTGCGGGAGCCAGCAGCGCGATGCACAGCAGCGCTATCAGCGTCAGTGTCGAGGCGAGCAGCGTCGCGGTGCGGCGTGGCATGGCACGACCCTACGGGAACCGCCGGACAACCGGCCCGCGGGGTGAGTCCGGACGGGTACGCGGCCGTGCGGCGCCTGTTCTGCCGTCCCGGTGCCCGGTCCTCAGACCGTCTCGGTGTCCGGCTTCTCCGCCGACTCGGCCTGCATGGCCTGCCGGAACCGCTCGTACCCGGCGAGCGACGCGCCGTCCCCGGTGGTGCGGGTGTGCGACGCCCAGCGTGCCCAGACCGCGGCGAACACCGCGGCGACCAGCGGAATGAGCAACCAAGCGAGTGCTGCCACGTCGAACTCCCGACCCCATGTACACCAAAACGGACGTATGAGCAGATTAACCGCTCTGTGCACCAACGGCCCGGTGGGGTACGGGGTTACGCCCCCGCGCGTCGCTCACGATCCGCCGGACAGGCCCTAGACGCCGACCCATTCCTCGGTGCCGTCGGTGAACGTCTGGTGCTTCCAGATCGGGACCTCGCTCTTGAGGTCGTCGATGAAGCGGCGGCTGGCCTCGAACGCCTCGCCGCGGTGCGGGCAGGAGACGGCGACGATCACCGCGATGTCGCCGACCCGCAGTTCACCCACCCGGTGGACGGCGGCCAACGCGCGTACCGGGTAGTCGGCGGCGATCTTCTCGGCGATCCCGCGCAGTTCGGCCTCCGCGCTGGGGTGCGCCGAATACGCCAGACCGGTGACCTCGGCGGCCGAACCGCCGTCGTGGTCGCGTACCGTCCCGACGAACAGCGCCGTGCCGCCGGCCGCGTCGTCGCCGACCGAGGCGAAGACCTCGTCCAGCGACAGCGGGGTGTCGCGGATCGCGAGCAGCCGGATCGGACCGTCGGCGGCCCGGGCGCGGTCGGCGGGGGCGGCGTGTTCGTCGTGCGTGGATGCCATGCGGCACATGCTGCCTCATATGCCCGCGATACGGAAAGCGGCTTCCACCGCCGCGGGGCGACGGACACGCCTTCGGATCTATCGGATCTAGAGGCCGCGCCGCTTGCGGGCCCTGCGCACCAGCGCCGCCGTACCGACCAGCGCGACCGTGGCGCCCGCCGCGCCCAGCGTCGTGGCGTCCTTGCGGCCGAGCCTGCGGCCCGCGAGCGAATTGCGGCCCTCGACCTCGGCGAGCAGCTCGGCCAGCACCTCCTCGTTGGACCACTGCGGGCGCCAGCCCGCCTCGTGCAGGCGGCTGCCGCTGACCACCCACGGGTGCATCGTGTACGCGAGGTCCCCCGCGGGCGACGGGGTCAGGCCGAGGCGGTGCAGCCGGGCGGCGGCGCCGAAGGCGATGGCCGCGGGCAGCTCCATGCGCCGGATCCCGGTCAGCTCCTCGATCTCCTCCTGCTCCAGCCAGCCGTCGCAGCCCACCGCCATCTCGCCGTCGACCTTCTCCAGGACGGCGTACTCCAGCGCCGACACCAGGTCCTCGACGTGGCAGAACTGCCAGCACGGCCTGCTGCCCGCCACCACCAGCAGCCGCGGCGACTCGAAGTAGCGGGTCAGCGCGGTGTCCGTGCCGCCGACCAGGACGGCCGGGCGCAGAACCGTCACATTGAGGCCGGGGTGGGCGCGCGGGGCGCGGCGGCCGAGCCGTTCGATCTCCAGCAGGTCGTCCACGAAGCTGGCCTCCGAGGTGGCCCGCAGCGGGGCGTCCTCGGCGAGCGGCACGTCGTTGTCGGCCTGGGCGCCGTAGACCATCGCCGAGGTGCACAGCACCACACGGTGCACGCCCGCGGCAGCGGCGGCGGTCAGTACGGTCTGCGTACCGCGCACATTGAACGCGGACCGCGCCTTGGCGTCGGATTCCAGGTCCAGGTCGAGCGCGAGGTGGACGACGACGTCCGCGCCGCGCAATTTGTCGGCGATGACCGGGTCCCGCACGTCGAGCACCCGCCAGGTCGCACCGGGCACGTCACCGCGCCGTTCGTCGATCGCCACGACCTTCTTGACCTGGTCGGATTCCACGAGCCTGAGCGCCAGCTGGCGGCCCACGCCGGACGCGGCGCCGGTGATCGCGACCACCGGTCCCGACGCGGCCCTGCCCGCGCTCCGCTCTGGGCGAACGTGTCCTTCTGGGGAACTCACCGGGTGTCTCCCACGGTTGTTTCAAGTACGGGTGCGGCTGGCGCACGCCATCGGCGTGACGTCGGTACGCAGCCATCCTGCCTGACACGTGTCTAGGCTGGAGGTACTGCCCGTACACCGAGCCCGACACAACCCCAGCCCATCACAACACAGAGCCGAGGAATCCCGTGAGTGACAACCCATTCGGATTCGGCGTCCCTCCCGAGGAGCCCGAGGACGGGGACGACGGCCGGAAGAACAAGGGCGAAGGGGGCCAGGGCGGAGCGCCGAACCCGTTCGGCTTCGGTGGCGTCGGCGGCGGCGCCGCCGGCGACAACCCGTTCGCGGCGATGTTCGGCTCGCTCAACCCCAACGACCTGGGGGCCGCCTTCCAGCAGCTCGGCCAGATGCTGTCCTACGACGGCGGCCCGGTGAACTGGGACATGGCCAAGGACATCGCCCGCCAGACGGTCGCCCAGGGCACCCAGGACGGCGTCAAGGACGCGACCGTCGGCCGCGCCGACCGCTCGTGGGTCGAGGAGGCCGTACGGCTGGCGGATCTGTGGCTGGACAGCGCCACCTCGCTGCCGTCCGGGTCCGGCTCCGCGGTGGCCTGGAGCCGTGCGGAGTGGGTCGAGGCGACGCTTCCGGTGTGGAAGGAACTGGTCGACCCGGTCGCCGAGCGCGTCGCCGGGGCGATGGGCGATGTGCTGCCCGAGGAGATGCAGGCCATGTCCGGCCCGCTGATCGGGATGATGCGCTCGATGGGCGGCGCGATGTTCGGCTCCCAGATCGGGCAGGCGCTCGGCACCCTGGCCGGTGAGGTCGTCGGCTCCACCGATGTCGGCCTGCCCCTTGGCCCGGCGGGCAAGGCGGCGCTGCTCCCCGCGAATGTGACCGCCTTCGGCGAGGGCCTGGGCGTCCCGCAGGAGGAGGTGCGGCTCTACCTGGCGCTGCGCGAGAGCGCCCACCAGCGGCTCTTCGCGCACGTGCCGTGGCTGCGCGCGCATCTGTTCGGCGCCGTGGAGGGTTACGCGCGCGGGATCAAGGTCGACACCGCGCGGCTGGAGGAGGCGGTGGGGCAGCTCGACCCCTCGCAGCCCGAGCAGCTTCAGGAAGCGCTTCAGCAGGGCATGTTCCAGCCCGAGGACACCCCGGCGCAGAAGGCGGCGCTGGCCCGCCTGGAGACGGCCCTCGCGCTCGTCGAGGGCTGGGTGGACGCGGTCGTGCACGAGGCCGCCGCCCCGCACCTGCCGTCCGCGGGCGCGCTGCGCGAGACGCTGCGCCGCCGCCGCGCCACCGGCGGTCCCGCCGAGCAGACCTTCGCCACCCTGATCGGTCTTGAGCTGCGGCCCCGCAGGCTGCGGGACGCCTCCCGGCTGTGGGCCTCGCTGACCGACGCCCGCGGTGTCGACGGCCGCGACGGCCTGTGGGCGCACCCCGACATGCTGCCGACCGCCGCCGACCTGGACGACCCGGACGGCTTCGTGCACAGCGAGGGCGTCGACTTCTCCGAGCTGGACAAGATGCTCGGCGAGGCCGCGAGCGGCGGCGACCGCAAGCCCGAGGCGCCCGGCGACGCGGCCGACAAGGGCGAGAACCCCGACGAGGACGGCGACTCCGGCAAGTGAGCCTTCTGCACGCGGACGCGGTCGGCGTCCTGGAGCGGTGGAGTGCGCCCGACGAGGGGCAGGAGCGGCTGCGCGAGGAGTATCTGGCGCACCTGGCGGCGTATCCCGACGGCATGTGGAAGGCGTGCGCCGACGGGCACATCACGGCGAGCGCGCTGGTGGTCGACCCGCCGCGCGAGCGCGCCCTGCTGACGCTGCACGCCAAGCTGCGCATGTGGCTCCAGACCGGCGGCCACTGCGAGCCGCAGGACACCACCCTGGCCGGGGCGGCGCTGCGGGAGAGCGCGGAGGAGTCCGGGATCGCCGGTCTCGGCCTGCTGCGGCCCGAGCCGGTGGCTCTGGACCGGCACCGTACGCCCTGCGCGTGGCATCTGGACGTGCAGTACGCGGTCGTCGCCCCCGAGGGCGCCGTCGAGGCGATCAGCGACGAGTCGCTGGATCTGCGCTGGTTCGGCTACGACGAGGTCGCGGCGGTCGCCGACAGCTCCGTACAGGCGCTGCTGGGCCGGATACGCGCGCTGACGCGGAGCGCCTGACACTGGCCGGAAAGAGGTGGGGGGGGGGGGGGGGGGGGGCTGCACGGCCAACCCTTTTTTTTGTTTTTTCCTGTCTCTCTTCGGCGAAGGAGGCTGCGGTCTTTTGGGGGAGGGGGTTGGGAA